>NZ_CP139979.1:4777500-5077500 GCF_034424525.1 Sphingobium yanoikuyae
TGGTGCCCTTGCGGTTGAAATCGCCTTCCAGGCCATGGCCGATCGCTTCATGGACCAGCACGCCCGGCCAGCCGGGGCCGAGCAGCACGGTCATTTCGCCGGCGGGGGCGGCGACCGAGCGGAGATTGACCTGGGCCTGGGCCAGCGCCTCGTCGATGGCGCGGTTCCAGATCTTGGGGTCCATCACATGATCATAGAGATAGCGGCCGCCAATGCCGAACACGCCGGTTTCGCGCCGGCCATTTTCCTCCAGGATGACCGAGACGTTGAGGCGGACGAGCGGGCGGATGTCGCTGGCGGTGAAACCGTCGGCGCGGACGATCTCGATCACCGACCAACTGCCGGCTAGGCTCACCGAAACCTGGGCGACGCGCGGGTCGCGGGCGCGGGCGGCGGCGTCGATCGCGGCGCACAAGGTCACCTTCTCGGCGAAGGGCACCAGCTCCAGCGGATTGGCGTCGGTATAGAGGTGGCGATTGGTGCGCTGGGGCGGCGGGGCGGGCTGGCCCTTGGCCGGATCGAGCAGGGTCAGCGTCTGCGCCGCCTTGGCGATGGCCGCTTCGCTGAGGTCATTGGCATGGGCAAAGCCGGTCATCTCGCCCGAAACGCCGCGCAGGCCGAAGCCCGCATCGGTCGAATAATCGGCGGTCTTGAGGCGACCATCGTCGAAGCCGAAGCTCTCGCTGGCGCGATATTGGAGGTAGAGCTCGCCATCGTCGCAGGCCGAAAGCGCCTGTGCGGTCAGGCGGCGCGCGCCATCGGGATCGAGCAGGCCCGGACGATAGAGCAGGCCGCGGGCATCAGTGAATTGCGAAGCGAGATCGGTCATGCCGCCCGATATAGGCGCGGCATGACGGATGCCCAATGGAAATTTTAGAGAGCCTTAGAGGCTAGCGCCCGAGGCGATGTCCGGCTTGTTGCCGATTTCACCATTGTCGGCAACGCCGCCGGCCAGCACGAAGCGGCGATCGCAATAGCCGCAATCGACATAGCCATGCTCGTCAATTTCCAGGAAGACGCGCGGATGGCCAAGGGCGGCGGGAATGTCACCCGAACCGTCGCAGGAGACGCGGGACTTGGTGACTCGGATGATTTCGGGCGGCTGGATCATGGGAGGCGGAATTAGCAGCGGTGACGCGGCGCCGCAATATCTGGCAGCGCGTGATTACATCAGCGGATAGCGGGGCTGGGTGCAGCCGGCGTCGGCGGGGGACTTTGCCGCGATCCTTGCGCTTGAAGCCTTGGCTTGCCAGTCGGCACAATTGCCGACCGCCATCACCGCGAAGGGCGACAGCATCAGCAATATCGGCGCGACGGAGCCGCCAAGGAAGAAGCTGATCGGCATGGTGGCAAGGATGCCGGAACCATGCTTGCTGCAGGATGAATGTTACGGGTGCGGATCGGGGCTGGTTTTGCCTGGATGGCTAAGCCCTTCGCCGTCGCTCGGGAGTTTCGCCGGAAGCCGTCGGCCGGACGTCCCATATCCGATGCCCTCGCAGCATAGCTGCTCGGAGTTTTGCGGCCGCCCGTCCCCCGGACGGGCTCTAAAGGCCGCAAAACTGGTGGGCGATGACGGGCTCGAACCGCCGACATTCTCGGTGTAAACGAGACGCTCTACCAACTGAGCTAATCGCCCCCATGGGGTGCGGGCGCTTCTAGATTTTTTTGGGCGCGGGTCAAGCGGCCTTTATCCGATGGGGTAGATCAGTGCGCGCGATAGCGATGGCTGGCGCCGAACCAGCGGATCAACTGGTCAGCCGCGTCGTCGGCGAGCGCGATGAAGATGCGGCGACCGTCATGCGGATCGGCACGGCGTTCGACCAGGGCCTTGTCCGTCAATGTGCGAATCCAGCGCAGCGCCGTGGTCGGCGGCACGGCGGAGGCGATGCAGAGGCTGGAGACCGAGACATGGGCCTGTTCCAGCCGGGCGGCGAGCAGGTCGAGCATCATGTCCCAGGCCGGATCGGCGAACAGGTCGCCCGGCAGGAAATCGGCGCGCAGCCGGCGGGCGCGCAGCAGGTCGCGGACCTGGGCGGCGGTGACGGAGGCGGTTTCCGCCATGGTGGCCGCTCCGATCGTGGCCATGGCCGGCATGGCGGTATAGCCGCCCTGGCGGTCGGCGATGCGCGCGGGCATGTCGAACGCGGGGAGCGTAGGGCGCGGCCGATCGGTCAGGGCCTCGATCGTGCGAGCGAGGCGGCTGACTTCCTCGCTCAGCCGCTGCAACCGGTTGCCGTCGCTTTCATGGGTGGCGTCGTGCAGATTATGGGGGAGCGCGTCGCTGTGCGCGGCGGCGAGCAGGGCGGCGGCGATGTCGCCATTGTCGGGACTGCACAGCAACTGGGTCTGCGGACTGCGCATGCAGGCATAGGCCGTGTCGAGTGTCTCGATCCCGGCGAGCAGGACCACCGCCATGCGATTCTGAATCGCGATCGTCTCGACCTGGACGATCAGCCGTTCGAGCAACGGATCAGGCTGGTGGCAGAGCAGCAGCACGACGTCGCAGCCCACCTGCATGTCGAGCCGGGCGGCGGCCTGGCCGAGCGGCACGGTGCCGAGCAGGCGCAGGCCGGCGGCATCGGCCAGCATGGCGGCATCGTCGAACCATTCGTCATCGGCAACGATCAGCAGCCCACGCCGGTCATCCGGCGCGGCATAGGGGCTATCATGATCGGTCGAGAAGGGATCGGCCATCACCACGCAATCTCCCGTGCCTGTTATGTTCCGCAGCTTAGCCGCTTGCCCACCGGGCGCAGCCGGCGCTGACTCCATAATGGCGCAAATGCACGGGGCTGTCGTGATGGCCGTCACGCACCCACGATATCGGGGGGAATGCGGAAACGAAAAGGGCGCCGGCTGATGCGGGCGCCCTGTTCTGCCTATTCGATCCGAAATGGACTCATTTCGTCGCAGGTCAGACCGCGGTGCGGCGGGCGAAGTCGATATAGAGTTCGCGCAGCCGGGTCGCGACCGGGCCGGGCGTGCCGTCACCGACCGGCTGGCCGTCGATTTTGACGATCGAGAGGCAGAAGGTCGAGGCGCTGGTCATGAAGGCTTCCTTGGCGGCGAGCGCTTCGGCGAGGGTGAAGGGGCGGCGGATGACGGCGATGCCGCTTTCTTCCGCAAGGGCGGTGAGCGCCGCGCCGGTGCAGCCGGCCAGCACCGACTGGCTGTAGGGGCGGGTGACGATGCCTTCGTCGGTGACGATGAAGGCGGTGGAGGAGGCGCCTTCGGTGATGAAGCCATCCTCGATCATCCAGGCTTCCTGCGCGCCGGCTTCCTTGGCCGCCATCTTGGCCATGGCCTGGGCGAGCAGGCCCACGCTCTTGATGTCGCGCCGCGCCCAGCGCAGGTCGGCCATGGTGGCGACCGCGACGCCGGTCCTGGCGGCGGGCACATCAAGGAAGGTCTTGTCCTGGACGAACATGAACAGGGTCGGTTGTAACCCGGCTGGCGGGATGAAGTCGCGGGTGACATCGGCGCCGCGGGTGATCTGGAGATAGACCAGTCCTTCGCCAAGGCCATTATGGGCGACCAGCGCCTTCTGCGCCGCCTCGATCTCGTCCAGGGTCAGCGGCAGGGTGATGCCGATTTCGGTGCAGGAACGTTCCAGCCGGGCGAGATGGCTGGCGCTGTCGACCAGCCGGCCATCGATCACGGCCGCCACCTCATAAATGCCGTCGGCGAACAGGAAGCCGCGATCGAGCGGGGAGATGCGGACGTCTTCGAGCGGCAGAAACTGGCCGTTGAGATAGGCGACGGACATGGCGGCGGGCGATCCTTGGTCTGGTGATTTACGCCGCCGCTTTTGCCGCCGCGGCGGCTGGGGTCAAGGCAGCGAAATAGGATTTGCTCCGCTTAACTTCGCATATTTCCCGCACATTGTGACATTATCTTGCGCTGCCTTGATCCTATCGGAAAGTCAGGGGATGGCAGCGCCGATGATAGGGGAAAGGGCCGCTGTAGGACAGGCTCAGGCGGCCTTGCCCTTGAGCGCCTTTTGCCGGCGGCGCTGGACCGAGGAGCCGATGCCCATGGATTCGCGATATTTGGCGACGGTGCGGCGGGCGATGTCCATGCCCTTGGCGCGCAGCAGGTCGACCAATGTGTCGTCGGAGAGGATGGCATGGGCCTCCTCCGCGCCGATCAGTGCCTTGATATGGCTCTTCACGGCCTCGGCCGAGACGGCGCCGTCGCCATCCGCCGCCGCGACGCCGCTGGTGAAGAAATATTTGAGTTCATAGAGGCCGCGCGGGCAGGAGAGATATTTGTTCGAGGTGACGCGGCTGACGGTCGATTCATGCATTTCGATCGCGTCGGCGACCGCGCGCAGCGTCAGCGGCTTGAGATAAGCGACGCCGTTGCGGAAGAAATCCTCCTGCTGGCGGACGATCTCGCTCGCCACCTTGATGATCGTCTTCTGCCGCTGGTCGAGCGCCTTCACCAGCCAGTTGGCGCTGGCGAGGCAGTCGGCCAGCCAGGCCTTGCTCGCCTTGTCCTGCGGGCCGCCGGCCAGTTCGACATAATAGGTGCGGTTGACCAGCACGCGCGGCAGGGTGGCGCTGTTGACCTCTATGCCCCAGCCCTCGCGGGTGCGGCTGACGAACAGGTCGGGCGTGATCGGTGTCGCGCTGTCGCTGGCGAAGCGCAGGCCGGGCTTGGGATCATAGCCGCGCAGTTCGCGGATCATGTCGGCCAGATCCTCCTCATCCACGCCGCAGATACGGCGCAGCTGGGGCAGGGCGCCCTTGGCCAGCAGGTCGAGATTGGCGAGCAGCCGCTGGATGCAGGGATCGTAGCGGTTCGCTTCCTTGGCCTGGAGGGCGAGGCATTCGGCAAGCGAGCGGGCGCCCACGCCGGTGGGGTCGAAGCTGTGGATAACTTCGAGCACGCCCTCGACCGTGAAGAGTGGAACGCCCAGGCCATGGGCGGTCTGGAGCAGATTGGCCTCCAGATAGCCCGCTTCGCTGATCTGGCCGATCAACTGGGTGGCGATCAGCAGCTCCATGCCCGACAGCGTGCTGCGGGCCTGGTCCATCAGATGTTCCTGCAGGCTGGGCGCGGCATTGGCGAAACTGTCGAAATCGACCGCTTCGCCCGAACCGCTGCCGCCGCCCAGCATGTCGAGCGAGCTTGAGCCGCTGCCCGCGGCCATGCGGTCGGCCGGGCCATCGTCGATGAAGGTTTCCGCGCCATGATCGACATCGAGCGGACTGTCGGCGCCGCCCAGGCCCTGGGCGATCAGATCGTCGCTGGCGCCGGTTTCGGCGGCCAGGGTCGGCGCCTCCACCTCGCGGTCGACGCCGCTGCCGTCCCGGCCGCCGTCATCGGCGGCACCCTGTTCGAGCAGCGGGTTCTTTTCCAGTTCGCCCGCGACGAACGCCTCGATCTCCAGATTGGACAGCGCCAGCAGCTTGATCGCCTGCTGGAGCTGCGGCGTCATCACCAGAGACTGGCTCTGGCGGATGTCGAGGCGTGGCCCGAGCGCCATCAGCCGGGCCGTCCTGCATCAGCGAGGGGGCGCCGGCCGATCATGTCAGAGCTGGAAATTCTCGCCCAGATAGAGGCGGCGAACATCGGGATGGGCGACCAGTTCGGTCGGGCTGCCGGCGAACAGCACCTGGCCGCTGTAGATGATGCAGGCGCGGTCGACGATTTCCAGCGTCTCGCGCACATTATGGTCGGTGATGAGGACGCCGATGCCGCGCGTCTTGAGCTGCTTCACCAGGTCGCGAATGTCGGCGATCGACAGCGGATCGATGCCGGCGAACGGCTCGTCGAGCAGCACGATCGAGGGATCGGCGGCCAGCGCGCGGGCGATTTCGCAGCGGCGCCGTTCGCCGCCCGACAGCGCCATGGCGGCGGAATCGCGCAGGCGCGTGAGACCGAATTCGTCGAGCAGCTGTTCCAGCTTCTCGGCACGGGCGGCCTTGTTGGGTTCGGCCATTTCCAGCACGGCGCCGATATTCTGTTCGACCGTCAGGCCCCGGAAGATCGAGGTTTCCTGCGGGAGATAGCCCAGGCCCAGGATCGCGCGGCGATACATGGGCAGGCCGGTAATATCCTGGCCGTCGAGGATGATGCGGCCCTGATCGGGACGGACGAGGCCCATGACCGAATAGAAGCAGGTCGTCTTGCCCGCGCCATTGGGGCCGAGCAGGCCGACGACCTCGCCCTTGCCCACGGTCAGCGACACGTCGGACAGGACGACGCGCTTGTCATAGCTTTTCGCGATCGAGATGACGGACAGGCCCTCGCCCACTTCCTGCGGGGCGAGCGGTCGCGCTGAAGCGGCCCTGTCCTGGATCGTCACATCGTCCATCACTTCAATCCTTGTGCCGCCAAATCGGGGTGCGGCGGACATGGGTCCGCCTGCGGCAATTGGCAAGCTTTGTGCATGGGATCGCCGCCGGGGCAAGGGGAAAATGCGATGGAGAAGAGGGGGATGGGCGTGCCATCCCCCTGATGCACGGGTCATTCCACCATGATGCGCGGGTTGGGCAGGACGACGCCGACATCGCTGGCATAGGCATCCCACGCCTTTTCCAGCGCCGCCCGGCGCGCCGGTTCGCGGGCGGACAGGTCGGTGGTTTCACCCGGATCGGTGGCGATGTTGAACAGATGCCACTGGCCATCGCCGGCATCGGTGATCTTCCAGTCGCCCTGACGCAATGCGCGTGAGCCGAACAATTCGGTGCCGATCGCCTCGCTGGCGGGATGGACCGTCGGCGCCGTGCCGGCAAGCCAGGGCGCCCAGCTGGTGCCGCGGATCGGCTGGACGGCGCGGCCCTGGAACGTCCCCTTGGGCGGGGCGATGCCGGCCAGATCGATCAGCGTGGGGGCGACGTCCATGACGTTGAGATAGTCATGGGCGATGCTGCCGGGCTTCTTTACCGCTGGTCCGGAGAGGAAGGCGGTGGTGCGGGTGCCGCCCTCGGTCGCGAACGCCTTGTAGAGCCAGGATGGCGTGGTTGCCGCCTGCGCCCAGCCGGGGCCATAGCTGATATAGCTGCTGTCCTTGCCGCGATTGTCATAGCTGTTGTCGGCCGCCTCGGCGCGGGCGCGGAAGCGGGGATTCCTGGCATGGACCAGATCCATCCCCTCGGCGCCATTGTCGGCGAGGAAGAGGATGACGGTGTTGTCATATTCGCCGCTGGCCTTGAGCGCATCGATCACCCGGCCGACATTCTGGTCGAGCCGGTCGACCATCGCGGCATAGATTTCCATCGTCCGCGACGCGGTCTTCTTTTCGTCCGGGGTCAGCTGCGCCCAGGGCTTGCTGTTTTCAAGGGGATGCTGCGCGGCGCTGGCCGGGACCAGGCCGAGCGCGACCTGCTTCTTCAGCCGCTCGGCGCGCAACGCTTCATAGCCCGCCTCATAGCGACCCTTATATTTGGCGATGGTTTCGGCCGGGGCCTGCAGCGGCCAGTGCGGCGCGGTGAAGGCGAGATAGGCGAAGAAGGGCTTGTCGTCCTTCGTCGTCTTGATCTGGTCGATCAGCTTGGTGGCGAAGGCGTCGGAGGAATAATAGTCGCTGGGCAGGCTTTCGAGCGTGCGGCCATCCTCGCGATAGGTGGTGAAGCCGGGCTTGGGCGTGGCCGAAATGTCGGTGCCATAATGATTGCCCGCCCCCTGCAGCAGCGCGAAGCTGTGCTGGAACCCGCGGGCATGGGGATCCTGCTGCGGCGTGAGGCCCAGATGCCATTTGCCCGAAAAGAGGGTGCGATAGCCGCCGGCGGTCAGGACTTCGGGCAGGGCGGCGATGTCGGTGCGCAGATAGCCTTCATGGCCGGGCTTGCCGACCTGATTGGGGGCCTGCATTTCCGCCATGGTGCCAAGGCCGGCGCGATGATTGTCGGTGCCCGACAGCAGCATCGAGCGGGTCGGCGAGCAGGTCGGCGCGGTGTGGAAGCCGGTGAGGCGCACGCCCGACAAAGCGAGCCGGTCGAGATTGGGGGTGGATATCTCGCTGCCAAAGGCGCCGAGATCGGAATAGCCCAGGTCGTCGGCGACGATCACCAGGAAATTGGGACGCTTTTCCTGCGCCGCCGCGGGCGTGGTGAGGGCGGTGGCCAGCGCCAGGCTGGCAAGGACAGTGCGGAGCTTCATGGGGTCTTCCGTGAAAAGGGGCCGCGCCCGAAAAGGAACGCGGCCCAGTGTGCCGAAGGGATTTACCTGAGTTCGGGGGCAGGTTGGGGGGTGAGCAAGCCCTGCTCAGGCGGCTTCGGCAATCTTGCCATCTTCCTTCTTGATGATGCGGCTGTTGCGGCCGTCGATCGAGACGGGGACGGTGCCGGCGATGGTGGCGCGGCGCAGCTGGCGATGCTGGGTGCCGAAATCGGCGATGGCGCGATGCTGGGTGGCGCGATTGTCCCAGATGGCGACGTCACCCGGCTGCCAGCGCCAGCGCACGGTGTTTTCCGGCCGGGTCACGGTATCCTGGAAGGTAGCGAAGAGGCGCTGGCTGTCGGCCTGGCTGAGGCCGACGAACTGCTTGAAGAAATGGCCCAGGATCAGCGAGCGTTCGCCGCTTTCGGGATGGACATGAACCAGCGGATGTTCGGTTTCATAGACGGTCGAGGCGAAGACTTCGCGATAGCGCTTCACCGCTTCCTCGTTCGCATTGGTGACGACCGAGGCATAGTCATAAAGGTTGGAATGGACCGCCCACAGGCTGTTGGCGAGCTGGCGCAGCGGTTCGGGCAGTTCCTCATAAGCGGCTGCCGTATTGGCCCAGAGCGTGTCACCGCCGGCCTGCGGGATGACGATGGCGCGCAGGATCGAGGATTCGGGATAGGCAGGGACGAAGGTGACGTCGGTGTGCCAGCTCGACGCGGCGCGGCCCTCCTTCGAATCCAGTTCCAGCAGATATTTGGAGCCGGGCACGACCGGAACGGTTGGGTGGGCGACGGGCTTGCCGAAGCGTTCGGCAAAGGCTTCCTGGCCGGCATCGTCGAGATGATGCTGGGCGCGGAAGAAGATCACCTTGTGGCGGACGAGTGCGGCGCGGATCGCGGCGATGGTGGCGTCGTCAAGGTCGCCGCCCAGCGCGACGCCGCGGATCTCCGCGCCGATGCGGCCGGCGACGGGAACGACATCGAGCGGACCGTCGGCATCGGCGGCGTTGAGGAAGCTCTGGGTCAGGATGGTCATGGCAGGTCTCCTTGAATTTATGCGTGGACGGTCAGGCGGGGATCGCGTCGCGCTGATCGAGGGCGCGGCGGATTTCGGCATGGGCGGCTTCGTCGAGCGGGAAGCGCCAGATGATGAGGGTGGCGATGATGTGGGCCAGGGCCGGGCCGAGGGCGAAGACGGTCTTCAATCCTTCGAGCGCGGTGGGATCGTTGTGCGGGCCGGCGGCAAAGCCGAGCCAGGCGATGAGCGGCAGGGCGATGCCGATGCCGATCGCCGGGCCGAGCTTGGCCGAGAGGGCAAAGACCGAGAAGAAGAGGCCGGTGCGGTCATGGCCGGTGCGCAGCCGGTGGGCGTCGGCCACATCGGCGACCATGGCGCGCAGCATCAGGTTGCCCGAGCCCTGGGTCAGCCCCTGGGCGATGGTGAGGGCGAGCAGCAGCGGCAGGCCGCCGGGGAAGACGAAGAGCAGGCCGATATTGATCGCCGCCTGGGCGATTTCGCCGCTGATCGCGGCCTGGCGCTTGCCGATGCGGGTGCCGATGCGCAGCCAGATTGGTGCGGCGGCGACGCCGAAGATGAACTGGAGCAGATAGAGGCCGCTCGCCCAGGCGGGCAGGCCCATATACCAGACCGCGAAGAAGACGATCAGGCTGGCGCGGATCGACTGGCCGGCGGTGACCACCGCGTCGGAGGCGAGGACGCGCAGCAGCAGCCGGTCGGAGAAGATGACGCTGGTGGCGCGCCAGAAGCTCTGGCGGACCGGCGGGGTGGCGGGCACCGGCGGTTCGGGCACGGAAAAGAGGGTGAGGACGAGGCTGGGGATCAGGGTGGCGATGATGAAGCCGCCGACCAATTGCAGCTTAAGCGTGCCATTGCCCGGTTCGACCTGGTCGAGGATGGTCGGCAGCACCAGCACGGCGAGCAGGCCGATGGCGCGCAGCAGCGCCTGATAGCTGACGACGCGGGTGCGGCCATGATAATGGCGTGACAGCTCGCCGGCCCAGGCGGAGGCCGGGATCTCGATCATCGACCAGCCGAGATAGAAGAAGAAGAGGGCGGCGCCGAGATAGGCGGGCGTCACCAGCGCGGCGGGCGGGAAGAAGAGCAGGGCGGAGGACAGGCCGAACAGCAGGCCGCCGGCTGCGATCCACGGGCGGCGCCGGCCGAAGCGGCTGCGGGTGCGGTCGCTGAGTGCGCCAACCAGCGGATCGGCGCTGACATCCCAGATGCGGCCCAGCAGGAAGATGAAGCCGATGGTCGCGAGCGAGAGGCCGAACTGGGTGGCGTAGAGCTGGGGCACGAACAGGGCGAGCGGCAGGCCGGCGCCGGCGATCGGCACCGCGATCGAGGCGAAGCCGGTGAGGCGCAGGCGCGAGGGCTCGCCCTCCCCGACGCGGGCGGGTTCCGGCCGGGTGATGCTCCGGTCATCCAGATAGTCTGCGTAGGGAAGGGTAGCCACGATCTTGCCTCCGTATTGGGGGTCAGAATTTGCTGCGCAGGGTGACGCCGATGGTGCGGGGATCGCCGACGGTGGCGGTGACGAGGCCGGTGTTCGCGACCGAGAGCGTGTCGACATAATCCTTGTCGAACAGGTTCTTGGCCCAGAGCGACAGGTCGATCAGGCCATCGTCCAGCCGCACGCCGATGCGCGCATTGGCGACGCCGTAGCTGGGCACCAGCGAGTAGCGGCTGTCCGACACGGCGGTGTAGTATGAGGAGCGCCAGCTATAGTCGGCGCGGCCATAGAATTGCGCGTCGCCCCATTTGGTGGTGCCGAGCGGAATGGCGAAGTCGCCGCCCGCGCTCCACGACCATTCGGGGACGCCCGACAGCGGCTTGCCGCTCAGGTCGGTCACGGCCGAGCCGCCGGTGGTCGGGTTCAGTGCCTCGACCGGGGTGGGGCCGTTCTTGAAGTCGACATAATAGGCGTCGGTATAAGCGAGCGAGGCGTTGAGGTTGACATAGCGGCTGAGCGCCAGCGCACCGTCCAGTTCGAAGCCGCGCGCGCGCGCCTCGGGAATGTTGGTGATATAATTGCGGGTGCTGTTGGTGCCGACAATCTGTTCGGTGATCGCGGTCTGATAGTCGAAGATATTGGTCCAGAAGGCGGCGGCGTTGAGCGTTGCCTTGCCGCCCCAGAACTGGCTCTTCACGCCGGCTTCGTAATTGTCGACCTTCTCGCCGCCGACATCGGGGCTGACCCCGGCCGGGATGTTGGTGAGGTTGAGGCCGCCCGACTTGTTGCCGCGCGAATAGGTGGCATAGATCAGCATATCCGGCGTCACCTTGTAGGACAGGGTGGCCAGGCCCGAGAGGCTGTTGTCGGTGAAGCCGGTCGAGTAGCTGGTGACGGGGTTGAGGCTGTTGCGCAGCGCGATCGCGGCGGTGCGCTGGGCCGCGGTCAGGCTGGAAAGATCATTCCCCTCCGCCCACCACTGGCTGTAGCTGCCCTGCTTCTTTTCATGCGTGTAGCGCAGGCCGAGCGTCAGCGAGAGGCTGTCGGGGATGATGGCGTAGCTGGCCTGGCCGAACAGCGCGGCGCTCTTGGTTTCCGGATTGGAGCTGGAGCGGGCGACGAAGCCGTTGACCGCCGCATTGCTGACCACCGGATCGGCATTGGGGAAGAGCCAGAGCGGCGCGTCTACGCCATAGCCGGCGGCGCCCGAGCCGTTGATGATCTGCCAGAAATAATAGGCGCCCAGCACATAGGAGAGGCGGGTGTCGCCATTGGAGGCGACGCGAAATTCCTGGCTGAACTGGCGCTGGTTATTTTCCTGGTGGTTGAGCGTGTTGACCGAGAGCGAGGTGGCGTCGCTGTCGTTGCGGGGATACCAGTTCCAGGCGCGATAGGCGGTGATGGAGCTGAGCGTGACCGGGCCGACATCCCAGTCGGCCTTGCCCGAAATGCCCCACTGATTCATGTTCGCCTGGAACTGGCCGTCGACATCGACCTTGCGGGCGAAGGGATCGGTGGCGAGCGGCGTGTAGCCGGCGCGGGCGGCGCGGATCGCGAAATTGTTCGCGATCGTGTTGCCGTCATCATAGGTGGTGAAGACGGTGCTGGGCAGGCGGACGCAGCAGTTGAGCGTCTGCTTGGCATAGTCACCGATCAGGCGCAGGCTGAAGCCCTCACCCTGGGTCAGCAGCAGCTGGCCGCGCGCGGTGAAATTGTCGTAATCGTGAATTTTCTTGCCGTTATGGACATTGGTCAGGAAGCCATCGCGATGGGTGTCGGCAATGCTGACGCGCACCGCTGCCCAGTCGGTGAGGCCTCCGGTGACCGAGCCGCGCACCTGATGGAAACCATAGTCGCCCAGCGTCGCTTCCACCTGGCCGCCGAAATCGAAGCTCGGCTGGCGGGTGGTGATGTTGATGGCGCCGGCGGTGGTGTTCTTGCCGAACAGCGTGCCCTGTGGCCCGCGCAGCACCTCGATCCGTTCGAGATCGACCAGATCGAACTGGCTGGCGCCGACCCGGCCATAATAGACATCGTCGATATAGACGCCGACGCCATTTTCGAGGCCGTCATTGGTCAGCGCGACGTTGGAGCCGAGGCCGCGAATATTGATGTTGGTGTTGCGGGGGTTGAAGCTGAACAGCTGGAGGCTGGGCGCGACCTGCTGCACGGCGGCGAGCGTATAGTCGCCGCGCTGTTCGACCAGATCGCCGCCGACGACCGAGAGGGCGACCGGCACGTCCTGCGCCTTTTCGGCGCGGCGGCGGGCGGTGACCAGGATGGGGGCGCCATAATCGCCTTCATCGACGGCGGCTTCGGGCGCGGGGGCAGGCGCCGCGGCGGCGGGTTCGTCGGCGGCATGAGCGGCGCCCGGCAACAGGCCGATAGCGACGCCGGCGAGCAGCAGGCGACGGAGGGACAGGCCGTGCCGGGGTCGGCTGGGCGCGAAGACTTGGGACATGAAGAGGCTTACTCCCTGAATTTCTTGTCTGTTCTGCTTGTGGGCTGCGGACGCAGGGCATCGTCGCGCACGGCATTCAGGCCGTAGAGCGCGGCGGCCGCCTGGAGCAGCGACACGGAATAGGCTGGGTGCGGCGACGCGCGTCGGCCGCGAGCTTCCACGGGCATGCGATCCCCCTTTCCCGCACGACGCATCGGCGGAGGACGGGCGGATGGAGGCGCGCTGAGAAGCAGCGCGCTGCGTGGCGGGCGTCAGGCCCTAGATTTCAGATGGATGGCACATCGTTTCATTCCCCATTCTGTTGGGGGGAACACGAAGCTGGCGTCGTCGCCCGAGCATCGTGCGCTTTAGCTGTTGGTGACGCGGAGCAAGCTGCATCCCGATCAAAAGCCGCGGGTCCGATGCCGATGTCGTCATCCGGGCGGGGACCAGTCCGCTCCGTTTCAGGCAATCTCTACTTATAAGATAGAGTGTCTGGCTCAACCAAGTTTTGCTTGGCCGTGCCCAAATTGCGCTGTGCCGGTCCATCCGCCCGTTCGAGCATGGCGTCGCGCCGGGCGAGGGTGATGAGGCGCAGGCCCGATTCGGCGGCGCGATCGAGCGCGAGGCTGGTGGGGGCGGAGAGGGTGACGAGCAGCGGGCAGGCGGCGAGCGCGGCCTTTTCCACCAGTTCATAGGAGCAGCGCGAGGAGAGGAGGGCGAAGCCGCCATCCCAGCCAAGGCCGGCGCGGGCCATGGCGCCGATCAGCTTGTCGAAGGCGTTGTGGCGGCCGACATCCTCGCGCGCGAGGCGCAGCGTGCCGTCGGGCGCGGCGAGGGCGGCGGCATGGAGCGCGCCGGTGCGCTGATTGCCCGGCTGGCGCGCGTCGAGCGCATCGAGGGCGCGGAACAGGGCATCGTCGCTGGCCTGGGTGACGGCGGTGACGCGCGGCAGCGGGCGCAGCGCCTGTTCCAGATTCTCTATGCCGCACAGGCCACAGGAGGATTCGGCGACGCGGTGGCGGACGCGCGCGAGGATGCGGTCATGGCAATCGGCGATCAGGCGGATGCGCAGCAACAGGCCCTGGGGCGCTTCGTGAATGTCGATGTCGATGATGTCGGCGGCACTATCGATCAGCCGTTCGGACAAGGCGAAGCCGGTGGCGAGATCGTCGAGATCGGCCGGGGTCGCCATCAGCACGGCATAGCCGATGCCATTATATTCGAGCGCGACCGGGCATTCGACCGCGACCGCGCGGGTGACGGACGCGCGGCCGCCGTCCGGGGTGATCCGGGTGAAGCGGACGGGCCGGTCGGCGTCGCTCATCGGGCCGCGCGCACCATGACGGGAATCGACTTGTAGGCGGGGGTGCCGCTGGCCGGATCATAATCGTCGAGCGGGACGAGATTGTTCGCCTCGGGATAATAAGCCGCGAGCGATCCGCGCGCGATGGCGTGCATGACGATGGTGAAGCCGCGCAGTTCGCGCCCGGCCGGCGTCGTCACGTCCACCTTGTCGCCATGGGCGAGGCCCATCTCCGCCAGATCGATCTCGTTCGCGAAGATTATGTCGCGCCGGCCATGGATGCCGCGATAGCGATCATCATAGCTGTAGATGGTCGTATTATACTGGTCATGGCTGCGGATGGTGGTGAGCAGCAGCGGCAGCGCGCCCTCGTCCGGCGCGGCCGGGTGGGTGATGAACTGCGCCTTGCCGCTGGGCGTGTTCCAGATCCGTTCGCTGGGGCCGATGGTCAGGCGGAAACCGCCCGGTTCGCGCACCCGGATGTTGAAGTCGCGGAAGTCGGGATAGACCGCCTCGATCCCGTCGCGGATGCGGTCATAATCGGCGACCATGCCGTCCCAGTCGGTGCGGCTGGCGGGCATGGCGGCCTTGGCCAGACCCGCAACGATCGCCGGTTCGGAGCGGACATGGGGCGAGGGGGGCTTCAGCTTGCCGCGCGAGGCGTGGACCATCGACATGCTGTCCTCCACCGTCACCCATTGCGGGCCGGCGGCCTGCAGATCCAGTTCGGTGCGGCCAAGGCAGGGCAGGACCAATGTCTCGCGCGCGGTCAGCAGGCAGGTGCGGTTGAACTTGGTGAGGATGTTGACCGACAGGTCGAGCCGTCGCACGGCGGCGAAGCAGGCGTCGGGATCGGGCATGGCGACGGCGAGATTGCCGCCGAGCGAAATCAGCGCTTTCGATTCGCCGGCATGCATGGCGGCGAGCGCCTCGACCGCATTATGGCCATGTTTGCGCGGCGACTGGATGGAAAAGGCGGTGTCGAGCCGTTGCAGCATCGCCTCGGTCGGCAGTTCGGTGATGCCGACGGTGCGGTCGCCCTGCACATTGCTGTGGCCGCGCAGCGGGCATATGCCGGCACCCGGCTTGCCGAAATTGCCGCGCAGCAGCAGCAGGTTGGCCAGCGCCTGCACATTCTGCGTGCCGTGGCGATGCTGGGTGATGCCCATGCCATAGCAGATGATGACCCGATCGGCCCTGGCATAGACATGGGCCAAGCTCTCGATCGCTTCGCGGGTGAGGCCGGACAGGCGCTCGATCCACGGCCATTGGGCCGCCTCGATATCGGCGCGCAGGGCGTCGAAGCCTTCGGTGTGCTGGGCAATGAAGGCGTGGTCGAGCGTGCCGGGCTGCCGTGCCTCGATCGCCAGCAGCGCCTTCATCATGCCCTTGAGCATCGCCATGTCGCCGCCGATCCGCACCTGATGATAGGCGGACGCGAGCGGGGTGGCGCCAGGCGAGAGCATTTCGGTGGGATGCTGGGGCGACTTGAAGCGTTCCAGCCCGCGTTCGCGCATCGGGTTGGCGACGATGATCGGCACGCCGCGCTTGGAGGCAGCGGCTAGCGTGCTCAGCATGCGGGGATGGTTGGTGCCCGGATTATGGCCGATGCAGAAGATCGCGTCGGCATGGTCGAAATCCTCCAGCGTCACCGTGCCCTTGCCGATGCCGATCGACTTGGGGAGGCCGGTGCTGGTCGCCTCATGACACATGTTCGAGCAGTCGGGGAAATTGTTGGTGCCGAACTCGCGGGCGAACAGCTGGTAGAGGAAGGCGGATTCGTTCGAGGCGCGGCCCGAGCAGTAGAATTCGGCCTGGTCGGCATGGTCGAGCGCCTGGAGCGCGGCGCCGGCGCGGGCAAAGGCCTCGTCCCAGCTGATCGGCACGAAATGGTCGGTCGCCGCATCATAGCGCAGCGGTTCGGTCAGGCGTCCGGTATCTTCGAGCTTGTGGTCGGTCCAGTCCCACAATTCGCTGACGCTGTGGCGGGCGAAGAAATCGGGATCGACGCGCTTGACCGTCGCTTCCCAGGTGACCGCCTTGGCGCCATTCTCGCAGAATTCGAACGAAGAAGTGTGCTTGGGGTCGGGCCAGGCGCAACCGGGGCAATCGAAGCCGTCGGGCTGGTTCATCTGGAGCAGGGCGCGGGTGTCGGGGCTGGCGCGCATCTGTTCGGCGACCGTCTTTGCCACCGCGCGCAGCGCGCCCCAGCCACCGGCCGGGCCGTCATAGCTGGAGACGCCTTCCACCGTGTCGGGGATCAGGTCTTCGGCGGCTTTGTCCATGGTCGTTTGTCCCACATCATCGCGGTGCCCCGCGTGGGATATAGGAAAATTCGGCTGGAGAACCAAGGCCGGGCAGGCAGGATGGGGCGTGCCCGCAGGGGGCTGTCATCATCATCTGCAGCTATCGGGAAAGTGATGGTGCGGTCGAGAAGACTCGAACTTCCACGGCCTTTCGGCCACAACGACCTCAACGTTGCGCGTCTACCAATTCCGCCACGACCGCACATCAACAGGGAAACCGGCGGGGCCGGTGCCTTGGTAGGAGGCGGCCCTTAGCAAAGGCTTTTGGGTCATGCAACCAGTGATCGGCATCAACGTTATCTTTGTTTGGCAGAAAGTCGGTTGCGAAAGGGGGCTGGCCCCATGTCGTTGCATTTCTGGGTGGGATCGGGCGGCGCGCTGGTGGCCGCCGCCGTGATGGGGCTGGGCCTGGGCGCCTATGTCACCAGCCCGCAAAAGCCGGTGCGGCCTGCGCTGGAGGCGGAACTGGATAGCGGCGACATGGCGACGGCGCAGACTCTGCCGGAGGCCGAGCGCGGACCGGCGTTCGTGACCTGCACCGGATGCGGGCCGACGCTGGAGGAACGGCGGATGCAGGCCGACATGGCGGGGCTGGATGCCGATGGCATGATCGGCGAATCGCGCGATCCGGCGGTGCGCGACTATCTGGCGGAAGAGGAACAGCCGGTCGAATCGGCGGCGCTGGGGTATCCGCCGCTGCCGCAGCCGACGGTGCGGGTGGATCGCCTGCCGCCGCGGATCGAGCGATTCGCGGCGGGCGAGGCTCAACCGGGACCGGCGCTGAGGCCGGTCGCGGCGACGACGGCGTCGCCCCCGCCGGTCCCCGCAGAACCGGCAGAGGCGGGCTTGCCGCAGTAATTATTCGGCAGCGACCGGGGTCGATGCGTCGCTCAGCGGATGGGCCAGGCGATTGACCATTTCCTTCGGGCAGACCTGCCAGATGTAGCGGCGCCAGCGATCCCAATCCTCCAGGATGGTGTTCGACCATTTGCTGTCGGTCGCGACCGCATGTTCAGCAATCAGCGCCTTCAGCTCGCCTTCCCAATGGGCACTGTCCAGACGCTGCCAGACGATGCTTTCCGGGTTGGCGCGGCTCGGGAAGCTGCCATCCTCGTCGAGGATGAAGGCCATGCCGCCGGTCATGCCCGCGCCGAAATTGGCGCCGGTCTTGCCCAGGATGACGGCGGTGCCGCCGGTCATATATTCGCAGCCATTGGCGCCGCAGCCTTCGACCACCACCTTCGCGCCCGAATTGCGGACCGCGAAGCGCTCGCCGGCCTGGCCCGCCGCGAACAGCTTGCCGCTGGTCGCGCCGTAGAGGACGGTGTTGCCAAGGATGGTGTTGTCCTTCGACGAGAGCGGCGAGGAGACGGTGGTGCGCACCTTGATGATGCCGCCCGAAAGCCCCTTGCCGACATAGTCGTTGGCGTCGCCGAACACTTCCAGGGTGATGCCCTTGCAGAGGAAGGCGCCGAGCGACTGGCCGGCCGAACCGCGCAGCCGCACGGTCAGATGGCCGTCCGCCAGCGTGGACATGCCGAACTTTTCGGTCACGGCCGAGGAGAGGCGGGTGCCGACGGCGCGGTGCGTGTTGCGCACCGTGTAGGTCAGCTGCATCTTCTCGCCGCGCTCGAACACGGCGCGGGCATCCTTCATCATCTGCGCGTCGAGGCTGTCGGGCACTTCATTGCGCCACTGCGGCAGGCTGAAGCGGCGATGCTCGTCGGGGGCGTCGACCTTGGCCAGGATCGGGTTGAGGTCGAGATCGTCGAGATGCTCGGCGCCGCGATTGACCTGCTTCAACAGTTCGGTGCGGCCGATCACCTCGTCCAGGCTGCGGAAGCCCAGGCGGGCCAGGATCTCGCGCACTTCCTCGGCGATGAAGGTCATCAGGTTGATGACCTTTTCCGGGGTGCCGGTGAACTTCTGGCGCAGCTTCTCATCCTGCACGCAGACGCCCACGGGGCAGGTGTTGCTGTGGCACTGGCGCACCATGATGCAGCCCATGGCGACCAGCGACAGCGTGCCGATGCCGAATTCCTCGGCGCCCAGGATCGCGGCGATGACGATGTCGCGCCCGGTCTTGAGGCCGCCATCGGTGCGCAGCTTCACGCGGTGGCGCAGGCCGTTGAGGGTCAGCACCTGATTGGCTTCCGACAGGCCCATTTCCCACGGCGTGCCGGCATATTTGATCGATGTCTGCGGGCTGGCGCCGGTGCCGCCGACATGGCCGGCGACCAGGATGACGTCGGCATGCGCCTTGGCAACGCCGGCCGCGACCGTGCCGATGCCGGCCTGGCTGACCAGCTTGACGCAGACGCGAGCGCGCGGGTTGATCATCTTGCAGTCATAGATGAGCTGCGCGAGATCCTCGATCGAGTAGATGTCATGGTGCGGCGGCGGCGAGATCAGCGTCACGCCGGGCGTCGAGTGACGCAGGCGGGCGATGAATTCGGTCACCTTGAAGCCGGGCAGCTGGCCGCCCTCGCCGGGCTTGGCGCCCTGTGCGACCTTGATCTCGATTTCCTCGGCCGATCCCAGATATTCGGCATGGACGCCGAAGCGGCCCGACGCGATCTGCTTGATCACCGAGTTGGCATTGTCGCCATTCTCATAGGGCTTGAAGCGCGCGGCATCCTCGCCACCCTCGCCCGACACCGCCTTGGCGCCGATGCGGTTCATGGCGATCGCCAGCGTTTCATGCGCTTCGGGGCTGAGCGCCCCCAGCGACATGCCCGGCGTCACGAAGCGCTTGCGGATCTCGGTGGTGGCTTCCACCTCGTCGATCGGCACCGCCTCGCGGGCGAAGTTGAACTCCATCAGGTCGCGCAGATAGACCGGCGGCAGGTCGCGCACGCCGCGCGAGAATTGCAGATAGGTCGAATAGCTGTCGGTGCCGACGGCGGTCTGCAGCAGGTGCATCAGCTGGGCGGAATAGGCATGGGCCTCGCCGCCGTTGCGCTGGCGATAGAAGCCGCCGATCGGCAGGCGGACGACCGCGCTGTCATAGGCCTTGTCGTGGCGCAGCATCGCCGAATAGTGGAGCGAGGCATAGCCTTCGCCCGAAATCTTCGCCGGCATGCCGGGGAAGAGATCGTTGACCAGGGCGCGCGACAGGCCGACCGCTTCGAAATTATAGCCGCCACGATAGGAGCTGACGACCGCGATGCCCATCTTGGACATGATCTTGAGCAGACCCTCGTTGATCGCGGTGCGCTGACGCTCGAAACACTGGTCGAGGGTCAGGTCGCCGAACAGGCCTCGGGCGTGGCGATCGGCGATGCTGGCTTCGGCCAGATAGGCGTTCACCGTGGTTGCGCCCACGCCGATCAGCACCGCGAAATAATGGGTGTCGAGCGCTTCGGCCGACCGCACGTTGATCGACGCATAGCTGCGCAGGCCCTTGCGGACGAGATGAGTGTGGACGGCGGCGGCGGCCAGCACGCCCTGGATCGCGACCCGGTCCTGCCCGGCACGCTCGTCGGTCAGGAACAGTTCGCTGCGCCCTTCGCGCACCGCCTGCTCGGCCTCCTCACGGATGCGGGCGATCGCCGCGCGCAGCTGTTCCTGGCCGCCGGTCGAGGGGAAGGTGCAGTCGATTTCGGCCACGGCCGGGCCGAAATAGGCCTTGAGCCGCGCCCATTCGGCGCTGTTGAGCACCGGCGATTCCAGCACCAGCACATGGCTGTTCTGCGCATCTTCCTCCAGGATGTTGTGGAGGTTGGAGAAGCGCGTCTTGAGGCTCATCACATGCCGTTCGCGCAACGGGTCGATCGGCGGGTTGGTGACCTGGCTGAAATTCTGGCGGAAGAAATGGCTGATGGTGCGCGGCTTGTCGGAGATGACCGCCAGCGGCGTGTCGTCGCCCATCGAGCCGATCGCTTCCTTGGCATCCTCCACCATCGGCGCGAGGATCAGTTCCATATCCTCCAGCGTCATGTTGGCCGCGACCTGGCGCCGGGTCAGTTCCGCCTTGTCCCATGCCGGCAGGGCGCTGGGGACGTCGGGCAGGTCGGTGATGTCGAGGAAGTCCTTGATCAGGTCGCCATAGGGGCGCTCGCCCGCGATGCGATCCTTGATCGCGCGGTCGTCATAGACTTCGCCTTCCTGCAGATCGATCGCGATCATCTGGCCCGGACCCATGCGGCCCTTCTGGACGATGGTGGTTTCGGGCACGACGACCATGCCGGTTTCCGAACCCACGATCAGCAGATTGTCGCCGGTCAGCGTGTAGCGCAGCGGGCGCAACGCGTTGCGGTCGACGCCGGCCACGACCCAGCGGCCGTCGGTCATCGCGAGTGCGGCCGGGCCATCCCACGGCTCCATCACGGAGGCGAGATATTCATACATGTCGGCATGCGCCTTGGGCAGCTCGGCGCTTTCCGCCTGCCATGCCTCGGGCACCAGCATCAGCTTGGCCGTGGGCGCATCGCGGCCCGAGCGGCAGATCGCTTCGAACACGGCGTCCAGTGCGGCGGTATCCGACGCGCCGGCCGGGATCACCGGCTTGATGTCTTCCGACTGCTCGCCAAAGGCCAGCGAAGCCATCTTGATCTCGTGGCTCTTCATCCAGTTCTTGTTGCCGCGGATCGTGTTGATCTCGCCATTATGGGCGAGGGTGCGGAACGGCTGGGCCAGCCACCATTGCGGGAAGGTGTTGGTCGAATAGCGCTGGTGGAAGATGGCGACGCGGCTCTCGAACCGCTCATCCTGCAGGTCCGGATAGAAGACCGACAGCGATTCGGCGAGGAACAGGCCCTTGTAGATGATCGAGCGGCACGACAGCGAGCAGACGTAGAAATCGCTGATCTGCGCTTCGATCACCTTCTTCTCGATGCGGCGGCGGATCAGGTAGAGATCCTTCTCGAACTCGCCGACGTCGCGTTCCTCCGGCATCGGGCCGGCGATCATGATCTGCTCGATCTCGGGACGGGTGCGCTGCGCCTTCTCGCCGATGACGGAGACGTCGACCGGCACCTGGCGCCAGCCATAGATGGTGTAGCCCGCGTCGATGATCTCGGCCTCGACGATGGTGCGGCAGGTTTCCTGCGCGCTGAGGTCGGTGCGCGGCAGGAAGATCATGCCGACGGCGAGGCGGTTGGGCAGCGGCTTGTGGCCCGAATCGGCGATCGCATCGTCGAAGAAGCGGACCGGCAGGTCGACATGGATGCCCGCGCCATCGCCGGTCTTGCCATCGGCGTCGACCGCGCCGCGGTGCCACACGGCTTTCAGCGCATCGATCGCGGAAGAAACGACGCGGCGGCTGGGCCGGCCGTCGGTCGCGGCGACCAGGCCGACGCCGCAGGCATCGCCCTCCATCTCGGGATGATACATGCCCTCGGCAGCGATGCGTGCGCGCTCTTCGGGGCTGGCCATGAAATTGGTGTCGGTCATGATGACTTACCCTTGCATCTGGCCGTCCCCTTCTTGGGGCACGGCCGCCTTCATTCTGTTGGTGCCGGCGTGCCGGCGTCGATCGTCAGTTTGCCTTTTGCGTGTCCGCCCCGAGCAATGCGGTGAGGCGGTCGCGTTCGGCCTTGGTCAGGTCTTTATAGGTGCGCGGCTTGGGCAGCTTGGCGAGTTCGGCCTGAGAGGATTGCATGATCTCCGGCATGGCCTTCATCATGTCGGGCATGATCTTCTGCATGCGGCCGATATAATGGGGGTCGGTTGCCAGCTGCATGAAGCCCTCGCCGAACTTGGCGCCGGTCGGCGTCTTCAGGAAGGCGGCGATCTGATCCAGTTCGTTCGCATTGTAGCGATAGGCAAAAGCCTCCGCCATGCCGGCGCGCATGTCCGGTTCGTAACGGCCCATGAAGCGGCCCATGGCGGGCATCATGGTGTTGACGATCACGTCCATCCGCTTGCGGAAATTGGGATCGAGGATCGCCATCATTTCCTCCATCGTGCCTTCGCCCAGGCCTTCGGCCCGTTCGGGGGCGATGCCGCCGACCTTCAGGAACTCGCGGATGGGCATCTTGGTCATGCTGTCCATCATCGGGCCCATCATCTTCTGCATCATCGGACCCATCATCTTTTCCATCGTGCCGTCGGGCAGGATGAGGGCCGCGATCGGCTGCGCCTTGGCGAGCAGCGCCGGATCGACCGGCTGCTCGGCGGCTACAGGCGCCACCGGCGTCTGCGCCTGCACGGCGACCGGGGCCGCCAGCAGCAACAGGGACAGGAAGGCGAGGCGCATCAGGCGGCAACCTTCTCGCTGGCGGCGGCGACGGCCTTGGCCTTGAGATATTTGTGCATATGGTCGGTCACGTCGCGGCCGTCGCGAATGGCCCAGACCACCAGCGATGCGCCGCGCACGATGTCGCCGGCGGCGAAGACGCCGTCCATGCTGGTCATCATCGTCTTGTGATCGACGCGCAGCGTGCCCCAGCGGGTGACCGACAGGTCGTCGGCGCCGAACAGGCGAGGCAGGTCTTCGGGATCATAGCCCAGCGCCTTGATGACCAGATCGGCTTCCAGCGTATGTTCGCTGCCCGGATCGGGCTCGGGCGCGCGCCGGCCCGATGCGTCGGGCGAACCCAGGCGCATCTTGGTGACCTTGACGCCGGTGACATGCTCCGTGCCCTCGAAGGCGATCGGCGCGGTCAGCCAGACGAACTCGACGCCTTCCTCCTCGGCATTGGCGACTTCGCGCTGCGAGCCGGGCATATTGTCGCGGTCGCGGCGATAGAGGCACTTTACCGACTTGGCGCCCTGGCGGATGGCGGTGCGGACGCAGTCCATCGCGGTGTCGCCGCCGCCGATCACGACGACATTCTTGCCGGTGGCGAGCAGGGTGCCATCCTCATGGCCGGGCACGGCATCGCCAAAGCCCGCCTTGTTGGAGGCGGTGAGATAGTCGAGCGCCTTGACCACGCCCGGTGCGCCGACGCCCGGCGCCTTGATGTCGCGGGCCTTGTAGACGCCGGTGGCGATCAGGATCGCGTCATGCTTGGCACGCAGCTGTTCCATGCTGGCGTCGCGGCCGACCTCGAACCCTTCGTGGAAGATGATGCCGCCATCCTTGAGGCGCTGGACGCGGCGCATGACGACATCCTTTTCCAGCTTGAAGCCGGGGATGCCATAGGTCAGCAGGCCGCCGGCGCGGTCGTGCCGGTCATAGACATGGACTTCATAGCCCGCGACGCGCAGATATTCGGCGGTGGTGAGGCCGGCGGGGCCGGCACCGATGACGCCGACCGACTGGCCGCGCGCGGCGCCGGGGACCAGCGGTTCGACCCAGCCTTCCTTCCAGGCGGTGTCGGTGATGAACTTTTCCACCGAGCCGATGGTGACCGATCCGTGGCCGGAAAATTCGATCACGCAATTGCCTTCGCACAGACGGTCCTGCGGGCAGATGCGACCGCAGATTTCCGGCATGGTGCTGGTCAGGTTCGACAGCTCATAGGCTTCGCGCAACCGGCCTTCGGCGGTCAGGCGCAGCCAGTCGGGGATATGATTGTGCAGCGGGCAGTGGGTCGAGCAATAGGGCACGCCGCATTGCGAGCAGCGCGACGCCTGTTCCTCGGCCTTGTCCAGAATGAAGGACTTGCTGATTTCCAGAAAGTCCTCGGCGCGCGCATCAGCGCCGCGCTTTTCCGGATAGGCCTGTTCCTTGCCCACGAACTTCAGCATCGGATTTTCAGCCATGGCATTTCCCTGCAACGATTGTTTGCAGTGCGCATAGCAGGAAAACCCGCGGAGTCACGCGGATTCTGGCATTTAAGACAGCTAGGTTGACCTATTATCTAGCGGTTTCGGAAAAGGCTGTCGCGGCGCTGTAATTATCTTTCAAATATTAGGTCCGTATCGGCCTTATCTCAGGCTGAGCCAGACCAGCGCGCCGATGCCGGCAATGATTCGATACCAGGCGAAGGGCGCGAAGCCATGGCGCGACACCAGGCCGACGAACCATTTGATGACCAGCAGCGCGACGATGAAGGAGACGATGAAGCCGAGCGCGATGCTGTCCCAGCCGACCTGGGCGCTGGTGAGCTGGTCGCCCTTCTTGAGCAGTTCCAGCGTCGAGGCGCCGAGCATGGTCGGGATGGCGAGGAAGAAGCTGAATTCGGCGGCGGTGCGGCGTTCCACGCCCAAGGTCAGTGCGCCCATGATGGTCGCACCCGAGCGGCTGACGCCCGGTACCATGGCGAGGCACTGGATGAAGCCGATGCCGATGACGCGGACCAGCGGAATGTCGGCGATGCCGTGGAAGCGCTGTTCCCTGATCAGGCGCTCGATCACCAGGATGGCGACGCCGCCGACGACCAGCGCGACGGCGACGACGCGGGGCGAGCCGAGCAGCGTGTCGATATAGTCGTGCAGGGCAAGGCCGATGACGACGGCGGGGATGAAGGCGACCAGCAGGTTGCGCACGAAGCGGATGCTGACCGGGTCGAGGCGGAGCAGGCCCATGGCCACCGCCCAGAAGGTGCGCCAGTAGAGGACGACGACGGCGAGGATCGCACCGAGCTGGATCATGACGTTGAACATCGCCCAAACCGACGCATCATAGCCGAGCAGTTCGCTCGCCAGGATGAGATGGCCGGTCGAGGACACGGGGAGAAATTCGGTCAATCCCTCCACGATGCCGAGCAGGATGACCGTCAAATAATGCATGTCCATGGGGATGTCGGATCCTCAAGCAGGGGGCGCATAAGCCAAGCCCTCCCCCCGCGAAGGGAGAGGGCCGGGCAATGCCTATATGTCAGGGATGCACCATGCCGCAGTGCAGCGAAAAGGCAAAGCGGCATGGCCACGGCCGGTCGTGGCCGATCATCGGCCCGTCGAGCCGATGGCGGGAATGGATCAGGCCTTCACGCGGCCGGCGAAGCGGCCATGCTTGCGATAGGGGACCATCCAGCGTTCGGCGACGGCGGCCATCGGCGTGGGCGCGACGCCCAGCGCCTCAAGGCCCGGCGCGCCGGGCGCGGCGACATTGTCCTGGCCCAGCATGGCAAGCTGGTCGCGGGTGATCGGGCCGCCGGGCAGCATCGCCAGCAGCGAGGCGAAGGCGCCGGGCACTTCGACCAGCGGCTTGTCGCCCCGGCCGATTGCCTTGGCGACCCAGGCGTTGATTTCCTTCATGCTCATGACCTGCGGGCCGGCGAGTTCGAAGGTCTTGCCGCCAAAGACGCCGGGCTGCTGCGCCGCGTTGGCGATCGCCTCGGCAACGTCGCCGACATAGACGGGCTGGAATTTGGTGGCGGCGCCGATCACCGGCACGACCGGGCCGCTGCTGGCGACGCCGGCGAAGCGATTGAGGAACTGGTCTTCCTGGCCGAAGATGATCGACGGGCGGACGATTGTGGCATTCGGAAAGGCGGCCAGCACGGCGGCTTCGCCCGCAGCCTTGGATCGGCCATAGGCCGAAGGGCTGTTGGCGTCGGCGCCGATCGCCGAGACATGGACCAGCGCGGTGACGCCGGCGGCGGCGGCGGCCTTGGCGACATTGGCGGCGCCCTCATGCTGGACCGCGTCGAAATCGCCGCTCAATATGCCGACCAGGTTGATGACGATGTCGCTGCCATGCAGGGCGCGGGCGACGGTGTCGGGCTTGCGGATATTGGCCGCGACGAACTGGGTCTGGCCCAGATTGCCGAGCGCCTTCACCTTGACCGAATTGGCGAGGTCGCGCTGGGCGATGCGGACGCGCGCGCCGCGTGCCATCAGCGCCTGGGCGACCTGGCGCCCGAGAAAGCCGCCGCCGCCGAAGATGGTTACCAGATTGTCCTTCATCACGCGCGTCCCATGCTGTTCGAAAAGGGGAAAGTTCGTGCCGTTTCCCTTGCAACTTCCGCCGCCCGCTGACAACCGCCCGCCGGCGGCGGTGTTCCCTTTTTACCCGATCCAGCCCTGCAGTCCGGCGATCATCCACAGGCCCAAGAGCAGGAAGAGCAGGGCGGCGCCGACCTGCAGCGCGCGCATCGGCACACGCTTCGCCAGTGCTTCGCCGAACAGCACGGCCGGGACATTGGCCAGCATCATGCCGCAGGTGGTGCCGGCGGTGACGGCAAGCAGATTGTCGAACTGCGCGCCCAGCGCCACGGTCGCCACCTGCGTCTTGTCGCCCATCTCGACCAGGAAGAAGGCGACCAGGGTGGTCACGAACACGCCGGCCTTGGACGGGGCCTTGAGCGGCGCATCCTCGTCGATCTTGTCGGGCACCAGCGTCCAGAGCGCCATGGCGATGAAGCTGGCCGCCACGGCATAGCGGAACCAGGGCTGGGTCAGCACCCCGGCGATCGAATGGCCGACCAGCGCGGCGAGGAAATGATTGGCGATGGTGGCGACGAAGATGCCCAGGATGATCGGCACCGGCTTGCGAAAGCGGGTGGCGAGCAGCATGGCCAGCAACTGCGTCTTGTCGCCCATTTCGGCGAGCGCGACGAGGGCGGTGGAGGTGAGGAAGGCTTCCATGAAGAACGTCCGGGCCGGGCTCTGACAAAAAGACACAATGCCACCGTCTTCCCCGCCCGGCCGGACTGGGAAGCCGATGCCATTGGTCTCGCCCGATGCGGCTGATACCGCATCCCATATGCCATGGCCTCTCGGCCAAATATGTTGACATATGGCCCGTCCCGTCAGCGGAACGGCTGGCTACTCCCCAGATGACGCGCTAGCCTGTAGTCGGACAGGCCGCGAAAGGCAAGCCGATGGCGACGGGCGAGAACAAGACCATGGAGACGGCGGCGGATGTCGCCGCCTATCTCGACACGGTCGAACCGGCCGAGCGACAGGCGGATGGTCGGATGGTCGCGGCGTTGATGGCGCGGCTATCGGGCGAGCCGCCGCGGCTATGGGGGCCGAGCATCATCGGCTTTGGCCGCTATCATTATCGCTATGACAGCGGGCGCGAGGGCGACATGTGCCGGATCGGCTTTGCGCCGCGCAAGGCGGAGCTGGTCTTCTATCTCGCCGGTCTGGATGACGCCGATTTCACGGCATTAGGCAGGCATCGGCGCGGCAAGGGCTGCCTCTATGTCAAGCGGCTGGCCGATATCGACATGGGGGCGCTGGAGGCGCTGATCGTGCAGAGCCTGGCGCATATGGACGGGCTGTATCCGCGCTAGGGCGTGTGTTGATACATTAGCTCTGTTGGTGATCATCGCCTGTGTCACCCATCGCCGTCACCCTGAACTTGTTTCAGGGTCTATCCTTCCCAACAGGTCCACCGGTCCTGGGGTTTGATGGATGCTGAAACAAGTTCAGCATGACGCCAGAAGGAATGGCGAGGCTCTATCCATTCAGGCCCGCTCGCCTGAAGCGGCTCAGGGCGTGCTGCTGCTCTGCTGCATCCGCCGTTCGGCGAACCATTGCTGCAACATCTGGGCGGTGCAGCCGGTGAAGCCGTTGCTGCCGATGGCGGAGCAGCTGTTGGGCAGGATCTGGCGCTGGGTCTGTTCCATCGTCGCGACCTGGCTGCCCCAGCCGGGGCCTCCCACTTCTTCGGGCTTTTCGCGCAGCTTCTTGGGAATGCGATAGCGTTCGGATTCGGGCTTGCGGGCGCAGACCACGATTTCCTCGCCCTGGCCGGTCGGGCAGGGATCATCGCCATAGACGATGAGGTTGAAGATCTTCTGCGGCGGATCGTCCTGGGCGACGGCCGGCGCGGCGGGCAGGGCCAGAGCGGCCAGGCCGGCGATCAGCAGGGGGCGGGGGAGACGCATCATCAATTCCTTCATTCGCCCCGGTTGCACCCCGTTCGTCCCGCGCTGCACTGGCGCGGGATCGATATGAACAGACGCCGCAGGACGCCCCATGCCGTCACGGCCGGGGCGGGACTTCCTGTTCCTGCGCCTTCTTGGCATCGGCGTCGGCCTTTTCCTCGGCCAGAACGCGCTTTTCGATCGCTTCGCTATCGGCGTCGATGGTCGACAGGCGCCTGGCGCGCTCGGCTTCGACCAGATCCTTCCAGCTGGCATTGTCGGCCTGCTGCCGTTCCGCCTTGGCCAGGCGCGACAGCTTGGCGAAGCAGCCGGTGGCGCCGCCACCGCCGACCGGCGAGCAGCTTTCGGTGCCGTCGCGACCGACATATTCCATCGACTTCACCCGCTCGCCCCAGGCCTGGTTGCTGGGCTTGTTGGGGTCGCCGCGCAGCGGCTCGGGAATGCGGTAGCGTTCTTCCTCGCCCTTGCGCGCGCACACGACGATGCCGTCGCCCTGGCTCTGTGGACAGGCATCATCGCCATAGACGATGACCAGATTGACCTTTTCGGAGCCGGTGCTGGTGGCGGCCGTGGGGGCGCTGTCCTGCTGCGCGAGCGCGGGGGCGGCGGTGCCCAGCATCAGGCCGGCGGCCAGAGCGATCAACGGGGTCTTCATCATCGGTCCGTCCCTTGTTCAGATGCGCTTCGACAGCGCGATGGCGGCGCGGCAACCCAGGCGGATCGCGCCGGACAGCAGCGGATAGGCCGGGGCCTGTTCCGCGCCATGGGCGATGGCGGCGTCGCGATGCTCGACCTCCTCCGCCTGGAAATCCTTGATCAGGGCAGAGAGTTCCGGGTCATCCTCGCCCAGTTGCTGCAACTGTTCCTCATAATGAAGGTCGATCTCGGTCTCGATCGCGGCGGTGCAGGCCATGGCGGCCTTTGGCCCCATCGCGGCGGTCACAGCGCCCAGGGCGAAGCCGGCGACGTTCCAGATCGGGTGGATCGCGGTCGGCCGCACGCCGCGTTCGGCGATCAGCGCGTCGAAGGCGGCGCGGTGGCGCTCCTCCTGCGCGGCCATGCCGGCGATCAGCCGGCCATAGGGATGGCGATCGCCCATCACCGCCAGCTGCCCGGCATAGATGCGCACCGCGCCGAATTCGCCCGCCTGATCGACGCGCACCATGGAGGCACGATCGGCGCTATTGGTGCGACGTCCTGGCCGGGGGAAATCCTTGGTGGCGCTCATGCCTTCCTCGCTTTCAGCAGCAGGGCCAAGATGGCGAGCGCGGCCGCGCCCGACAAGAGGCCGTTATAGCCTGCCAGCGAAATGCCGAAGAGGCTCCAGGGCGCAACATCGCAGCGGGTGATCGGCGTTGCCATGATCTGGCTCAAAATATCGGCGCTGCTGCCGCCGGTCGGCGTGGTCGAGCAGGCGGTCAGCCCTTCCCACCAGCCATATTCGACCCCGGCATGGAACAGGCCGATGGCGCCGCTGATGCCGATGGCGATGCCGGCGAAACCGGCGAACAGGCCGCTCATGCAGGCGCGGCCGCGCAGCGCATAGGCGACCAGCGCCAGCGGGATCGCGGCCATATGGGGATAACGCTGCCACCAGCACATTTCGCACGGATGCAGCCCGCCCAGATATTGGGAGGCATAGGCCGTGCCCAGCGCAATCAGGGGCACGAGCAGGGCAAGCAGGCGGGCGCGGCCCAGGGCGGGGGACAAGCTGTTCATATCGCCCGCTTAAACCCTTGTCCGCCTTTCGTCATGCTGAACTTGCCCGTCCGGTCATCCGAACGGGCACGATTCATTTCGCGCCGGGCTTGCGCGCAGCGGCCTGCTGGGCCTGGGCGATGGTGGCGCCTGGCGTGCCGGCGAGGCGGGAAATGGTCTTGAGCGCATAATCGAGCTGGAAGTCCTCGATCCCCTTCTTCTTCAGCTCCTCGGCGGTCTGGGCGAAGCGCGGATCTTCCTTGCTGTCCTCTTCCAGCGCGGCGTCGTCGGTCTTGATCTCGTTGATCAGGTGGCGGCGCAGGTCGCTTTCGCGGAACTTGGGGCGATCCTTGTAATCCGGGTCGCTGAGCTGCGGCACCTTGATGTCCGGCTGGATGCCGCCTTCCTGCACGCTGCGGCCCGAAGGCGTGAAGTAGCGCGCGGTGGTGAGCTTGAGCGCGGTGGTGTTCGACAGCGGCAGCATGGTCTGGACCGAGCCCTTGCCGAAACTGCGTTCGCCCATGATGAGCGCGCGATGCTGGTCCTGCAGCGCGCCGGCGACGATTTCGGAGGCCGAGGCGGAGCCCGCATCGACCAGCACGATCACCGGCAGGCCCTTCGCGTCATCGCCGGGCTTGGCATAATAGCGTTCGACATCGCCCTTGTTGCGGCCGCGCTGCGATACGATCTCGCCGCGCTCCAGGAAGACGTCGCTGGTCGACACCGCTTCGTCCAGCAGGCCGCCGGGGTTGGAGCGCAGGTCGAGGATATAGCCGGTCGGCTTGTGGCCCAGGCTCTTGTCGATGCTGCGGATCGCCGAACGGACATCGGCGCCCGTATTGGCCGAGAAGCTGACGATGTTGATGACGCCGATATTGTTCTTCACTTCCCACTTCACCGGCTTGATCTCGATGATCTCGCGGGTGAGGGTCAGGTCGATCGGCTTGTCGCGGCCAGTGCGCACGATGGTCAGCTTGATGCTGGTGCCCGGTGCGCCGCGCATCTTGTCCACCGCTTCATCCAGCGTGCCGCCATAGATGAGTTGGCCGTCGATGTGGGTGATATAGTCGCCCGCCTTGATCCCGGCGCGCCAGGCCGGCGTGTCCTGGGTCGGGGCGATCACCTTGACCGCGCCATCCTCCTGCGTGACCGACAGGCCAAGGCCGCCATAGCTGCCCTCGGTCTGGGTACGCAGATTCTGGAAATCGCGCGCGTCGAGGAAGCTGCTGTGCGGATCGAGGCTGGCGAGCATGCCGTCGATCGCGCCCTTGATCAGCTTCTCGTCGTCGACCTTCTCGACATAGTCGCTGCGGACCTTCTGGAAGACGTCCATGAATTCGTCGAGCGCCTTGTAGCTCGATGCCTCGCCATCGGCGAGCGCCGCGGTGGTGGCGGGGATGAGCGCAAGCGCGCCGAGCGCGACCGCGCCCTGCAGGAAGGTGGATTTCATGGCTGTCCTTGGAGTCCGCATCAAGGGATCGATATACGTCGATTCGCTATCCAACGCAAAAGCGCGCTTCGACCAATGTTGCCTGGCGTCGATGAGCGTGGGGTTAATGAGTTTGACCTTCGAGCGGTATTCGCCTGAATGACCAGTGCTTACATGATCATATGCGAGGTGGTCTTTGCGTTTCTATATTCCGCAGTTGGACGTTGCAGGCCAAATGGAGGAGAGTTCCGCTCATCCTGAGCATCTGGGAGGGTTGCCCTTTGGCTTGCCAGCGGATCTTTGGCCCACTTGCGCCGAATGTGGGGGAACGCAGTCACTGATTGCGCAGTTTTTGCATGATCCGCTGCGGCTTGATCTCGGCCGTTCGGGCAGAATGCTGTTTGTTTTTCAATGCAATCACGATCCGGGAATGTGTGCAACTTGGGAGGCGTTCTCGGGCGCCAACAGTTGCCTGATTCTGGAGCCTGAAATGCAGACAGGCCATCTTACAGAATATCCTGCGGACAGTCCGCCTCTCGACAATGCGGCATTTGTGCGCGGATGGGACGAACGAGGCCTGCACTTGGCTGTGGCCGATGAACTGGCTTTCTACACCGACGAGGCTTTCTTCCAGCTGAGCGACGAAATGCTCGCAAATGTCAGTTGGTCTACACGGCTAGGTGGCGTTCCGCGATGGATACAAAGTGCAGAAGAATCGCCACGACCGGGATGGCGGTTCGTTGGGCAGCTGGATTCACTCTACAGTTTCCGCTCGGCTCCGTCCTTCAGTCCAGACTGGATATCCGTTGATAGCGAGCAGTTCGAGGGCCGGACACATATAGGGGAAGGACCGAACTTTGGTGGCGGGATTGCCTACCTCTTTTTACGCGAAAATGAGGGTAACCCTGCCGCAGCCATGTTCTGGCAGCGCTAGTCTGAATCAGCCGATTCCCACCAGCGGCACGATGTCCACCGGGCGGCCGTTGCGGCGCAGTTCGATCGTCACTGTCGGGCGGCCCTGGGCGGCGGTGAGGCCGACCGGGTCGCCCTGGCGCACACTCTCGCCGACCTGGGCGGTGACGCGGTGCAGGCCGGTGATGAGGGTGGTCCAGCCCTGGCCATGGTCGATGATCAGGATCTGGCCATAGCCGCGATAGGGGCCGGCAAAGGCGATGCGGCCGGCGGTCGGCGCGACCGCCTGAGCGCCGGCCTGGGTCACCAGGGTCAGGCCGCGCGAGCGCACACCGCCGTCATTCACCTCGCCCATGCCGGTGACGAGCTGGCCGACGACCGGCAGGCGATAGGGCGGCGGGCCGCTGTCCAGCGTCTCGCGGTCGGGCGCGGGCGCACCGGTCCGGTCGGGGCGGGCGGGGCGCAGCACCGGGCCGGACAGTTGCGCCAGGCGATCGCGCAGGTCGCTCGCCACCTCCAGCTGGTCCATCAGGTCGACAATGTCGCGCGCCTTTTCGCCCAGCGCCAGCGCGCGTTCGCTCTCCAGCCCGGCATTGGCGCGATAGTCGCGGGCGGCGACGCGCTTTTGCGTTTCGAGCTGGCGCAGCGCGGCCTGGCGATCGGTGAGGGCGCGGCGGCTCTTGGTCAGGGCGTCGGCGGCCTGCTGGGCGGTGGCGCGAATCGCGCGACTGCGGTCCAGCTCGGCGCGCAGGCCAGCGGTGCGCTGCTCGATCACCGGCAGCACCTGTCCCAGCACCGCGCGCATATGGACGGCGTCGCTGATCGATCCGGGCTGGACGAGGGCAAGGGCGAGCGGGCGGCGGCTCATCATCTGCAGCGCAGCGGTCAGGCGCACCACCGGTTCCTGCCTGGCGGCGAGGCGCGCGGCCTGGGCGCGCTGCATTCGGGCGATGATGGCGATGCGGGCCTGGGCGGCCTGCACATCGGCCTCGGCCTGCTGGATGCGGGCGGCCATGGCGGCGGCGCGGCGGCCGGCCTGTTCGGCCTCGTCACGGGCCATGCCGGCCTGGCGCTCCAGCCGGACCGAACGGTCGGCGGCCTCCACCGACTGGCGGCGGGCGTCGCGCAGCGCCTTCTGTTCCTGCGCCAGCGTGGTGCCGGCGGTGCCGGGCAGGATGATCGCGGCATCGTCCGCGGCGGGCAGGCGCGTGGCGACAAGGGCCAAGATGCCGGCCAGTGCGATGCCCGTGATGCTGTTGCTGATGATGCTGCGCTTCAACCGCTTGTCCCGCCCGATAGGGCTTTGACTAGGCGCAAGCCGCGGGCATGTCGAGCCTCAGCCTTCGCGGTGATAGGGGTGGTTGGCGAGGATCGAGCAGGCGCGCCACAGCTGTTCGGCGAGCATGGCGCGGGCGATCATGTGCGGCCAGGTCATGGCGCCAAAGGCGATCAGCAGGTCGGCATTGGTCCGTTCGGCATCGTCGAAGCCGTCGGCCGCGCCGATCAGGAAGCGGATCTCGCGCGTGCCGGTGTCGCGCCAGCCCTCGATCCGCCGGGCAAAGTCCATCGAGGAAAGTTGCTTGCCCTTTTCGTCGAGCATGACCGTCACCGTGCCGGGGCCGACGGGCGGCAGCTTGCCGCCCCGGTCGGGCATTTCGGTGATCTTGTGCGGCATGGTCAGCCGCTTGACATAGCGGTCGACCAGATCGGCTTCGGGCGAGCGCCCGATCTTGCCGCGCGCGATGATGTGGAGGAGCATGGCTCCCCCCTAGCCTGTCATCGCGCCCATGTCGAAGGGCGCGACGGCAAGGATCAGGCGTTGCCCGCGACCGGCGCGTCGACGAAGCCCCACATCCGTTCCAGATTGTAGAAGCTGCGCACTTCCGGCTTGAACAGATGGACGATCACGTCGCCGGCATCGATCAGCACCCAGTCGGCGACCGGCAGGCCTTCGACCCGCGCGGAGCGGCCAGTGGCCTTCTTGATCCGTTCGGCCAGATGCTGGGCGATCGCCGCGACCTGACGCGACGAACGGCCGCTCGCGATCACCATATGATCGGCGATGCTGCTCTTGCCTTCGAGGGGGATGGAGATGGTTTCCTGCGCCTGGTCGTCGTCGAGCGACTGCATGACAAGGGCGTGCAGGGCGGCCACGCTATCGGCGGCAGGCGCCGTATCGTTGGCAGGGGCGAGGTTAGTCAATTAAACTCCAATCTAGACGATCATCCGGCGCGTGAGCGGATCGCGCACACACGTTGCTTCATATTCGCGATGCCAGAGGGGGTCCGCCTGCCGTAGCAGGGTTGCCGATCTTGGATCAGGGCGAAAGCGCAATAGCACGAGCGCCGGTGGTCTCCAATTCGTCCAGTCTGCACTCTGGCGCGCGGACCGGACGAAGCGCCGCAGCCAGCTCATGGCCGTAGAGCCACGGGCAGCGTCATCATAGCCCGGACGGGCGATGACGGCAATGGGCATCTGTCGCGCTATGCCGCGCCAGTCGCGCCATTGGCCAAATTGCGCCAGATTGTCGGCGCCCATCAGCCAGACGAAGCGGTTGCGGGGGTAGCGCTGGCGGAGCGCGCGCAGCGAGTCGACGGTGTAGCGCGTGCCCAATTGGCGCTCGATCGCCGTGGCGCGAATCGGCGCGCGGCGGGCGATCTTCTGCGCATGGGCAAGGCGGACGGGCAGCGGCGCCATGCCCCTGGCGGGCTTCAACGGATTGCCGGGCGATACCAGCCACCAGATTTCGTCGAGACCCAGGGCGTCCCTGGCGAACAGCGAAATGGCGCGATGCCCGCCATGCGCCGGATTGAAGGAGCCGCCAAGCAGGCCGATCTTTTTCATGGGGGCAGCCATGCCAGCGCCGGGCGCCGGCGGCAATGGCCGGCGCGCCGCGCTCATTCCGCCGCTGGCAGCGCGCGCGCCTCTTCGGCCTGGGCGTCGCGGGCGAGGACGTCGAGCGGTTCCATCGCCTCGATCTCCTTGCCGCCGGTCTCGATATCGAGATCGCGGAACTTGCGGCCGGTGGAGAGGACACGCGTCTCGAAGCTGCCGATGAAGCTGTTATAGTTGGAGACCGCGCTGTTGAGGCCTGATCCCAGCTTGCGCAAATGGGTCGCGGCGACGGACAGGCGCTCATACAGCTCCTTGCCGAGCTGGCCGACCTGCTGCGCCTGTTCCTGCATCTTGGCCTGGCGCCAATGGCCCGCCAGCGTGCGGGCGAGTGGCAGGAAGGTGGCGGGGCCGCAGATGATGACGCGATTCTTGGCGGCGCGCTCCCACAGCTCCATGTCCGCTTCCAGCGCGGCGGTGACGAAATTGTCGCCCGGCACATACATGATGACGAAGTCGGGGGCCTTGTCGAACTGTTCCCAATAGGCCTTGCGCCCCAGCGCGTCGGCATGGGTGCGCATCGCGCGGGCATGATCGAGCATATGGGCGTCGCGCTGCGCTGGATCGACCTGATCGACCGCGTTCAGATAGGCGACCAGCGAGCATTTGACGTCGACCACCATCTGCTGGTCGCCGGGCAGGTTGATGACGAAGTCCGGACGCAGGCGGCCGTCCTCGACCGCGACCGACACTTCCTCCTTGAAGTCCACGAAGGGGGAAAGGCCGGCGGTTTCGATGAGATTCTTGAACTGCTGTTCGCCCCAGCGGCCGCGCGTCTTGGGCGCGGCGCGCAGGGCGTTGACGAGCTTGGCGGTTTCCTCGCGCACCTGGCCCTGGCCCAGATGAACCTGCTGCACCGCTTCGCGCAGTTCGGCATAGCTGCCGACCCGATCCTTCTCGACGCGGGCGAGGCCTTCCTCATAGCGCTTGAGCGTGGTTTCGACCGGGTTGAGCAGCGTCTTCAACTGCGCCTCGCTCTTCTCGCTCGCCTGGGCGAAGCGCTGGTCGGCGCGGGTCAGGAACTGGGTCTGGGCGGATTCGAGCAATTTGCCGCCAATCTCGCTGAACTGGGCGGAGAGCTGTTCCTTGGCATCCTTGAGCGCGGCGATCTGCTGCTCGAACGCCTGGGTGCGGGCATGGATGTCGGACTGGAGCGCGGCCAACTCGCGCAGCGCGGCTTCGCGCTCGGTCTGGATCGCCTCGATGCGCTGGCTGGTGGCGGCCTGCAGTGCCTCGATCCGCTGTTCGGACGCGGCCCGCGCGGATTCGAGCCGGGCGAGCTGGCTCATGCCCTGCGCGACCCGTTCCTTCTCAACCGCCAGTTCGGCGATCGCGCCGTTGCGCTGGGCGGTGGCGATGTCGAGCTTGCCGGCCAGATCGGCCTTTTCGGCGGTCAGCGGCGCCAGCGCCTTGCCCTTGAGCAGCCAGCCGACGGCCAGGCCGATCAGCAGCGCGACGGGAATGAGAAGGGCGGCGAGGCTGTCCATAACTATCCTTTTTGGGAACGAAACGGGAACTTAGCGGGCGAAGGAGGCGGCCGCAAGAAGCTTCCTTGTGTGTGCCGTCATGCCGCCTGTGCGCTGGGCGCGGCAAAGCGGGCGCGATATTCGCCGGGCGACAGGCCGACCAGGCGGTGGAACAGCTTGCGGAAGGCGGCGGCATCCTCATAGCCGACGCTCCAGGCGATCTGGTCGATCGTGCGCCGGGTAAATTCCAGATGCTCGCGCGCCCGCGCCACGCGCAGATGCTGGACATATTCGATCGGGGTCATGGCGGTCGCCGCCTTGAAGCGGCGCTGGAAGGTGCGCTCCTCCAGCGCGGCCTGCGCCGCCATCTCGGTGACGCTGACTGCCTTCGCCTCCCGCGCGGCGAGCCAGTGCTGCACCTTCAGGATCGGCTCGTCGCCATGGGTCAGGCGCGGCAGGAAGCGGGCGAAATGCTTCTGCTCGCGCCCGGCCGTGTCGATCAGCAGGAATTTGGCGGTGTCGAGCATCACCGTCGGGCCGAGCAGCCGGTCGACCAGCCGCATGCCAAGGTCGGTCCAGGCCATCAGCCCGCCGGCGGTAATGATATCGCCATCGTCGATGACGATGCGGTCGCAATCGAGCTTCACGGCGGGGAAGCGGGTGCGGAAGGCGTCGGCGAACCACCAATGGGTGGTGGCCGGGCGACCATCGAGCAGGCCGGTCGCCGCCAGCAGGAAGGCGCCGCCGCAATTGGAGGCGAGCGTCGCCCCGGCGGCATGGCGATCGAGCAGCCAGCGGGCATAGGGCGCGGCTTCCTCCGCCTCGGGCACGCCGGTCAGGCGGCCGGGGACCAGCCAGATGTCGGGCGTGCCGCCCAATGCTTCATGCGTGTCATGGCTGCGGGCGAAGCAGCCGTCATCGCCCATCCGCCAATGGCTGACGCGCACTACAGGGCCGCCATGCTGGACCGAAAACTGCCCGGCAATGTCGATCAGGTCGGTCATGCCATGGACCATCGCCTGCTGACAGCCCGGATAGAGCAATATGCCCACTTCGGCACGCGGAAGGCTGCTGTCGGCCATATGCTGATCCTTTGTCGGAATCGGCCCGCTTAATGTCGGAACCGCCAATCCCGATCCTCCGCCATTGCCCGTAATAGTGCAAGCACAGGGCGTGAAGGCGCCCTTCTGGAACAGAAGAAGGGAATTTCACATGAGCAACTTCGTTACCACGCAGGACGGCACCCGCATCTTCTACAAGGATTGGGGGCCGCGCGACGGCCAGCCGATCATCTTCTCCCATGGCTGGCCGCTCAGCGCTGACGCCTGGGACGCACAGATGGTCTATTTCGCCAATCAGGGTTTCCGCACCATCGCCCATGACCGCCGCAGCCATGGCCGGTCGGACCAGGTGTGGGACAATAATAATATGGACCAGTATGCCGACGATCTGGCCGATCTGATCGCGGCGCTGGATCTGTCCGACATCATCCTGGTCGGCCATTCGACCGGCGGCGGCGAAGTCACCCGCTACATCGGCCGCCATGGCACCAGCCGGGTTGCCAAGCTGGCGCTGATCGGCGCGGTCCCGCCGCTGATGCTGAAGACCGAAGCCAATCCCGGCGGTCTGCCGATCGACGTGTTCGACGGCATTCGCAAGGGCACGTTCGACAATCGCAGCCAGTTCTTCAGGGATCTGACCATCCCCTTCTACGGCTATAACCGGGACGGCGCGGTCATCTCCGAAGGCATTGTGCAAGAATTCTGGCGGCAGGGGATGATGGGCGGCCTCAAGGGGCAACTCGACTCGATCCGCGCCTTTTCCGAAAGCGATTTCCATGCCGACCTGGCGAAGGTCGATGTGCCCACGCTGGTCCTGCATGGCGACGACGACCAGATCGTGCCGATCGGCGCGGCGGCCCTCTCCACCATCAAGATCGTTACGGATGCGGTGCTGATCGTGTATGAAGGCGCCGACCATGGGCTGACGCAGACTCACCAGGACCGGTTCAACGCCGACCTGCTCGATTTCATCAACGGCTGACACAAATACCGTTCGCCCTGAGCGAAGTCGAAGGGTTCCACCGAGCGGAGCGAGGTGCCTTCGCTTCGCTCAGGCAAGGGCTTCGACTTCGCTCAGCCCGAACGGGAAAATAGTCTTTCAAAGGAGACATCCCATGACCCAAGACACTATCCTCATCACCGGCGCGTCGGACGGTATCGGCGCCGTCTATGCCGATCGCTTTGCCAGGCGCGGCGCCAATCTGATCCTGGTCGCCCGCCGCGCCGAGAAACTGGAAGCGCTGGCCGCTCGCCTGCGCGCCGACGGTGGCGTCAGCGTGGAAGTGATCGCCGCCGACTTGTCACAAGCCGATGATCTGGCGCGAGTCGAAGCGCGGCTGCGTGACGATGACGCGATCACCGGCCTGGTCAACAATGCCGGCATCGCCGGGGAGCAGGCCTTTGTCGAGACCGACCCGGCCTATCTCACCGGCCTGATCGACCTCAACATCCTCGCGGTGACGCGGCTGTCCCGCGCTATTGCGCCGCGGCTGGCGGCCAGGGGCGCGGGCACGCTGATCAATATCACGTCGGTCACCGCGCTGATGCCGGACGGCTTCACTGCCGTCTATCCCGCGACCAAGGCCTATGTGCTGGCCTTTACCGAGGCGCTGCAGGTCGAACTGGGCGGCAAGGGCGTGAAGGTGCAGGCGGTGCTGCCCGGCATCACCCGCACAGCCATCTGGGCGGCGGAGCAGATGGCCGGCCTGCCGCCGCACATGGTGATGGATGTCGAGGTGATGGTCGACGCGGCACTGGCCGGGCTCGACATGGGCGAGGCGATCACCATCCCTGCCTTGCCGGATAATGCCGATCTCGACGCCTATCTCGCCGCGCGGGCTGCGCTTCGGCCCAACCTGTCGCTCAAGGATGCGGCGCCCCGGTATCGGGTGACCGCCTGACCTCTTTCGTCATTCCCGCGAAGGCGGGAATCCATCTCCTGACCTTGCGTCTGGATTCATCGTTGGGAGATGGACCCCCGCTTTCGCGGGGGTGACGGGAATTTTCCAGGGAGAAGCATCATGATCCTCGGTCTTTCCATTCCCGCCTTCATCGCCCTGCATGTCGCGATCAGCCTGATCGGCATCGTCAGCGGCCTTGTCGCCCTGCCGGCCATGGCGAAGGGGCATATCCTGCCCAAAATGCAGGGCCTGTTCCTGGTGACGACCCTGCTCACCAGCCTGACCGGCTTCCTCTTTCCCTTTCGCGGCTTCACCCCGGCGATCGGCGTCGGTATCCTCTCGACGCTGGTGCTGATTATCGCCTTCGCCGCCTTTTACGGCCTTGGCCTGCGCGGCCGGGCACGGGGCGTCTATGCGGTGACCGCGACCATCGCCCTGTGGCTCAACCTGTTCGTGGCTGTCGTACAGGGCTTCCTCAAGGTGCCGGCGCTCAACCGGCTGGCGCCGACCGGCACGGAGCTGCCCTTCCTGGCGGCGCAGGCGCTGCTGCTGATCCTCATGCTGATCCTGGGCGCGGCGATCCTGCGTCAGTCCAGGCTGGCGCGGAAGGCGGCGAGCCGCTCGATCGCCTGATCCAGCGTCGCGTCCGACTTGGAGAAGCAGAGGCGGACCAGATGGGTGACCGGATCGTCGGGGTAGAAGGCGGAGATCGGGATCGCCGCCACCCCGGCTTCGTCGATGATCCGGTTGCAGAAGGTCACATCGTCCATCGTAATGCCCGACGCGGGCAGGTCGATCGACAGGAACCAGGTGGCGCCGCTCGGTTGCACGACATAGCCCGCCTGACTGAGACCCGCCGCCAGCCGATCGCGCGACGCCTGATAGGCGGCGCGCTGATCGTTCAGCCAATCTTCGGGCCAGCCCAGCCCCTGCGCCACCGCCCATTGCAGGTTGGGCGGGGTGGTGAAGGTCAGAAACTGGTGGGCGCGGGCGAGCAGGGTGGCGATCGGCGGCGCGGCGCACATCCAGCCGACCTTCCAGCCGGTGACGGAGAAGATTTTGCCGGCAGACCCGATCTTGACCGTGCGCTCGCGCATGCCGGGAAAGCCGATCAGTGGACGATGCGGCAGCCCGTCATAGACGGTCTCCTCCCAGACTTCGTCGCACAGCGCGATCAGGTCATGGGTGGTGCAGAGGTCGGCCAGCAGCGCCAGTTCCGCCTCACGCAGCACGATGCCGGTGGGGTTCACCGGATTGTTCATCAGCAGGATGCGGGTCCGGGGCGTGATCGCCGCCTCCAGCGCGTCGCGGGTGACGCGCCAGTCCGGCGGCATCAGCTTCACCACCCTGGCCACGCCGCCGACCCGTTCGACCAGCGGCAGATAGGCGTCATAGAGCGGCGCCAGCATCAGCACTTCGTCGCCGGGCCTCACCAGCGCAAGCAGGCTGGCGGCGATCGCCTCGGTCGCGCCGGAGGTGACGATGATGTCCTGCGGGCTGAGGTCCAGTCCCTGACGCCGGGCATAATGATCGGCCAGCGCGGTGCGCAGTTCGATCAGGCCGGGCATCGGCGGATATTGGCTGGAGCGGGTCAGCAGCGCATCCGCCGCCGCCTGCAGCACATCCTGTGGTCCCGGCCCTTCGGGAAAGCCCTGCCCCAGATTGATCGCGCCGGTCTCCCGCGCGCGCGCCGACATATGCTCGAAGATGGTGGTCGGCATGTCGCGATAGACGGGATGGCCAAGTCGGGTGTCGGGCAAGCGGGGCTCCATCGGATCGGCGGCGGTGGCGCAGGTCTAGAGCCTGATCGTTTGAGGTGGAAGCGCCATGCGCTTCTACCGATGACGTGAATCAGGCTCTGCTTCTTGATCCCGGTCTTTCCATTGCCTCGCGCAAACCGGTCCGGCATCATGGCGCCTCCTCATCACAGGGAGACAGACCCATGTGTTCGGACGTCGATGGCATGCATGACCAGCCGCACGGGACGCAGGAGGAGGATGGCGCCGCGCCCTCCCGCCGCGCCTTTCTGACAGCGATGACGATGGCGGGTGGGGTGGCCATGGCCGCCTTGCCGGCCGCACCCGCAATGGCGGCGCCCCCGGCCGACGGCCCGGATGCGTCGATGACGCCGGACGCCGCCCTGGCCGAGATCATGGCCGGCAATGCCCGCTTCGTCGCCGGCAAGCCGACCGCCCATCTGCAGGACCTGTCGATCATCAAGGCGCGCGCGGCCGAGGGGCAATGGCCCGTGGTCGGCGTCCTGTCCTGCGCCGACTCGCGCGTGCCGGTGGAGATGGTGTTCGACGAATATATCGGCCGGCTGTTCGTCACCCGCATCGCCGGCAACATCACCACGCCCGAAATCGTCGCCAGCCTGGAATATGGCGTGGCGGTGCTGGGGCTGAAGGCGCTGGTCGTCATGGGCCACAGCAATTGCGGCGCGGTGAAGGCGGCGATCGACAATCCCGAGGTGCCGGGCCAGATCAGCGCGCTCTTCCCCGCGATCCTGCCCGCCCTCTATCTCGCCCGCAGCAAGGATGCGGCCATCGTCACCCGCACCAATGCGCTGGTGCAGGCGGCGACGCTGGTCAACGCCTCACCGGTGATCGAGGAAAAGGTGAAGGCGGGCACGCTGAAGGTGGTCGCCGCCGTCTATGACGTGGCGACCGGCAAGGTCGACATGCTGCCGGTGCCGGCCGACATGCTGATGCGCGGCTGATCCGTCAGGGCCGGGTCGCCGCCGCATTCCAGGCGGCGACCTTCGCCTTCGTCTCTGCCAGCAGCGCGTCGAGCCGGGCGCGGTCCTGCAGCGTGCCGCGCAGGATCACCGCGTCGATCGCTTTTGTGGCGTGGATATCCTCCAGCGGATTGGCGGTCAGCAGGACCATATCCGCCTGCTTGCCTTCCGCCACCGCGCCATAGCGGTCGAGCAGGCCGAACCAGGCCGGGCCGGCACGGGTGGCGCTGGCCAGCGCCTGGGCCGGGGTCAGGCCGCGATCGACATAGAGCGCCAGTTCCTGGTGCAGGGCAAAGCCGGGATAGTCGAAGCTGTTGAGGAAGCCCGCATCGGTGCCGGCCATGATGGTGACGCCGGCCTGCTGCAACAGCGGCAGGATCGCGGCATTATGCTCGTAGATGGCGTGACGCTGGGCGATCTGATCGGGCGTGGCCTTTGCCGCGCGCTCGATCCGCCAGTCATAGGTCTTGCGCAGGCGCGGGCCGATATAGGCCAGTTCGGGATCGGCGCTGTGATCATTCTGGTCGAGATAGGCGACGGTGCGCGAGATGCTGAGCGTCGGCGTCACGAACACGCCGCGCGCCGCCATGTCGCGATAGGCGGCCATGGCGGTGGCTTCGTCAAAGCCGGCGTCCAGTTGCGCGCTCGCCTGTGCCCGGTCGATCCTGCCGGCGGCGAAATCGGCGGTGATCCGCGCCTCATCCTTCACGCCCGCCTTGTGCGCATAGTCGATATGCTCGATCGAGCTGATCCCGGCCTCGATCGCCTGGCCGACGGTCAGCGCCATCGGAATATGCCCCGATGCGCGCAGCCCGGCGCCGCGCGCCTTGCGCACGGCATAGAGGAACAGATCGGGCTTAAGGGTGCTGTCGGTGATCTTGACGAAATTGACGTTCAGTTCTTTCAGCTTGGCGATCGCCTGGTCGACATCGGCCTCCGACCCGGTTTCCAGCGTGCCCTTCCACACCGGCTTGATCCCCTCGATCTTGGGGCCGGAACTCAGCAGGGTCGGGCCAAACAGCCGCCCGTCGGCAATCTCGCCGCGCCAGCGCAGCACATCATAGGGCAGGTCGCCCGACGCATCGCGCACGGTGGTGATGCCGTTGGCGATATAGAGCGGCAGCAGCGCCTTATTCTCTTCGATCAGCTCCGGTCCGCCGCCGAAATGGACATGCATGTCCCACAGGCCGGGGATCAGATAGCGGCCCCTGGCCTCGACATTCTTGCCCGCGCGCCAGGCGGCGGCGATCGTGGCGTCGTTGCCGACCGCGACGATCCGGTCGCCCCTGGTCGCGACCGCCTGGTCGGGGACCAGCCGGCCATGCTCGACATCGACCAGCGTCGCATGGCGGATCAGCAGGTCGGCGCGGGCCGGCGCGGTCTTTGCCGCGGCGGGCAGGGGCAACAGGGCAGTGGCGGCCAGCAGCGCGGCGAGAAGCGTCTTCATGAAAATCCCCGGTTCTTGTGCGGCGCGCAGGATAGGCAGGGGCTGCATCATCGACAAACAACATATATGAATGGCAATCATTCATGATCCAAATGGAATGCCATGCTCGATCCGCGCCTGCTCCGTGCCTTTGTCGCGATCGCCGACAGCGGCAGCTTCACCATCGCGGCGCAGCGGCTGCACATGACCCAGTCGACCATCAGCCAGCAGCTCGGCCGGCTGGAACAGGCGGTGGGGCATATGCTGGTCGATCGGGCGGCACGGCCGGTGCGGCCGACCGCGGCGGGCGAGCGGCTGCTGGGCCATGCAAGGCGCATCCTGTCGCTGCAGCAGGAGGCGGAAAGCCTGCTCGCCGATCCGGCCGGCAGCGCGTCGATCCGCATCGGCCTGCCCGACGACATCGCCAGTCGCGACATGATGCGGGTGTTCGCCCGCTTTTCCGAGCAATATCGGGCGGTGCGGCTGGACGTTACTACCGGGCTCAGCCGCGATCTCACGCGCCGATACCGCGCGGGCGAGTTTGACATCATCGCTGTCAAGGAACCGACGCCGAGCGCCGATTGTCGCGCGAGTTTCGCCGAACCGATCGGCTGGCATGAAAGCGCGGACCGGCAGGGCGACTGGCCCGATCCCCTGCCGCTGGTCGCCTTTCCGGCGGGCGGCCTCTATCGCGATGCGATGTTCGACCGGATCGGGCGGGAGAGGCGGCGCTGCCATGTCGCCTTCACCGGCAGCGACCTCACCAGCGTGCTGACCGCGGTGGAGGCGGGCATGGGCCTGTCGCTGGTGCCGATGCGCGCGGCGACCGGGCGGGCGGTGCGACCCTATGCGCCCTTCGGGGCGGAGGTCGAAATGCGCGTGTCGCTCTATGCCTGGGACGATGCCGGGCCGACGGCTGAACTGGTCGCGCAGATGGCGGCGGTGCTGGCGGCGCGGTAAGAGCGGCGGCCGCTTGCGCGGCCGCAACTGGGTCTAAGCGGTGCGGCACCTTGCGGTGCCGAATAAACCGGATGACCGTCCCCCGGACGGTCATTTAATCCGGTTTATTCCCACTCGATCGTGCCGGGGGGCTTGCTGGTGTAGTCATAGACCACCCGGTTAATGCCCTTCACCTCATTGATGATGCGGGTCGCGACGCGGCTGAGGAAGGCGGCGTCGAAGGGGTAGATGTCGGCGGTCATGCCGTCGGTCGAGGTGACCGCGCGCACCGCACAGACGCTGTCATAGGTGCGGTGGTCGCCCATCACGCCGACGGTGCGGACCGGCAGCAGCACGGCAAAGGCCTGCCAGATCGCGTCGTAGAGGCCGGCGTTGCGGATTTCCTCCAGATAGATGAAGTCCGCCTTGCGCAATATGTCGCAGCGTTCCTTGGTCACTTCGCCGGGGATGCGGATGGCAAGGCCCGGCCCAGGGAAGGGATGGCGGCCGACGAAAATGTCGGGCAGGCCCAGTTCCTTGCCCAGCACGCGCACTTCGTCCTTGAACAATTCACGTAGCGGCTCGACCAGCTTCATGTTCATGCGTTCGGGCAGGCCGCCGACATTATGGTGCGACTTGATCGTCACGGAAGGCCCGCCGGTGAAGCTGACCGATTCGATGACGTCGGGATAGAGGGTGCCCTGCGCCAGGAAGTCGGCGCCGCCGATCTTGGCGGCTTCTTCCTCGAACACGGCGATAAATTCGCCGCCGATGAACTTGCGCTTCTTTTCCGGATCGGTGAGGCCGGCGAGGCCGCCCAGGAAGCGTTCCTCGGCGTTCACATGCACCAGCTTGATGCCATAATGTTCGCGGAACAGGCTGACGACCTGCTCGGCTTCGCCCAGGCGCATCAGGCCATGGTCAACGAACACGCAGGTCAGCTGATCGCCGATCGCTTCATGAATGAGGACCGCCGCCACCGCGCTGTCGACGCCGCCCGACAGACCGCAAATGACCCGGCCATTGCCGACCTGTTCGCGAATCTCGGCAATCTTGACCTGCCGGAACTCGGCCATGGTCCAGTCGCCGGCGAGGCCGCAGACATGGCGGACGAAATTGGCGATCAGCTTACCACCGTCGGGCGTGTGCACGACTTCGGGGTGGAACTGCGTGCCGTAGAATTTCCGTTCCTCGTCGGCGATCACCGCGAAGGGCGCGCCGTCCGACACGGCCACGATCTTGAAGCCGGGCGCGAATTTCGTGACCTTGTCACCATGGCTCATCCACACCTGATGCCGCTCGCCGACTTCCCACAGTCCGTCGAACAGGGCGCAGGGTTCGGTCACGGTCAGGAAGGCGCGGCCAAATTCGCCGCCTTCGCCGGTCTCGTGACCGGGGCGCACTTCGCCGCCCAACTGATGGCTCATCACCTGCTGGCCGTAGCAGATGCCCAGGATCGGCACGCCGGCGTCGAACAGGGCCTGCGGCGCACGCGGGCTGCCTTCCTCCGGCACGCCGGCGGGCGAACCGGACAGGATGATGCCCTTGGGCTTCATGCGGTCGAACGCGGCCTGGGCCTGGGTGAAGGGGGCGATCTCGGAATAGACGCCGGCTTCGCGCACGCGCCGGGCGATGAGCTGAGTCACCTGGCTGCCGAAGTCCACGATAAGGATGGAATCCTGAAGGGGCAGCGTCATCGAATCGCCTTTATATCGAGCGTGGGAAGGGATTCGCGCCCGGTTAGTCGCACCGCCCCGATATGTCCAGTTTTCCCGGTTCAGAGCATCATCCGATTAGGGTAAATCGGATGATGCTGTGATTTCCTTTTGTTTGCCGCATTCTGCGAGTCGTCGGCTGTTCCAGCCGACTTCAGAATGCTCTAGGCCGGCGCATGGCCATCCTGTTTGCGTCCCGCTGCGCGGCCGAGCAGGGCGGCGCCGGCGAGCACCAGCGCCGCGATCAGGAAGGCGCTGCCGATGAAGGGCAGGATCGGGCGGGTGCCGACCGAGGCGGAATAGACCGCGCCGAAGAATAGCGGGGAGACAATGCCGGCGATCGCGCCGACACTGTTGTTGGCGCCCTGCAACTGGCCCTGTTCGCTTTCGGAGACGCGCTGCGTCATCAGCGACTGGATGGTCGGCATGGCGAGGCCCCAGAGCGCATTGGGGAACATGGCGGCGACGAACAGCCAGCCGGTGGGGGCCAGGCCCATGGCGGCGATGCCGACCGCGCCGAAGCCGAGGCCCACGACCATCGTCGTGCGATCGCCCAGCCGCTTGACGACCGGGCCGACCAGCAGGCCCTGCACCGCCATGTCGAGCAGGCCGACCATCGCCAGCAGGGTGCCGACCTGCCAGGCGCCCCAGCCATAGCGGTCGCCGGCATAGAGGACGAACACGGCCGAGAAGAGATGATGGGCGAAATAGAGGAGGAAGTTGACGATCGCGAGGCTCGACAATTCGGGGTGCGAGCGCAGCAATTGCAGCGCGCCGAAAGGATTGGCGCGGCGCCAGCTGAAGGCCATGCGCTTTTCCGGGGCGAGCGATTCCGGCAGCACGATGAGGCCATAAAGGAAGGCGAGGCCGGACAGACCCGCCGCCGCCCAGAAGGGCGCGCGGTGCGAGATTTCGCCCAGCACCCCGCCCAGCAGCGGCCCGGCGACGAAGCCCGCGCTGAACGCTGCGCCGATCAGGCCATAGCCGCGCGCCCGGCCCTCGGGCGGGGTGATGTCGGCCATATAGGCGAAGGTGGAGGTGAAGCTGGACGAGGTGATGCCGGCAAGGATGCGGCCCAGCGCCAGCCACCAGAGATTGGGCGCCAGCGCCATCAGCACATAGTCGAGCGCCAGCCCCGCGACCGAGATCAGGATCACCGGCCGGCGCCCGAAGCGATCGGACAGCGAGCCGATCACCGGCGAGCAGAGAAACTGCATCGCTGCCCAGAGCGCGACGAACAGGCCATTCCACAGGCCCGCGCTGGTGCTGGAGCCGGACAATGTCTCGATCAGCTGCGGCAGCACCGGAATGACGATGCCCATTGACATGACGTCGAGCAGCGCCGTCACCAGGATGAAGGCGATGGCGGCGGTGCGGCGCGGATGGGCGGGGGCGGTCATGGCGCAGGCGCTATCCTGCCGGGATGGCGATGCCAAGCGCGATGGCGCGATGGCGCGATGTTCAGGCATGGGGCGCCGTTTCAGCATGTCTGACGCCCCAAAAAAAAAAGGGCCGCCCCGGCGGGACGGCCCCAGCTCATGCTATGGGATGCATGAAGGGATCAGCGCTGCTCGCGATCCTGATTGTCGCGGCGTTCCTGCTGGCCGCCGCCCTGCTGGCGACGCTGTTCATCCTGTTGGTTCTGCTGGTCGGGCTTGCCGGGCTGACCGCCCTGCTGACCGGGATTCTGGTTCTGGTTCTGGTTTGCCATCTCACACTCTCCTAACGGGCATCATAACCCGCCTGCGCTCAACTTGGGCCGGCGCAGCGATGTTCCGAAAAATCATGCTGATCGAAATCAAGTCCGCCACAAGTTGCGGACAAGCTGCCATATTTCCTGTGTCTCGCCCAAAATTGGATCGATCGGAACGCCTGATGCGGCGATGGCGTCATGAGACTGTCCTGTCGGCTTGCGCGGCGGTGAGCTTGGGCTAGTCTGCGCCCGTCCACAGCAGGAGAGCGCCGATGACCACCGATCGCGATGATGTGCCGTCCCCCGTCGAGCGGCTGGCGGAGGATCGCAACTGGATCGCCTCGACCGGGCTCAGCCGGCGTCACATCCTGGCCGGGGGCGCCTTTGCCGCCGGTTTCGCCGCCGCCTGCCAGCCGGTCGCGGCCAGCACCATCCAGACCCCGGCCGATGGGCTGGTGGAGGAAGCCGTCTCGATCCCGACCAGCGACGGTTTTGCCATGCCCGGCTTCGTCGCCCGGCCGGCGGGCAAGCAGAAGGCGCCGGTGATCGTCGTCGTGCATGAGATTTTCGGCGTCCATGAATGGGTGCGCGACATGTGCCGGCGCTTCGCGAAAGCGGGCTATCATGCCGTCGCGCCGGATCTGTTCGCCCGCCATGGCGATGCGACCAAGATCAGCGACTTCAAGCAATTGGTGGCGGAGATCGTGAGCAAGGCGCCCGATGCGCAGGTCTTGTCCGACATCGATGCCACTTATGCCTTTGCCGGCGCCCATGGCGGCGACGCGTCGCGGCGCGGCATTACCGGCTTCTGCTGGGGTGGCCGGGTGGTCTGGCTCTACGCCGCGCACAGCGCCGCGCTCGACGCCGGCGTCGCCTTCTATGGCCGGCTCGTGACCCAGAAGAACGACCTCCAGACCCTGTCTGTGATCGAGGAGGTGGGGCAGCTCAAGGCGCCGGTGCTCGGCCAATATGGCGAGCTGGACAAGGGCATACCCCAGGCCGATGTCGAGGCGATGCGCGGCGCGCTCAAGGCGGCGGGCAAGTCGCCGCCCGATGCGATCACGGTCCATGCCGGCGCCGACCATGGTTTCATGGCCGATTATCGGCCCAGCTATAATGAAGCAGCGGCGAAGGCCGCCTGGACCGAAACGGTCGGCTGGTTCGACAAATATGTGAAGGGGTGACCGGCACCCCTTCGCCGTTGCGCCTTATTTCTGCTTCATCGCCTCGACGGCAGCCAGCGTGCTCTTCACATGGCCGGCATAGCTCATCTCGCTATGGACGAAGGCGATGCGGCCGCTGGGCGCGATCACATAGGAGGTGCGGTCGGTCATGCCCGGCCGCATCTTGAGCGCGACATCATAGCCCGACACGATGTTCGGCCCGGCCGAGGCGACCGCGAACTTGCCGGCGCATTCCTTGGTGGAGAAGGCGACCAGATCGTCGACCGGATCGGCCGACATGCCGATCACGGTGGCGCCCGCCGCCTTGAACTTGTCGATATTCTCCGCGAACTCGCGGGCCTCGGCGGAACAGCCCGGCGTGAAGGCCTTGGGGAAGAAATAGAGGACCACCGGCCCGCGCTTCAACTGATGCGACAGGGTGACGGTGAAGGTCTTGCCGGCCAGCGCGCCGCGGGTGGTGAATTCCGGCGCCTTGGCGCCGACCGCCAGTGCCGCCATGCTGCCCTGCGTGCCCAGGGCTGCGGCCGCCAGGGCCAGGATGATCTTCGCGCTCTTCATAATCTAGCTCCCATGGGTCGGTCAGGCGGCGGGGGTGGGCGGTTCCCACAATTCGATGGCATTGCCCTCGGGATCATGGATGCGGGCAAAGCGCCCGACATCGGGATGATCCCATTCGGGCTTGGTGATGGCCTCAACGTCCGCCGCGCGCAAGTCCGCCAGCAGCCCGTCGAGATCGGACACGCGCAGATTGATCATGAAGCTCTTGTCGGCGGCGAAATAGTCGCTGTCCTGCTTGAACGGCGAAAAGACCATCGGCCCGCCTAGCGTCTGCCAGACATATTCGTTGACCGCCGGAATGTCGGGATCGGCGCTGCATCCGCCGCCGACGCCAAGATGGGTGCGATACCAGGCGGACAGCGCCTGCGGATCACGCGCGCGAAAGAAAAGTCCGCCCATTCCCAGGACCGGCATGGCATCCCTCCTCGATTGTCTCTGTGGTGATAGCATGGCTGCGATGGCCGGTCACGCGGGGGTTGGGGGAACCCGATGCCGCCCTGCCGGGTTGGCATCGCATGCGTAACCATTTCCTCCTCGCCCTTCCGCTGCTGCTGCTCGCCGGTTGCGGCAGCAAGGAACAGAATCAGTCCGGCATGGTCACCAACATCCTGGACCAGGCCTTGCCCAGCACGCGCGATGTCCCGCCCGGCGCCAACGCCATCACCCCGGTCGAGCCTGCGCCCGACCTGCCGGTGGCCAAGGGCGACGCGATCCACGCCAACGCGATCCCGATCGCGTTGCAGGGGCGCTGGACCGGTACCAATGAGCGCTGCGGCGACCGGGCGGCGGCCCAGGCGCTGGAACTGACCGCGGCCAGCCTGATCTTCCACGAGAGCGTCGGCACGGTGCAGCGTGTCACGCGCGAGGGGGAGGGGCGGCTGGCGGTCGTTGCCAATTTCACGGGGGAGGGCGAAAGCTGGACCCGGACATTGATGCTGCGTCCCTCGACCGATGGGCAGCAGCTTACCATCACCAATGACGGCACGGCGATCGTGCGCAAGCGCTGCACCCCGGCCGCCTGAACCGCTTCCCCCGGCGCGCAGTCCTCGCTACAGCGGCGCGATGATCGGCCGCCTCACCCTGAGTGATTTCCGCAACCATGCGGACGCGCTGATCGTGCCCGACCAGCCGTTCGTCCTGCTGACCGGCGATAATGGCGCGGGCAAGACCAACATATTGGAAGCGGTATCGATGCTGGCGCCCGGCCGGGGGCTGCGCGGCGCGGCACTGCGGGCGATGACGCGGCAGGATGGCGGCGGCAGCTTCGGCATCGCGGCGGAGGTGGATGGCGTGGTGCTGGGCACCGGCGTCAGCGCGGATGCGCCCGACCGGCGGCAGGTGCGGATCGGCGGTGTCGCCTCGTCCGCCAATGCGCTGGCCGATCATCTCTCGATCGTCTGGTTGACGCCGGCGATGGACCGGCTGTTCCTCGACAGTCCTGGCGGTCGCCGCCGCTTCCTCGATCGCCTCACCCTGGCGCTCCATCCCGGCCATGCCGCGCACAGCGCCCGCTATGAAGCGGCGATGCGCGCGCGCAACCGGCTGCTGACCGATCTGCGCCGGGCGGACCCGGCATGGATCGGCGCGCTGGAGGCGCAGATGGACGAGCATGGCACGGCGCTCGCCGCTGCCCGCGCCGATCTGGTCGCGCGCCTCAACCGGCAATTGGTCGATCAGCCCGACGAGCCCTTCGCCCGGCCCCTCATCCGAATCGCGCGGGAGGATGGTGCCAGCGACGAACCGTTCGGCCAGCGGCTTGCCCGCGAGCGGCGACGCGATGCCGCGGCCGGCCGCACCCTGTCGGGGCCGCATCGTCATGATCTGGATGTCATCCACATCGCCAAGAATCAGGCGGCGGCGCTCTGTTCGACCGGCGAGCAGAAGGCGCTGCTGCTCTCGATCCTGCTGGCGCATGCGGCTCTGGTGTCGGCTGATCGCGGCCAGCCGCCGGTGCTTCTGCTCGACGAAGTGGCGGCGCATCTCGACCCGTCGCGACGAGCTGCGCTGTTCGACCGATTGCGTGAAACCGGCGGCCAGGTCTGGATGACCGGCACGGAAGATAGTCTTTTCAACGAGTTGAACGGTGCAACCCGGCTCCATGTAACGGCCGGGCATGTTTTTCGTTCCGCAGCATGACGCATCGCAGCAACGACTCATCGCTCGGTGGTTTTCAAGACGAACGGCGTCTGCCCTAAGGAGGTCATCGGGGATTATACCTACCTACAAGTCGGGGGTCGCAAGGAATGATCGGTGGTTTTCGCGCGCTGTTCGCAGCCGCCATGCTTGCGCTCGGTGCCTTCTCTGCCGTTCCCGCCACCGCCGGTGTCCTGCAATGCGCCCCCTTCGCCCGCGAAGTCTCCGGCATCGAGATTTTCGGCAATGCCAACACCTGGTGGAACCAGGCCGCCGGTCGCTACGACCGTGGCCATGAGCCCCGCGTCGGCGCCGTCCTCTCCTTCGCGTCCAGCCGCGCCATGCCGGTCGGCCATGTCGCCATGGTCAGCAAGATCGTCAATGATCGCGAAGTGCTGCTGACCCACGCCAATTGGTCCTATCGTGGCGGTGTCGAGCGCAATGTCCGCGCCATCGACGTGTCGCCCAACAATGACTGGACCGACGTGCGCGTATGGTATGGCCCGATCGGCGACGTCGGTCTGCGTTCGAACCCGACCAACGGCTTCATCTATGCCGACAAGCCGGAAATCGATCAGCCGGTCCAGATCGCCCTGGCCGATCGCGCCACCGCCGGCACCGACAGCGCCAAGGGTGCTTTCTGAGCCGTTAACCCAATCCTTACGGATGGGGCTCTAGGGTCGATCGCGGTGGGGCGATACTCGACGCTTAGAGGTCGCATTAAATGTTTCGATATGTCCGCTGGATGGCTTTGCTGTCCGGCCTGACGGCGGCGCCCGTGCTGGGCGCCACGGCGCTGCAGTGCGTTCCTTATGCGCGCATCGTGTCGGGCGTGGAAATCTATGGTGATGCGCTGACCTGGTGGGACCAGGCGCAGGATCATTACAAGCGCGGCAGCATCCCAAAAAAGGGCGCGGTGCTCGCCTTCCGGCCCGTCGGGCCGATGACCCTGGGCCATGTCGCCGTGGTCAGCCGGATATTGGATGATCGCCGCGTGCTGATCCGCCACGCCAACTGGTCGTCGCCTGGTGCGATCGAGGAGGATGTGCTGGCGATCGACGTGTCGGACGCGGGCGACTGGAGCCAGGTGCGCGTCTGGCACAGCCCGACCGGGCAGATGGGCGCCCGCATCAACCCGACCTTCGGCTTCATCTATCCGGCCAAGGCGAAACTGCATCCCTTCACGCCGGATCCGGCGCTGGGCAGCAGCCTTCGCTATGCCAGCGCTGGGGCCGGCACAGGCGATGGTGAGGACGGTGCGGAGGCTGCGCCGCTGCCCAGGGCGGCGACACGGATGGCGTCGGTCCAGACGCATGCGATGGTGGCGGCGGTTTCGCCCAAGCCTGCTGCGCCCCGGCGCAAGGCGGCGCCCCGTATCGAGGCGGACCCGTTCATCATCGAATATGCGGACAACAGCCCGTCGGATCGCTCGCTGGGCGACGTCATCGCCGACGTGAAGCGCGAATCCCTGATGAACTGACCGGCCCCCGCGATCGAGCGGGGACCGGCCTTATCTGCTTATTCGGCGTCGGCGGCCTTGTCGCCCTCGGCGCCTTCGGCCGGGTTTTCGAACCAGGCCTCGACTTCACCCGACAGCTTGATGGTCAGCGGGTTGCCATGACGGTCGCGGGTCTTGCCGGCGGCGACGCGAATCCAGCCCTCGGAAATCGAATATTCTTCCACATCCTTGCGCTCGCGGCCCTTGAAACGGATGCCGATGCCGCGTTGCAGCACCTCCATGTCGAAATGGGGGCTGCGCGGGTTGGTGGACAGATGGTCGGGGGGCGTGTCGCTCATGATCTCAATTTCCCTGAAAATGCTGCGCAGCGCCTACTCTTTCCTGCCCGCAGGCGTCAACCGCCGCGCCCGTCATCGACATCGCAGAAGATGCGGCGGATGACGCCATCGTCCAGCCAGTTGGCGAAACGTTCCTGCGCGTCGGTCAGCCCGGCAAAGGGATAGGCCACCGGCTGGTCGCCAACGGCACGGCTGGCGGCGGTCAGGCGCATCATCGCGTCCGGCGCCACGGTCAGGATGCGGCCGCGCCGGTCGGTCGATGCGCTGTTGATGCCGACCACCCGGCCATCGGTGGAGAAGACCGGCCCGCCGCTGATCCCCGACAGGGTGCCGTCGCCCTCGGGCAGGCGGCCACGCTCGGCCCAGACCAGCACCGGCTGGTCGATGCCGCTGCTGCCGCGCCGCGCTTCGGCCCGGCCGATCAGTTCGGACAGGACCAATGTCGGTTCACCGGCGGGGAAGCCCATATGATAGCCGGTGGAGCCGGGCGAGGGTGCGCCGCTGCGCAGCGGCAGGGCGGCGGGGCTGCGCGGGCCGCGCGGGATGATCGCGGCATCCGATTCCCGGCTTTCGATGACGCGCGGCACCTCCAGCGCGCGGCCGCGCTGTTCCAGCCCGACGCGCGAACAGCCATGGGTGACATGTTCGGCGGTCATCCACACGCCGCTGCGATCGACGGCAAAGGCCGTGCCCATGGCGTCGGCCGGGCCGCCGGGCCGATCCTCGATAATATATTGTTCCTCGCCCCCGCGCGGCAGCGGGCGGCGGGGCGAGCGGGGATCATATTGTTCGACCTGCAAGGACGGTGCCTGCATCTCGCCCAGCCAGGCGAGCAGCAGGATCAGGCCCAGCAGCCAGGGCAGGCAGCCACAGCCCCCACGCCCCATCGCGTCAGCCTGCCACGGCCGCAGCCGTCAGGCAGGCGACCGCGGCCTTCATCATCGCCAGGAAGATCGCGGCGGAACGCTCATTCGCCTCGATCCGGCCCGACAGCGATCCCAGCAACAGGTCGACCAGGCGAAAGGCGATCAGTTGCAGCACCAGCGTGACGCTGCCCCAGATGACGACATCCCAGACATTCACCGATCCGGCGAGGCAGAAGGCCAGCGGCACGGCGAGGCCGACGGATGCGCCGCCGAGCGAAATGGCGGCCGCCTCATTGCCGGCGCGGATCAGCTTGAACTCGTCGTGCGGGGTTATCCACATATAGACCGCCATGGCGGCCGCCCAGACCAGGGTGGCGCAGGCGAGGTGGAGAAGCAGGATCGGCAGGCCCGACAACAGGCTCTGGATGACGGGTGTAGGATCGCTCATGGGCACAGAAATGCCGCAACCCGCCCTCGGGTTCAATCGGGGCGGGCCGCGATATGGATTTGGTCAGGCGGGATCAGCGGCAGATGCGGACCCGGACCCGACGGTCGCGATAGGCATTATAACGCCATTCGTCCCAGCAGCGCTGGCGATAGGCGGAGCGATGATAGCCGCGTCGTCCGTCATAATAGCGCCGGTCGCCGCGCCAGCGACGGCGGTCGTCCCAGCGGCGATTGTCCCAATGGCGCCGGCCATCCCAGCGGCCATCGCGATCGCCGCGCCAGCCGTCGCTGCGATAATGCTGCGCCTGGGCAGGCGCGCTCGTGGCGGCGATGCCGGCCATGGCCAGGCCCAGCATCGCGGCGCTTTTCCACAGGAATTTCATCTTGCTTCTCCTCTGTCCGGCCCGGCTGCCGGGGCAGCGCGGGGACGTAGGGAGGAGAATGGGGGCCGGTCACTGAACCGTCCGGGAACGGGGCTGACAGGCTTTGTTCAGCCCGCCCGGGCGGTCGCAATTCTGCCTCGCATCATCGGTGCGCGGCGGTGTTTCAGCGTCCGCGCAGCGCCGTCTCTGCCTCGATCATATAGTCGCGGGTGATCGGCAAGGCGCGGCGGTCGCGCACATATTGGACCTGGAAATTGACCATCGACCCATGTTCGAACACGGTCGCTGCGCCCGCCAGATAGAAGGTCCACAGGCGGAAGAAGCGCTCGTCATAGAGGGCGACGATATCCGCCTTGTGCGCCATGGTCCGCTTGTACCAGTCGCGGATGGTGAGGCCATAATGGATGCGCAGCACCTCCACGTCGGTGATCATCAGCCGCGTGCCTTCGCTGCCTGCCACCATTTCCGACAAAGCGGGGATATAGCCGCCGGGGAAGATATATTTGGTGGTGAAGGTATCGGTGATGCCGGGGCCATCGACCCGGCCGATGGTGTGGATCAGCATCACGCCGTCGGGTGTCAGCAGGTCGCGGCACTTGTTGTAGAAGACGCGATAGTCGGCGGTGCCGACATGTTCGAACATGCCGACCGACACGATCCGGTCGAACGGCCCTTCAATGTCGCGATAGTCGATCAGCTCGAACCGCACATGGTCGGCCACGCCGGCGTCGATCGCCCGCTGGCGCGCGACCTTCAACTGCTCTTCCGACAGGGTGATGCCGGTGACGTCGACACCGAAATGCTTGTGCAGATACAGCGCCATGCCGCCCCAGCCGCAGCCAATGTCCAGCACCTTCATGCCCGGCTTCAGGTAGAGCTTGGCGGCGATATGCGCCTTCTTGTCTTCCTGCGCCTGTTCCAGGCTGATCCCCGCCTCATTCTCCGCATCGGGGAAATAGGCGCAGCTATATTGCCGGTCACGGTCGAGGAAGAGGGCGTAGAGCGCGCCCGACAGGTCATAATGATGGGCGACATTGGCCTTGGACCGGCTGCGATGATTGGCCTTCCACAGCTTGCGGCGCACCGTCTTCAGCGCGCGCTGCACCGGCCCCTTGGCGTCGATCGACTTGCCATTTTCCCAGGCGTTGTTCTGGCGGATCATGGACACGAACTCCATGATGCCGCCGCCTTCGATCGCCACCCGGCCATCGATATAGGCCTCGGCCATGCCCAGGCGCGGATCCTTGACGATGTCGAGGGGCACGCGCTTGTCGAGGAAGCGCAGCGCCAGCGGGGGCAGGTCGGGATCGGGCGAACCGACGGTAACGCTACGGCCATCGGCATAGAAAACGGTCAACTGACCCTTGGTGACAAGACGTCTCAGAACGCGGTCGAAAATCTTCATGGAGCAGGCTGGTCCTTCTCGTTACGCGGCCGTCAAATACCTGCATACCAATCATAATTGGCGCGGTCTTCCCAAAAACCGCCCTTGCCCCGACCGATGGACAATAGGCTCTCGACCGCCTCGATCCGCATCAGATATTTGGCCTGTTTATAACCCAGTTGCCGCTCCACCCGCAGCCGCAGCGGCGCGCCATTGGCGACGCTGAGCGGCCGGTCGTTGAGCGCGAAGGCCAGGATGGTCTGGGGATGGAAGGCATCGATCAGGTCGATGCTCTCATAATAAGCGGTGCCGCCGCCCATGTCGTCGGCGCAGTGGAACACGATATAGCGCGCGCGATCGCGCAGCCCCGCGCCGTCGAGCAGCAGCTTCAACGGCACGCCGCGCCACTTGCCGATCGCGCTCCACCCCTCGACACAGTCATGGCGGGTGATCTGCTCGCGATGGGGCAGGGCGTGCAATTGCGACAGCGAAAGCGACAGGGGGCGGGCGACCAGTCCGTCGACGCGCAGCCGCCAGTCGGCAAAGCCGCTGCGCCACAGCGCCTTGTAGGCCGGGGTGTTGGGGTTGGCGGTGCCGTTCGCGCGGAATAAAGGCGAAATCTGCTCCGGTCGGAATTCCTGCGCCAGTGCGTCGCGCGCCATGATTGTGCGCTGCGCCCATTGATGAAAATTGTCGGCGGAAAAGAGGATGTCGCGGGCCAGCGGCTGGCGCGCGATCCGGTCGCATCCCGCCAGCGTCGCGGTCGCGCCCAGCAGTAGGGTGCGGCGGGTCAGGATCATGGCCGGTCCTTAGGGAGGCGATATCGGCCGGTGATCATCGATCCTATCTCGTTCACGGGGCCGGCCAGCAGCACCATCAGCATATGGACCAGGAAGAAGGCGACCAGCGCGAAAGCGGCCAGGAAATGGATCGATCGCGCCGACTGGCGTCCGCCGAACAGGTCGACCAGCCAGGGCCAGGCGGCGTTCATGCCGGGCGACATGGTAAGGCCGGTCAGGATCAGCAGCGGCAGGGCGATGAAGATGACCGCGATATAGCTCGCCTTCTGCAGCACATTGTAGCGCAGCGCCGCGGCGCCGGTGGGGAAGCGCAGCCGGGCATGGTCCCTTATGTCCTGCCAGACATGGCGCGGCGCCAGTTCGCCCCGGCGAAAGGCCAGGTCGCGGGCGATATGGCCGCCGGCCAGACTCCAGATCATGTAGAAAAGCAGCGCGAAGGCGAAGATCGGCGCGGCGGTCAGGTGCCAATGGCGGGACAGCGCCAGATTATAGAGGGCGGGCAGGGTGATCCAGCCGGGGAACCGGTCCAGCTCCAGCCAGGCATGGTCGAAATTGGCGCCATAGTGCCCCCAATAGAGGCGGGGATGGGCGTTGAAGATGCCAAGGCCAGAGGTGAAGAGGATATAGAGCAGCAGCGCATTCAGCCAGTGCCACAGCCGGGTCATCAGGCGGTGGCGGCGGACCATGTCCCCTGGGGCGTAAGGCGGCTCCATGGCCATGACCCTATTGTCTTTTGTCGAAATATCCAGCCGCATCGCGGTCGTTCGCATGTCCAGGCCTGTCGTTGGTCGAATGGCCATGGTGCGCGCCGTGCGATTGCGATCAACGGCTGGCCCTGCAAGGGACTGATGAAGTCGACTTCAAAGAATTTTCGTACAGAAATTTGAATTGATAAAATTCCTCCACGAAACGGGAGTATAAACAAGGTCGCCTGTCACGATTTTCGGCGCTTCGACGCAGATATTGGATGGGTAATATGAAGAGTATCACGTTTTTTATCGCTTCGGCTGTGCTATGTTTTGTTTCGGCGCCTGCCTTTGCGCAGGATTATGCCCCTTTCACGGGTGCCCATGCCGAAATCATCACCGGCTATGATGTGGTCGATGCCAAGGGCGTCAAATCGGCCGACGGTCTGCTCTATGGCCTCAATGCCGGTTATGATTTTGCCCGGGGCGGCCTGATCCTCGGCATCGAGGGCGAAATTTCCGATTCCACCACCCGCCTGCATGTCGCCGGCGGCAAGAGCGAAACCCATCGCGATCTTTATGTCGGCGGGCGGATCGGCGTGCCGCTCGGCAGCAAGGCGCTCGCCTATGTGAAGGCGGGCTACAGCAATGCCCGGATGGAATATGAAGCCAGTGACGGCGAAGGCGGCCTGATCCGCGGCGGCGACAATGGCGACGGGCTGCGGCTGGGCGCGGGTCTGGAATATCGGATCGCCGAAAAGCTCTTCCTCAAGGGCGAATATCGCTATTCCGATTATGAGGCAGGCGTGTCGCGCCACCAGTTGGTGACGGGCATCGGCCTGCGCTTCTGATCGCCCGGAAACCGGGGCTTTCGCGAAGGGGGCGGCGGTCGGGCCGTCCCCTTTTTGCGGCCGGTCGTGCTGCAGGCGCGTTGTCACACTTTTGCAACACAAGCCCTGAAATTGATTGAAATAAAGGCCTTGCCCCTTTGCAAGTGAGTTTGGCGATCCTAGATGGCCACTGCGCTCTCATGATGCAGAGGGGGCAGTTCCTTTCCGAAGTGTCGGAGAAGAATAAGCAGGAGGAAGTGTGACTCTATTTCATATTTTCCTAGCATTAAACCTGAACGCTAGATGAACAATTAAGTCGTAGCGTCATAATAAATATCGAGGACTTTATGAAGACTGTGATTTTCGCAGCGATTGCTGCTGCCGCCGCTGTTTCGGCCCCCGCTTTCGCTCAGGATGCTGCGCCGTTCACCGGTCCGCGCGCTGGCGTCACCATGGGCTTTGACAAGGCGCAGGGCGAAGACGGTTTCAGCTACGGCGTGACCGCCGGCTACGACCTCGCCGTTGCCAACCGCGTGACCTTCGGTCCGGAAGTGTCGTTCGGTGACTCGACCGTCGACGGCCAGGGCTTCGACGCCAGCCGCGACCTCGCCGCTTCGGTCCGTCTCGGCTATGTCGTGACCCCGCAGATCCTGGCGTTCGGCAAGGTCGGCTACGCTTCGAGCCGCATCGAAGCCGCTGGCGCCCACACCTCGCTGGAAGGCGTGCGTTACGGCGGTGGCCTGGAATATTCGGTGACCCCGAACACCTACATCTCGGCCGAATATCAGCGCACCGAGTATGAAGATAATTTCGGTGGCCGTGACGCTGGCGTCGTCGGCATCGGCTTCCGTTTCTGATCCCTCTCGATCGGAATATGGGGAAGGGCGGTCCGTTCGGGCCGCCCTTTTTTTATGTCGGCAGCGGCGTCCGATCGGGCGCGAGCCAGGCCCGGCGCGCGGCCGGGCTCATCAGCGTCTCGCGCGTCCAGTAGGCGAAGGGCCAGTCCTTGTCGCCCAGCGGCGACGCCATCAGCGCGGCATAGGCTGCGGCCGGCGTCACATCGGCGGGCAGGCCGGCCAGCAACTGCCGGGCCATGTGCAGCGAGGCCTGGGTAATGGTCTCATGATAGCCGCTCGTGTCGCTGTTCACCCCGCCGACGCTTTCATTGTAGCGGCGGATCATGCCGGGCATGTCAATTTCGGCGTCAATATCGGGCCGGCGCAGGATCAGCCACAGCGCGGTCGCGAAATGGGCGCCGTGGGTCCAGTGCGCCTTGGGCAAAGTGCAGGCGCAAAAGCCGCGTCCCAGCATATCGATCTCGTCGTCGGTCATCCTCATTCCCCCAAAAGAAAAGCCCCGCCGATATGGGCGGGGCTTGTCGTCGCGCGGCATGCGCGCAGCCAGTCGTCCCCGGATTATCCGAGTGCGGCTTGCTTCTCTTCGGCCAGGCGCTTGAGTTCCGCCTTGCTCTTCTTCTCGCTCGCCGACTTTAGCTGGCCACAGGCGGCCATGATGTCGCGGCCGCGCGGCGTGCGCACCGGCGCGGAGATGCCGCCCTCGAACACGATCGTGCTGAACGCGCGGATTCGTTCGGGACTCGAACATTCATAGTCGGTGCCCGGCCAGGGGTTGAACGGGATCAGGTTGACCTTGGCCGGCAGCTTGTACTTGCGGATCAGGCGGACCAGTTCATGCGCGTCGGCATCGCTGTCATTCTTGTCCTTGATCATCACATATTCGAACGTGATGCGCCGGGCATTGTTCGCCTTGGGATAATCGGCACAGGCCTGGAGCAGTTCCTCGATGCCATATTTGCGGTTGAGCGGCACCAGCTCGTCGCGCACTTCCTTGGTCACGGCATGGAGCGAGACCGCCAGGTTCACGCCAATCTCTTCCGCCGCGCGCGCCATCATCGGCACGACGCCGCTGGTCGACAGGGTGATGCGCCGCTTCGACAGGGCCAGGCCATCGCCGTCCATCACCAGCTTGAGCGCGTCGCGGACATGATCGAAATTATAGAGCGGTTCGCCCATGCCCATCATCACGATGTTGGTGAGCATGCGGCCGTCCGCCGTATATTGCGAATCCTCGTCCGTCTCGTCGTCATTGGCGCTGGCCATGCTGCCCTTGGGCCATTCGCCCAGCGCATCGCGCGCCAGCATGACCTGGCCGACAATCTCGCCCGGCGTCAGGTTGCGGACCAGTCGCATCGTGCCGGTGTGGCAGAAGCTGCAATTGAGCGTGCAGCCGACCTGGCTCGACACGCACAGGGTGCCGCGGTCCGCATCGGGGATGAAGACCATCTCATAATCCTGGCCATCGTCCGAACGGAGCAGCCATTTGCGGGTGCCGTCGTTCGACACCTGCGCTTCCACCACCTGCGGCCGGCCGACGATGAAGCGTTCCGCCATCCACAGCCGCATCGGCTTGGCCAGGTCGGTCATCTTCTCGAAATCGGTCTCGCCGCGATGATAGAGCCAATGGAACAGCTGCTTGGAACGCAGCTTGGCGGCCTTCTGGTCGAGCCCGGCTTCTTCCAGCACGCCCTTCATCTGGGCGCGGGTCAGGCCCAGCATGTCGACGCGCCCGTCCTCACGGGGCGTCACCGCGCGGGGCACGGGCACAGGGTCGATAAGGCCGGGAATCGGCATGATGGGATTGGCGGCGGAATGCATGGCCGCGCACATAGTCGATTTTGCCGGATTTTTAAAGTGGCGTTGCAATCAGCGTAAACGGGCGCAGCCCAGCGCTGCCGCGTCGATCGCCGTGGCAGCGCCGCGCAGCGCATAGCTGTCGGCAAAGGCGCCGCCCTTGGCCGATGTCGATTGGACGCTCATGCTGCTGGCGGAGCGCATCGCAGCGATGATCGCGGCATCGTCCTGCGGATTGGCGGCCCACGCGTCGGCTTGGCCCGCAACCAGCGCGAAACGGCGGTCGCCGACGCTGAGCGAGACCCGCGCATTGGCGGCGCGGGGCCGGCTGAGGCGGAAATGGATCTGGCCCCGGACATGCTGGCGCGGCCAGGTGCCGACGGCGGCAAAACCCTTGGGCGCATCGCCCGCGCGGCGCGGCACCGGCATGGCGATGGCGTAGCAGCGCGGGCCGTTCTGGCCGGCGCCGGGATCGCGAAACGCGCCCCAGCTTTCGAAAATGCCGAGCGAATCGCGCGCCATGGCCGGACTGGCGAGGATGACGAGCGGGATCAGCAGGGCGGGCAGGCGGCGCATGGTCCGGGCAAAGCGCAAGCCATCGCCATTTGCAAGCCCGGCTTCGTTTCGAAAGCGCGTCGAGGTGCTTGCCGCCGCCGACATAGCGGTTATGAAGGACCATCCATCATTGCCGCCGGGATTCGACCGAATCCTCGCCATCGACGCAAAAAGAACGGACAGAACAGGGACATGAAGGCCACCATCGAACGCGCAACGCTCCTCAAGAGCCTCAGCCACGTCCAGTCGGTGGTCGAGCGGCGCAACACGATTCCGATCCTGTCCAACGTGCTGATCGAGGCATCGGCGGATGGCGCGATCAAGCTGATGGCGACCGATCTCGACCTGCAGGTCGTGGAAAGCGTGTCGGCCCAGGTCGAACAGGCCGGCGCCACCACCATTTCCGCCCACACGCTGTTCGACATCGCCCGCAAGCTGCCCGAAGGCAGCCAGGTGTCGCTGCAGGCGGCCGACGGCAAGATGCTGATCCAGGCCGGACGCGCCCGCTTCAACCTGTCGACCCTGCCGCGCGACGACTTCCCGGTCATTGCCGAGGGCGACCTGCCGACCAGCTTCGAACTGCCGGCCGAAACGCTCAAGCAGATCATCGACAAGACGCGCTTCGCCATCTCGACCGAAGAGACGCGCTATTATCTGAACGGCATCTATTTCCACGTCTCGGACGAAGGATCGCCGGTGCTCAAGGCCGCCGCGACCGACGGCCATCGTCTGGCCCGCGTCACCGTGCCGCGTCCCGACGGCGCCGACGGCATGCCGGGCATCATCATCCCCCGCAAGTGCATCGCCGAACTGCGCAAGCTGCTCGACGAGGTCGAGGGTTCGGTGCAGGTCAGCCTGTCGGCCAGCAAGATCCGCTTTGGCCTGGGCAGCGCGATCCTGACCAGCAAGCTGATCGACGGCACCTTCCCCGATTATAGCCGCGTCATTCCGACCGCGAACGACAAGCTGCTCAAGATCGACCCGCGTAGCTTCGAGGAAGGCGTGGACCGCGTTGCGACCATCGCCACCGAAAAGACCCGCGCGGTCAAGATGAGCCTCGACAAGGACAAGATCACCCTGTCGGTCACCAGCCCGGAAAATGGCACGGCGGCCGAAGAAGTGCCCGGCGCGTTCCAGGGCGAAGGCTTCGATATCGGCTTCAACGCCCGTTATCTGCTCGACATCCTTGGCCAGATCGACACCGACATCGTCGAACTGCACCTGGCCGATGCGGCCGCACCGACGCTGATCCGCGAAAATGATCGCAGCCCGGCGCTCTATGTGCTGATGCCGATGCGCGTCTGACGGGTCTTGCCGGGAGATCGCTGAATATCAGGGAATCTCCCGGACCCGGCGGGTAATCGCTTCTCAAGCTTTGTCGATTAGACGATCGGCATGGCTATTGTCCGCAAAACAGATACTGATGCGCCGGCCAGGACCGCGAGCCTGCTGGTTTCGCTGGGTCTGGCCGAAAGCGGCACGGAAGTCGCCGCCAACTGGCTGTCGCGCAGCTTCACCCATGTCGCCGCCCTGTGGCCACTGATGCTGCTGGCCAAGCTGTGCGTTGCGGCGCTGCTCGGCATGCTTTCCTTCACCCGGCCGGAACATGGCGCCCTGCTGTGCGGCGTAGTGCTGATCGACGGCCTGCTGATGCTGGTGCCGCGCTGGGCGCTGTTCCGCAATCTGCGACCCCATGTCCAGAACTGGCTGATGCTGCCCGCGCTCTTCTGTTCGGGACTGATCTTCAGCCTGTGGCTGGCGCAGGGCAATGGCGTGGCGATGCCGTCCGCAGTGCCGGAAATGGCGATCGCGCTGCTGGCGGTCTGCATCGTCGGCGACCGGCGCCTGCTTGGGCTCAGCTATTTCATGGGGGCGCTGCTGGTGGCCGGCATCGCCCATGCGGGCATGGTGCATCTGGGGCTGCTGGCCAGTTGCCTGGCGGTGATGGCGATCGCCACCCTGCGGCAGGCGGCGGCGGATCGCGAACGCGCGATCGAACAGCATCGGCAGGATCTCAAGGCGCAGCGCTCCGACCGGCTGCTGGAGGAATATGAACAGTCCGGCCGCGGCTGGTTCTGGGAAACCGATCGTCACGGCCACATCACCTATATCTCCGCCACCCTGGCCGAACCGCTGGGCGTGGAAGCGGGCAGCCTGATCGGCCGGTCGCTGACCGACATCATCCAGCAGGGTGACCGGCAACAGGGCGATGGCGAGCGGACGCTCGGCTTCCACCTCTCGGCCCGGACCGGCTTTGCCGACATTGCGGTGCGGGCTGCGATCGCCCGCGAGGAACGCTGGTGGTCGATCTCGGGCGAACCGGTGTTCAACGAATATGGCCAGTTCCACGGTTTCCGCGGATCGGGCACCGACCTGACCGAAATGCGGCGCAGCCAGGCGGAAGTAACGCGCCTGGCCCAATATGATTCGCTGACCGGCCTCGCCAACCGCGTGCAGATGCTGCAGGCGCTGGAACAGGCGGTGCTGGGTTCCCGCGGCAAGCAGGGCGAATGCGCGCTGATGATGCTCGACCTCGACCGGTTCAAGAGCGTCAACGACACGCTCGGCCATCCGGCCGGCGACGCGCTGCTGCGTCAGGTCAGCCAGCGGCTCCAGCGCGTGGTCGGCAATCAGGGGCTGGTCGGGCGCCAGGGCGGCGACGAGTTCAAGGTGCTGGTGCATGGCCGCCATGACCGCAACCGGCTCGGCCTGCTGGCTCAGGCGATCATCAGCGCCCTGTCGCAGCCTTATTCGATCGAGGGCACGGGCGTGGTGATCGGCGTGTCGATCGGCATTTCCTTCTGCCCCGAAGATGGCGTCACCGCCGATGCCCTGATCCGCAATGCCGACCTTGCCCTCTACAAGGCGAAGGGCGACGGACGCGGCGTCTATCGCTTCTATTCGGCCGACATGCATGCCGATGCGGAGGATCGCCGCCAGCTCGAACAGGATCTGCGCCATGCGCTGACGGCGGACGGCCTGCACCTCGTCTATCAGCCGATCGTCAGTTCGACGACCGAGCGCATCACCGGCTATGAGGCGCTGCTGCGCTGGGATCATCCGGTGCGCGGCGCCATCTCGCCCGCCTTGTTCGTCCCCATTGCGGAGGATAGCGGCCTGATCGCGCCGATCGGCGAATGGGTGATGCGCACCGCCTGTCGCGACGCGGCGCAGTGGGACGCGGGCATCCGCGTTGCGGTCAATGTCTCGGCGATGCAGTTCGCCAATCCCGGTTTCCCGACCACCGTGATGCAGGCCCTGGCGAGCGCGCAACTGGCGCCCGAACGGCTGGAGCTGGAAATCACCGAAAGCGTGTTCCTGAACGACAATGACGGCACCGACGCCATGTTCACCCGGCTCAAGGGGCTGGGCGTGCGGCTGGCGCTCGACGATTTCGGCACCGGCTATTCGTCGCTCGGCTATCTGAAGAAGGCGCCGTTCGACAAGATCAAGATCGACCAGAGCTTCGTGCGCGGTGCCGCGATCCGGGGCAGCCGCAACAGCGCGATCATCAAGGCGATCGTCAGCCTGGCCGAGGCGCTGGGCATGGACACCACGGCGGAAGGGGCCGAGACCCGCGACGAGCTGGACCTGATCCGGCAACTGGGATGCAGTCATATCCAGGGCTATATCTATGGCCGGCCGATGCCCGCCGCCCAGGTGCTGGAAGGACAGCGCGCCAATGGCGTCTCCGCCCGGTCGGAAGGTTTCCAGTCGAGCCGGCCGGAGCGCAAGGCGATGCTGCGCACGGTCGCCGTCCATCATGACGGCCATGTCTATAATGGCCGCATCCGCAACATCTCCGCCACCGGGGCGATGATCGAGGGGCTGTGGAATGTGCCGGAAGGTACGCAGTTTGCGATCGACCTGTCGGAGGGGCAGAGCGTCGACGCGACCACCCGCTGGTCACGCGAGGACCGCATGGGGGTGGAATTTGCCGCCCCGATCGATCTGGCCCTGCTTCGCCCGCAGGCGCGCGCACTGGCCGGATAGCGATACAGGCGACCGGCCGGACATCGCCCGGCCGGCCGACCTTTCAGAAGAACAGCTTGCGGAAGCTGACCGACACGGTCCGGCCGAGCGGGTCGAGATAGCCCGGCTGATAGCGGACCGGGGTTGCTCCGGTCGCGTCGGTGACGTCGCGGCGGGTGTTGAAGATATTGTCGATGCCGATCGACACGCGCGCGCCGCGCAGGAAGGGATGGGCCTTCACCAGGCTGGGCATCTGGCCGAAATTGGCGAACAGCCGCAGATTGGCGGTCGCCAGGCTGGCAAAGTCCAGCCGCGAACTGCCGCCTAAGGCGCCATCGACATGGGTGCCGCTTTCCCAGTCGACGCCCAGCCGGCCGCCAATGCCATTGTTCACATAGCCGACCCGCGCCTTCAGTTCGTGGCGGGGCTGCCCGCCCGACGAGCCGACCGCATCGCCGTCGAGCAGGTTGAGTTCGGGCACGCCCGGCGCGATCAGGATGCTCTCGGTCAGGTGCCAGGTATGATAGAGGCTGAAGGTCAGCCGCCCGCCGGCCTGGCCGGCGCCGGGGCCACGGAAACCGCCCGGACCGCCAAAGCCGCCGCCCGGACCACCCGGACCGCCGGGCCCGCGCGGACCATCGCCACCGCCCTGCGCATTGTCGCCGCCCTGCGCATTGTCGCCGCCACCTTGGCCGCCATTCTGGCCACCGGGGCCATCATTGCCGCGCTGGTTGTTGTCGCCGTCGCCGCGGGGCGCGCCGTCATTGCCCTCGCCGCGCGGTGGACCACCCTCGCGATTGCCCTCCGCGCCGTCGCGCGGGCCACGATTGCCGAAGGCGGCGCGCATGTCCTGCAATTCCTTGGGCCGATCCTCGGGCTTGGCGCCAGCCGCGCGCCACGCCTCGATCACCTTCTGGATGTGCGACTTCAATGAGATGGACAGGTCGAAGCCCCAGCGCAGCTGCTCGCTTTGCGAGCGCAGATAGTTGATCGGCCGCCCGTCGATGCTCAGCAACTGACCATCCTCGTCGCGCATGAAACGCTGCGGGAAGGCATTCTCGATCGCCGGCGTCGGCGTCGGGAAGGCGGAAATGGGGTTGCTGGTCCGGCTGTTGAGATAGGTTGCCGTCAGCGTCAGGTTCGGTTTCTCGAACGGCTTGATCCGGGCGTTGATGCGGAACTGGTCGCGCGTGCTGGATCGCAGGTCCGGGTTGCCGCCGGAAAATTGCGTGACGAACACGGTCTGGCCGGTGGCATAGTCGAACACCGACACGTTGGGCGTCGAAATCACCGGATCGTTGATCTGCGTGCCGGTCGGCGCCGACTTGTCCTGATTGGCCGACACCAGCAACTGCACCGCCGGCACCGGCCGCCAGCGCAGGCCATAGCCCAGCGTCGACAGCGTGCCGAAATCCGACAGATGCTGCGCCCCGGCGTTCATGTTGACGCCGACATCGCCGATCGCGCCCAGGAACCCCTTTGACCGGCTGGTCAGCGGTATGTCGAAACTGACCTGTCCGCTCGTAATCTCGCGATTATAGTCGAGGCCGCGTTCCACGCCTGACCGCACCGAATTGCTTTCAAAGCCATTGGCCGATCCACCGACCCGCACCGACGTCATGACATTGCCGGCCGGCAGGGTCAGCAGCGATCCGCTGACCAGCAGGTCGCCGCCGATCGCGCGCGATTGCGACCGGGCGCGGTCGGTCAGGCGCGATTGCAGCAGGTCGGCGGTGAAGGCGCCATAGGGATTGACGCTGGCCGATCCGGCATCGAGCGCGGCCTGGATGCCGCCCGTGTCGACGCCGCGATCGGTGCGGGTGCGGGTGTCGGAAATGTCGCCATTGCCGGTGAAGGACCATTGCCAGGTGCCGCCCAGCCGACCGTTCAGCGTGACGCCGATGTGCCCGGTGGTGCCGCGGATCTTCTGCCCCAGCGCGCCGGCCTGCTCCAGATAGCGATAGAGGCGGACATCGTCGCCAAAGGCGGAGAAGGGATTGCCGCCGGGCAGGGTGAGGGCTGCGGCCGACAGGCCCTGCAGCGAATCATTGTCGGACAGTTCCAGCCGGCCGTTGATCGTCGCCGATACGCCGCCCAGCGCGCGCGCCAGGGTCGCGTTGGCCGAGAAATTCTCGGTCGCGGGGCTGAGCGTGCGATATTTGCTGAGATTGCTGACGCTGGTCTGGTTCGCGCCGGCAACGAAATCATTGAGGCCGGGGGCGCCGTTGGCGGCACTGCCGGGCACGCTGGCGACCGTCACGGTCTGGCCGGCGGCGGCCGACAGGGCCGGGTCGATCTCCGCCCCCCGCTCGATCGCGGTGATATTGCCGGCCAACGAATAGGGCATGCTGGGCGCTGCGGCATTGATGCCGCGCTCGCTCTCCAGCAGATTGTCGGCCCGGCTATATTTGACGTTCAGCGTCAGCCGATTGTCGCCCCGGATGCGCAGCACGCCCACTTCCCCCTGGCCATTTTCGCGTCCGCCATCGGTGGTGGTGCCGCCACGCAGGTCGACCGTGGTCGCGCGGAAACGCTGGCGCAGGACGATGTTCACCACCTTCTGCGTCGGCGCATAGCCATAGGACAGGGCCACTTCCTCGGGCAGGATGTCGACCCGCGACACCGCTTCGGACGGCAGGTCGGAAATTTCCGAGAAGCTGGAAATGCGCTTGCCGTTCAGCAGGATGACCGGCGTGCCATTGGTCTGTGGCGACAATTCCGTGATGATTTCGGAAATCGACGTGACGCCCAGCGCCCGGACATCGGCGGGCGACAATTGCTGTTCGGGCTTGATGTCGCCGGGCACCGCGCCGCGCTGGACCGCGCCGGTCACGACAATCTCGTCGCCCTCGTCCATCTGGGCCGGCGGCCCTTTCTGCTCGGCCTCCTGCGCCATCAGCGCGCCGGGCGCCGCGCCCAGCATCAGTGAAAACAGCAGCAGCGACGTCGTCTGGCGCACGGAAATTTACCCCTAATCTGGACCCTGACAGGATCTCGTTTAGGCCGCACTTGTCGCAAAAATCTGGCAAGGCAAAGACAGTTTTGTCGCAAAGTGTAACGGCGCGTCACATGGTGCAACAAATGCGTGTTCGGAGCGTGATCGGCCTCACTTGCGATCCCGCGTCAGTCGGGCATAGACGGGCTTTCGCGGCCGCGCCTTACGGCCGGACGAAGGGGGATTATATGCGCCATTCCATCATCCTGCTGCCCTTGCTGTGCCTGGCCGCACCGGTCGCCGCGCAGCAGGCCGACGATCTCAACCGCGTCATCGACGAAGGGCTGAACCACAGCCAGGTGATGCAGATCGCCCAGCATCTGACCGACGATATTGGCGGGCGCATGACCAACTCGCCGCAGATGCGGCAGGCGGAGGCCTGGACGGCCGACCAGTTTCGCCAATGGGGCCTGTCCAATGTCCGCAAGCAGGGCTTCCGCTTCGGTCGCGGCTGGTGGATTGCCGGCTCCTCGGTGAAGATGATCAGCCCACGCCCGATCCAGCTCACCGCTATCCCGATCGCCTGGACGCCGCCGACCAATGGCGTGCTGAGTGCGCCGATCATCGTCGCGCCGATGAAGAAGGAGCGCGATTTCGACGCCTGGCGCGGCAAGCTCGCCGGCAAGATCGTGCTGGTGTCGCTGCCCGGCACCGGCGACGAGCCGAACGAGGCCGCCTTCCAACGGCTGAAGGGCGAGGATATCGAGAAGCTCGACAAGTTCGAGCAGCCGAAAAATGATCCCGCGTCGCTGGAGCGGCTGATGAAGCGGCTCAGCTTCACCCGCAAGCTGGAGGCCTTCCTGAAGGCCGAGGGGGCGGTCGGCTGGGCGCGGCAATCCTATCGCGACGGCAAGCTGCTGCATGGCGAGGGCTATGATTTCGGCGTCAGCGACACGCCCGCGCTGCCCGGCGTCGAGATCGCGGCGGAGGATTATCGCCGTCTCGCCCGCCTCGCCAAGACCGGCCCGGCGCCGGTGCTGGAAATCAACAGCGACGTCCGTTTCGACGACAGCGACGTCAACGCCTACAACATCCTGGCCGATATTCCCGGCAGCGATCCCAAAGCCGGCTATGTCATGGCCGGCGCGCATCTCGACAGCTGGGTCGCAGGCGACGGCGCGGCGGACAATGGCGCGGGCAGCGCCATGATCATGGAGGCTGCGCGCATCCTCAAGTCGCTCGGCATCAAGCCCAAGCGCACGATCCGCTTCGCGCTATGGTCGGGCGAGGAACAGGGGCTGTTCGGCTCGATGGCCTATGTCGACGAATATCTCGCCACCCGCGCACCGGGGCCGAAGGAGGAAGAGGGGCGGGAGGAAATGTATTTCCGCTACAAGACCCGTTTCCCGATCACGCCCAAGCCCGGCTATGCGGACCTCAAGGCCTATTTCAACATCGACAATGGCTCGGGCAAGCTGCGCGGCCTCTATGCCGAGCGCAACGTCGCGGCCGTCTCGCTGCTGCGCGAATGGCTCAGCCCCTTTGCCAGCATGGGCGCCGGCAATGTCGTGTCGCAGCCGACCGGCGGCACCGACCATGAATATATGCAGACGATCGGCGTGCCGGGCTATCAGTTCATCCAGGATCCGCTCGACTATGAAAGCCGTGTCCACCACAGTGGCATCGACACCTTCGATCATCTGAAGGCAGAGGATATGCGCCAGGGTGCCGTCGTCCTCGCCGGCATGCTGCTGCAGGCCGCGAACAGCGACAAGACCCTGCCGCGCATGCCGCTGCCGACCCAGCCGGCGGTCAGCGATCCGTTCAAATATGAGGATCCGGCGCTGGACTGAACGTAACGGGCGGGGCGGCGGCGTCGCCGCTCCGCCTAGCTCTGGGCGTCGTGGAAGATGATGCCCAGCGTATGGCGCATGCCGGACAGGAGCCGGCTGACGCCATGGCGCATCTGCACACGGTGGACGCCGCGCGTGCCCGTCACCGGCCGCTCGCGCACCGGGAAGACCACGGCATCGCCCTTGCGCAGCGGCACCATTTCGGCGCGCGACTGCATGCGCGGGCGCTGTTCGGTCAGGATGAAGGCGCCGCCGGTGAAGTCCGCCTCCGGCTCCGACAGCAATATCGCGGCCTGCAACGGGAAGATGGTCGCGCCATAGACATCCTGATGCAGCGCATTCCAGTCGCCCGCCTCATAGCGCAGTAGCAAGGGCGTCGCCTTGTCCTGACCACCGAGCGCGCACTGGTTGAGGAAATCTGCGTGGCGCGCGGGATAGAGCGCATCGCTCCCCAGCATCGCCGCCCAGCGATTGGCGACCTCTATCAGCGGCGGATAAAGTGCCTCGCGCAGCGTGGCGACCGGCTCGGGCAGCGGGTAGTTGAAATAGCGATAGCGCCCCCGGCCATAGCCATGGCGCGCCATCACCACCTCCTTGCGGAAGGCATGGGGCTGGTCCCATAGCGCGACGATCGCGTCGCACTGGTCCGGGGAAAGCAGGGCAGGCAGGCGCGCGGCGCCATGAAGGTCAAGGTCAGTGAGGTCCATGGCGCGCAACATGGGCGGAGCGGGGCACGGCGTCATCCCGCGCCTTGCGTTCAAATCCGGCGGATCATTTCGGCTTGCGGAAACGGTAGAGGAAACGGTCGGTCTTGCCGCGAATGGCGGGATCGAACACCAGCTTGCTGTGATCGTCGGCGGGGTTGGCGAGCAGCGGGCTTCGCGCCTCCAGCACGAATCCGGCGCGCAGGAAGTCGGCCTTCACCACCGCCGGGTCGATCCGGTGGAGCTTGTCCACGACTGCGCGGGTGTCGCCGGCCGGGCCGACATGGTCGATGATGCCGACGATCCCGCCCGGCCTGGTCGCGGCATAGAGCGTCTTCACGAAGGCATCGGGGTCGGTGCGCGGAATGCCGAACTTGTCCGACTGCCAGTAGAGATCATGGTAGCTCAGATTGATGATGCTGAAGTCGAAACTGTCGGGCGCCGCCGCGAAGGCCTCGAACGGATAGCGCACCCAGTCCACTTCCGGCCGGCGCGCGACCAGTGCCGCCCATTTGGGCTTCTCTTCCTCGCTGGCGTAGAATTGGCTGGGCTCGAACCCGGTCACCTTGCCCTTGGGGCCGACCGCATCGGCCATGATCTCCGCCCAATAGCCCGATCCGGTCATGATGTCGGCCGCCTTCATGCCGGGCTTGAGGCCCAGGAACGCCAGCGTCTCGGCCGGCTTGCGGCTTTCGTCCAGCGCGCGCGCGTCGGCGGGCCGCTTGGGGTCGGCCACGGCGGCGGCAAGATCCGTCTTGGCAAGGGTGATGATCGGCATGGACAGGGCAAGGCCGCTCAGGGCCAGGGCAAGCATCAGGCGCATGGATTTTCCCCTCATGGAAGGCGGGCCAGCATGCTCCCGATCGCGCATCCGTTCAACGATCCGCGCCGATGCCGGTCGATCGATTCCGGTCGTTGGTCGAAGGGCGGGGCAGGCCTGCCGCGTCCACTCGGCTCTCCACATGCACGTTCAGGCCCAATCATATTGTCATGGTTAACGGGCTCGGCTTGGGACGGCGCGGGGGCAGATGATAAGGAGAAAATGATGTCGCACCCGATGAAATTAGCCCCCATTGCCATGGTGTTGGTGGGCTCGCTGGGGCTGGGTGGCTGTGCCACGAAATCCTTCGTGCGCGAACAGGTGGCGACCGTGAACCAGCGCGTCGATGCGCTCGACGCCAAGCTGCAGACCACCGACGGCACGGCACAGCAGGCTCTGGCCCAGGCCCAGTCGGCCGCCGGTCAGGCCCAGAATAACGGTCAGCGCCTCGATCAGTTGAACGCCCGCGTCGATGGTGTCGAGCAGCAGATGCGCGAAGCCAAGACCAAGCGCGCCAGAAACTGATCGCGCAACTGATCACGTAGCCGATCAAGCTACCGATCCGGTCGGGCTGGTCCCGATCCCGTGCCGGCGCCCCCCGCTTGTTGGGGGCGCCGGCCCCATTGCCGGATATTATCCCCGATGCACAAATTCCCAAGGGCGCTGGCGATGCTGGCGCTGTTCGGTGCCTCGCCCGCGCTGGCGGCCGCGCCAGAAGCGGCCGCGTCCGAGAAGCCCGCGCCTGAAACGCCGCGATCGCCGGATGCGCGCCGGGTCATCGACTGGATCGCCGCGACCGGCGACAATCATGGCCTGCCTTATGCCATCGTCGACAAGCAGGCGGCCCATGTCTTCCTGTTCGATGCCAGGGGGAAGGCGCTTGCCGATGCGCCGGTGCTGATCGGCATCGCGCCCGGAGACGATGCCACGCCCGGTGTTGGCAAGAAGAGCCTGGCGGAGATCGGCCCGGCGGAAAAGACCACGCCGGCCGGCCGCTTCCTCGCCAAATTCGGCCTCGCGGCGGGCAAGCAACGCGTGCTGTGGGTCGATTATGCGACCTCGGTCGCGATGCACACCATCCCCAAGGGGAATCCCAAGGAAAAGCGGCGCGAGCGCATGCTGTCGCCGACGATCGACGATAATCGCATCACTTTTGGCTGCATCAACGTGCCGATCGCCTTCTATAATCGCGGCCTGCGCCCGCAATTTCTGAAAAAGGGCGGCTATGTCTATGTGCTGCCGGACACAAAGTCGCTCGAAGCGGTTTTTCCTCCCCTGCATGTCCAGTCTTATCGGAAGGCGGACGCATCCTCATAAGGCGGGAGGCACGCGTATGATGATCGGGAGGGCAAGCGGCCTGATACTGGTTGCGGCGGCGGGGTTGTCGCCGGGCAGCGCGCAAGCCGGCTTTTATTCGGGCGAGGCGCTGCTGGAAAGCTGCACCGTCGATCGCACCGACAAGGCTTTTTTCGAGAAAAGCTATGAATGCGTCGGCTATGTCGCCGGCGCGGTCGATGCGTTCAACACCACGCGCGAGGTGAATGGCCTTAAAAGCTGCATCCCCGCCGATGTGACGCTCAACCAGTTGAAGGGCGCCACCGTCGACTATCTGCGCGCCAATCCGGACAAGCGCGCCCAGTCCGCCTCCGCCCTGGTCTTCACCGCCACGCGGCAAGCCTGGCCCTGCCCGAAGGCAAAGGCCAGGCCCGGCACGAAGAAGAAACGGAATTAGCGCTTATTGCGCGGCCTTGCCGACGGGGCGCATATAGAGGCGCGCCATCGCCGCCTCCATCTTCGCCCGGTCGACCGACAGGATCACGCGCTGCGCCTGCTCGCCCAGATGCGGGCGATAGGCTTCCGTCCAGGACAGGGTGTCACCATAGGCCGCCGTCTGGCTGGTCTCGAAATCGACCCACAAAGTCTCGTCCTTCGTCACGATCTCCGGATTGAGCCAGGCCATGGCGACGATCTCGTCCCACATCGGATAGCCCGGCTCCAGCCCGGTCTGGAACAGATCGGTCAGCGGCGTGTGAGCGGGCTTCAACTCGTCGAGGAAGGCGCGGGTCCATTGCGTGCCGGTGGACGGATCGACCGGGTTCATCGTGATCTTCTTCCACGGCGCATGGGCAAAGATCTTCGCCGCCTCGGGATCCCAGCGGATGTTGAACTCGCGGCGCGGCGAATTGACGAATTCGCGGGCAAACTGCTCGGCCGACGGCCCTTCCAGCACCTGATGCGGGGCCAGGCTGCCGCCCATATAGAGGATTTCCTTCACATTGGCGGCAAAGCTGGGGTCCAGGCTCTGAGCGATCGCGATATTGGTCATCGGCCCGGTCGCGAACAGGGTGATCTCGCCCGGATGCGCCTTCACCATCCGCACCAGGAAGGCGGCGGCAATCTCGGCGCTGGGCTTCGTCCTGGGGTTGCCGATCGGCAGGTCGGGCACCTTGGTCGGATCGGTCGATCCGGGATGCTCCTGAATCGTGTCGCCCGGCCAGTAATCGGTCCATGGCCCCTTGAACACCAGCCGGCCATATTGGCCTTCCCAGCGCTTGGTCGCCTCGGCGCTGTTGAGCAGCGGGAAGGTCGCGCCCGGCACCACCGGCACGTCGGTCCGGCCCAATATCTCCAACGTCCGCAGCGCATAGGCGGTCGCCGTGTCGCGCCACACCGATCCGCTGGTGGTGGTGATGCCCAGCACCTCGACATCCGGGCTTTGCAGCAACAGCAGCGGCACGCCGTTGAGGCCGATCATGTCGTCGTCGACGATCACCAGCCGCTTGGGGCTTGCCGGCGCGGCGGGCTTGGCATTCGCGCCCTGCACGCCCAGCATCAGCGCCAGCGCGCCCAGCATGATCTTCATCGTCCGCATTGCGTCAAACCCCCATTTCGCTTCGTCCCGCCGCCTGTTAGGACGGTGTCATGCGCAGCCTCTATCCGCCGATCGAACCCTACGCCACTGGTCATCTTGACGTAGGCGATGGCCACAGCCTCTATTGGGAACGGTCCGGCACGCCCGGCGCCAAGCCCGCTGTCTTCCTGCATGGCGGGCCGGGCGGCGGCATATCGCCCGATCATCGCCGCCTGTTCGATCCCGCCCGCTATGACGTGCTGCTGTTCGACCAGCGCGGCTGCGGCCGATCGACCCCGCACGCCAACCTCGAAGCCAACACCACCTGGCATCTGGTCGCCGATATCGAGCGCTTGCGCGAGATGATGGGCGTCGACCAGTGGCTGGTCTTTGGCGGCAGCTGGGGATCGACGCTGGCGCTGGCTTATGCGCAGGCGCATGTCGCGCGCGTCACCGAACTGGTGCTGCGCGGCATCTTCACCATCCGCCAGTCAGAGATCGACTGGTATTATCAACAGGGCGCCAGCCGCATCTATCCCGACAAGTGGGAACGCTTCGTGGCGCCGATTCCGGAAGGTGAGCGCGTCGACATGGTCGGCGCCTATCGCCGCATCCTGACCGGTGACGATTGCGCCGCGCAGGTCGCCGCCGCCAAGGCCTGGAGCGTCTGGGAAGGCGAGACCATCCGCCTGCTGCCCGACGACGCGCTGTCCGCCACCCATGAGGGCGATGATTTCGCACTCGCCTTCGCCCGGATCGAAAATCATTATTTCGTCCATCGCGGCTGGCTGGAAGATGGCCAGTTGATCCGCGAGGCAGGGAAGCTGGCCGGCATCCCGGGCGTCATCGTCCAGGGCCGCTATGACATGGCCTGCCCGGCCGAAACCGCCTGGGCGCTGCACCGCGCCTGGCCGCAGGCGCGCTTCGAAATGATCGAAGGCGCCGGTCATGCGTTCAACGAACCGGGCATATTGGACGCGCTGATCCGCGCGACCGACGGATTTGCGGCATGATGGAAGGAAAAGACGTGCGGACTATGATGTTGCTGGCGACGGCGCTGTTTCTCGCCTCCTGTGGCGGCGGCGATGAGGTGACGGCGGTCGAGAACCGGAACATGCCCGAAACCGGCGCAGCGGCTGAAGTCGCCAAGCTCGACCCCGACCTGCGCAACGGCGTGCTGGAAAAGGCGATCAAAGCATCGGGCGTCGCCTGCCCCTCGGTCACCGGCTCGGAACGCGCCGAAATCCGGCCGGGCGTCAAGGGCTGGAAGGCCCAGTGCGACAACCAGACCGCGCATCTGATCGAAATCCTGCCCGACGGCACCGCCAAGGTGACCAGCCGGACGCATTGAATATTGTTTAGGCTGCGCGGCGACTGATCCGTGCCAGTTCGCTACCATGAACACGGCGCTCTTCCTCCAGATCGAAATCGATCTGGAGGCCAAGGAAGAAGCCCTCGCTCACGCCGAAATACCGCGCCAGACGCAGGTCGATATTGGCATCGATCGGCGCCTTTTCTGCCAGGATCGCTTCCAGCCGCTGCACTGCAATGCCAGCGCCATCGACCACTTCACTCGTCGGAATATCGCTGCCGATCAGGAAATCTTCGCGCAGGATCGCGCCGGGATGAACATTGTCCAACCGGTCCTCGTCCTCAATGATAGTCCTCGATTCGGACATTTTCCGCGCCTCCGTCTGACCAGTTGAAGGTAATGCGCCACTGGTCGTTGATCCGCAGACTATATCGTGAAGGGGTAAAGCCTTTCAACTGCTCGAACCGATTTCCCGTCGGAACCCGCAGGTCATAGAGATTGAGTGTCCGATGAATCTGCCGCAGCTTGCGCCGGGCCGTCTGTTGAATGTCCGGAGGCAGGCGTCGGCTCCGTTGGCCAAGCCAGATTTTTTCGGTCTCGGGATCGGCGAAGGAGCGGATCATGGCGGTATATCCCCACAGGACGACAATCTAATCTGGCGCAACCTGCATCAGATTTGAATCGACGTTTACTACAGCCCTCAGGGCGCCCGTCCTCTTGGGGGTTTTCCTTTACCGCCCGAACTTCCGCGTCGTCTTCCCGAACCGTCCTTTCCGTGTGCCCGGCTTGCCCTCGGTCGCGCGGCCGCGTGGCGCCGTCACCTGCTGGTCCGCCGGCAGGCCCAGTTCCTCCGCCTCCAGCTTGCGGATCTCGTCGCGGATGCGGCCGGCTTCCTCGAACTCCAGGTCCGCCGCCGCCGCGCGCATCTTCTTTTCCAGATCCTCGATATAGGCGCGCAGATTATGGCCGACGAGATGCGGGCGATCCTCCAGCCCCGTCTCGATCGTGACCTGATCCTTGCTCGCGACATGGGCGATGATGTCGCCGATATTTTTCTTCACGGTGAAGGGCGTGATGCCATGCGCATCATTATAGGCCTGCTGCTTTTCGCGGCGGCGGGAGGTCTCGTTGAGCGCGCGTTCCATGCTGCCCGTCACCCGGTCGGCATAGAGGATGACGCGGCCGTCGACATTGCGGGCGGCGCGGCCGATCGTCTGGATCAGCGATGTCTCGCTGCGCAAAAAGCCTTCCTTGTCCGCATCGAGGATCGCCACCAGCCCGCATTCGGGAATGTCGAGCCCCTCGCGCAGCAGGTTGATGCCGATCAGCACGTCATAGACGCCCAGGCGAAGATCACGGATCAGCTCGATACGCTCCAGCGTCTCGACGTCGCTATGCATGTAGCGGACCTTGATCCCCGCCTCATGCATGAATTCGGTCAGATCCTCGGCCATCCGCTTGGTCAGCGTGGTGACGAGCGTGCGGTATCCCTGCGCCGCGACCTTGCGGCATTCGTTGATCAGATCGTCGACTTGGTCCTCGACCGGCTTGATCTCGACCGGCGGGTCGATGAGGCCGGTGGGGCGGATCACTTGCTCGCTGAACACGCCGCCGGTCTGCTCCATCTCCCACGGGCCGGGCGTCGCCGAGACGCTGACCGTCTGCGGCCGCATCGCGTCCCATTCATTGAAGCGCAGCGGCCGGTTGTCGATGCAGCTCGGCAGGCGGAAGCCATATTCGGCCAGCGTGATCTTGCGCCGGTGGTCGCCCCGCGCCATCGCGCCGATCTGCGGCACGGTCTGGTGGCTTTCATCCACGAACAGCACAGCATTTTCGGGCAGATATTCAAACAGCGTCGGCGGCGGCTCGCCGGGCAAACGGCCGGTCAGGAAGCGGCTGTAATTCTCGATCCCCGCACAACTCCCTGTCGCCGCGATCATCTCCAGGTCGAAATTGGTGCGCTGCTCCAGCCGCTGCGCCTCCAGCAGCTTGCCTTCGGCCTCCAGTTCCTTCAGCCGCTCGGTCAGCTCGAAGCGGATCGCCTCCATCGCCTGCTTCAAGGTCGGGCCGGGGGTCACATGGTGGCTGTTGGGAAAGACCTTCACATAATCGAGGCTGGCGACCTTCCTGCCGGACAGCGGATCGAACTCGACAATCTCCTCGATCTCGTCGCCGAAGAAGCTGATCCGCCAGGCCGTATCCTCATAGTGGGACGGGAAGATTTCCAGATTGTCGCCCTTCACGCGGAAATTGCCGCGCGCAAAGCCCGCATCGTTGCGCTTATACTGCAGCGCCACCAGCTTGCGGATGATCTCGCGCTGGTCCTCGATCCCGCCCTTCTTCATGGAGAAGGTCATGGCCGAATAGGTTTCGACCGACCCGATGCCATAGAGGCAGGAGACGGACGCGACGATGATGACATCGTCCCGCTCCAGCAGCGCGCGGGTGGCCGAATGGCGCATCCGGTCGATGCTTTCGTTTACCGAGCTTTCCTTCTCGATATAGGTGTCCGACCGCGCAACATAGGCTTCGGGCTGATAATAGTCGTAATAGCTGACGAAATATTCGACCGCATTGTCGGGGAAGAAGCTCTTGAACTCGCCATAGAGCTGCGCCGCCAATATCTTGTTGGGCGCCAGGATCAGCGCTGGCCGCTGCAACGCCTCGATCGTCTTGGCCATGGTGAAGGTCTTGCCCGAACCGGTGACGCCCAGCAGCACCTGGTCCTTCTCGCCCTCTTGTGCCGCCGCCACCAGTTCGGCGATCGCGGTCGGCTGGTCGCCCGACGGTTCATAGTCGCTGACCAGGGTGAAGGGGCGTCCACCCTCGCTTTTCTCCGGGCGCGCGGGCCGGTGCGGCACGAAGTCCTGGCCGGTTTCGGGTTCGTCAAGGCTGGTGCGGATCTGGATCGACATGGGCGTAATATGGGGCCTTTGGGCAAGGGCGCAATCCGCGCCCTGGCAAGTCAGGGCTGTAATTCGAACGCGCTCTTGGGCGGCGGCGGATAGACGACCGGCTTGTCGCCGAACCGCACCCGCAACGCGGCTTCGCGGCGCTCGCTATCGATAACTTCGACATCCACCTCTTCAGGATATCGGAAGCTGACATGAAATTTCTTCCCAGTGATCATATATTCCAACACCGACCAGCGCATGTTGGGGCCGTCGGGTTCCAGATACCAGGCTTCCCAAAGCATATCGCTGAGATTTGTGTCGCGCGGATTATAATAACGAACGACGTCGCCTTCATCCTTGAAAACGCTGGGGCTTACCCACCCGTCTCCGATTTCCACATACAGAAACACGCCATCTGGATCGCCTCCGACCAAGCTGGCCAATTCTTGACCGATCTCGTTCATGAGCGGTCCCAGGGTATCGAGTTTATCGCTCATGACGCCGGCCTTTTCTTTCGTTCGAGAAATCCCGGAATTCTTCGACGCCGTTGATGCGCCAAGTGACATGGATTCGATAAGGCCGTTTTGACGCTCCCTCATAAACGGGAACGATATGAACAACGACCTTCTTTCCGCCGCGCAGTGCCTGCGTCCATCTATCTTCCATAGCGCGGTAGGCGCCTCGATTGAAATTCCGATCCTGGGCGAAATGGTTGAAGCTGTCGCCGGGACCGTTGAAACGGGCAGCAATGAAATGACCGCCATCGTCACCGGGGCGACGATCCGGCTGACCTGCCTGAGCTTGCGCTTGGCGGGAGCGTTTGGCGATCGGTCCATCCGTAAGTTCGGCAATAATTTCTCTTGGGCGAGCGATGACGTCGATATCGAACGCATAGCCATTTCTCACTTCCCGCTGCCAGTTCGAGTTCAGTAGCTGGCTTTCCAGCGACGGTGGATCAGCTGGATCGGGCGGCAAGTCCCCGCCATGCGTATCCATATAATGGGCAAGGGCGACGACCTTGTTCTTGGCTGCCCGCCCCGCATCCAGATAGGTCTGATGTGGCAGCTTCAGCCGTTGTCCGATCTGCAAGGGTTGATCGAGCGGCATGTTGTTCAGCCACGCGAGGTCCGCAGCCGTCAGCCCCTGGCGCTGGGCGGCGATACGGCTGAGCGTGTCGCCCTGTTTGACCATGTAGAGCGAATGATTGGCGGGGTGATCGGCGCGAAAGCGATCGCGATCGGGAGCACCATTTCGTCTTGTCGCCAACGGTGACGACGACCGTGCGACGCCGGTGCCACCGGGACGGGACGGAGGCGCATTTGCGTTGCCACCCGTGGCGCCGAAATAGCGGCCCTGTCCACGGAAGGTGAAGCGACCGTTTTCCTCGTCATGCCAGGGATTGAATTTCACCTCGATCGCGTCCGGCCCGATACGACGACCGGTGCGGAGATAAAGACTGAATGCGGTTTCGCGATTGGATCGAATAGACTCCCTCTCGGTCATCGACACGCCTCCCCCATTGATGACCGGATCGTCTACCATGATATCGGGAACAAATCAAGAACAAGCTATATAAGGGCGCACCTCGCCACCTTACCACGCCCGGCCGCCCCGGATCGCAATAATCCCGATATCCAGACCCGCCGCCGCTTGCTAAGTCTGGGCCAGATAAAGGGTCGCTTCTGCCAAGATATGCCAGGGGAAGCCGGTGATGACCAAAGCCTTGACCAACGGCCTGCTGGCCTGCGCGCTCGCGGTGCTGGCCGGATGCAACAAGCCGTCCGCCAGCCAGGACACACAGATCGCCGCGACCGACGCGATGAGCCATGACGCCGCCGTCACGCAGATCGAGAAGGTGCAGCTCAAGCCCGGCCAGTGGGAAGGGCGCTTCGTGATGGAGCGGATCGACATGAGCGGCGGGGAGGCGATGCCCGCGGCGGCGCGCCAGCAGATGCAGCAGGCGATGAACCGCACGCTGCGCTATTGCGTCACGCCCGAGCAGGCCGCCCATCCCGACGGCCGCGCCTTTTCCGGCGATCCGGGCAAGGATTGCCGCTACAGCGACTTCGCCGTGCGCGGCGGCACGGTGAAGGGCAATGTCACCTGCCAGCGCGATGGCGGCACCAGCAGCATGACGATGGCCGGCATCTATGCGCCCGACAGCTATGCGGTGCAGATGGACATGCGCCAGACCGGCTTGCCCAATGGCATGGAGATGGCGATGAAGGCACGGTCGGAGGGCCGCTGGATCGGGCCGGATTGTGCGGAGGGTCAATGAGAACGGTCGCGTTCATGGGCTGCGGCGTCGACCTGGCCGGGTGACGCAGGGGGAGGGACAAGGCTGCTGGCTCTGCGTCCGCCCGCTCGGCGCGCGGATCGAATGGCATCATCCCGTGCCCAAGAGTTGGGGCGGGCGACAGATGGTGCCGGTCCATCCGATCTGCCACCGCACCATCCATGCCACCCTGTCCAACGCGGAACTGGCCCGCACCTATGCCGATGCCATGGCCTTGCGCAGCCATCCCGCCATCGCCCGTTTCCTCGGCTGGATCGCCGACAAGCCGGCCGATTTCCATGCGCCCACCCTGTCCGCCGGGCGCCGGCGGCGATGAATCCGCGCGCGCAACATTTCTACTTGCGCCCGCGCGCGCATCGGTAGAGCGTGCCGCCGTGGAACGAACGGGGAGAGGATATGCGTGACATTCTGACGCTGGGCGGCTTGCTGGCCACCAGCCTGACCCTTGCCGCCTGCGGCAGCGAACCGGCCGCTCCGCCCGCGCAGGAGGAGGAGGCCGCGCCGGCGATGATGAAGAGCGGGCAATGGACCCTCAGCCGCAAGACCACCGGCTACAACACCCCCACCGTCACGGCGGAGGAATATCAGGCCGCGCTCAAGCAGGTGAGCGAGGACAAGATCTGCATCAAGGTCGATGCCGCCGGCGTGCCCGACGCCGATGCGCTAGCCGGGGCGGAAGGCAGCGACTGCAGTTACAAGGACAAGATGGTGCGCAAGGGCCGGTTGATCGCGACCCTTGCCTGCAAGGCCGGCGCCGGCACCTCCGAAATCGTGGTCGAGGGCAATTTTACCGAGGATACGCTGACCTTCGGCACCACCATGACCAAGACGCAGGGCGGCAAGCCGGTGCTGCGCACCACCCACGACCTGTCCGGCAAGCGCGACGGCGACTGCCCGGCCTGACCGGCGGGATCGATCCGGGTGGGCCTCAGTCCGCCCGGCGGGCCTGGGCATGGATTTCCGCCCGCGACAGCAGCAGGTCGAGGTCTGCGCGGCTGATGTCGAAATTGTCGGGCAGTTCGGCCAGCGCCCTGTCGATATCCTCCAGGTGGAATCCTGCCTCCGCGCGCATCTTGTCGGCGATCACCGGCGGCGCGACCGGCTGGTGCGGATAGCTGTGGCCCGACAGGCGGTGGAAGAACAGGCCGAGGGACACCAGAGCGATCGAATTGATCCCGACCGGCGCAAAGGCGAAGGCATAGCCCGCATCATGAATGCCCTGGCTGCCGATCACCGCGGTCAGCGCGGCGGCGCCGCCGGGCGGATGCAGGCAGCGCAGCAGGCTCATCAATATTATCGCAAGGCCCACCGCCACGCCGGCCGCGACCATCATGTCGGGGATCAACTGATAGGCGGCGACGCCGATCAGGCTGGACAGGATATTGCCGCCCACCACCGACCAGGGCTGGGCCAGCGGGCTCGCCGGCACGGCGAAGATCAGCACGGCCGACGCGCCCAGCGGCGCGACGATGATCGGCAGGTCGCCGGCATGCAGGGGCAACTGGCTGCACACCAATATGGTGAGGCTGATGCCGATCGCCGCGCCCAGGCCCGCGACCAGTCGGTCGATCGGGCGGGCACCGGCCAGCAGAGGCTTGAAAAGATTCATTGCGAATATTCCTTTGGCGCAGCCCCTTGCGCCGCCAGGAGGCAAAAGACCACCCCAGTTTTTCTGCCGCGCGGACAAGATCGCCTTATCGTGGCGGGCCAAGGCCGGTCGATGCAGATCCCATGTCGCAGGACAGGGTGGCACAGCTCAAGGCGGCGAATTCCCGCGCCCGGCTTCGCGCGCTCATGGCGGACTGGATGGCAATCAGGCCGATCAGGCCAATGACCAGCATGCGTCGCCCCTGCGCCCAGGCCAGTGAGCCCATCACCCCGCACAGGGCGCAGGCGATCGCCGCCAGCGGCAGGAACATGCGTGGCTTGGGATCGATCGCCAGCGCATAGACCAGCACTGCGAAATGAAAGGCGCCCGCCAGCATCAGCCAGCCGATCAGCCGCCCGCCGGCGGCCGCACTGCCCAGATGCCGGCGTTGCAGGAGCAGCAATACCAGTGTCACCGGCAGGATGAAGGTAGCGCCATTGGCCATCAGGTTCAGCAGCGCATCGACCGTCCAGTGCAGTTCGATCCCCGATGCTGGCCGCCAATGATCGATGAAATCGACATTGAACAGAGGACTGCGATGAATGTCGACGCCCGGCGCCAGTTCGCCGGTCGGCACGCCACCATGCGCCAGCGACAACCGCCATGACCGCAGGGGATCGCCGGTCGCGCTCCAGTAGAACAGCGTCTCGACCAGCAGTGGACCAGCCAATCCGCTCAGCAGACGTCCCAGCCCCTGCCATCGCCCGATAGCCAACGCCGCCGCGAAAAAGACCGGCACCATCGCCAGCGATGTCGGCCGGGTCATCACCGCGAAGGACAGGGCGGTGCCCGACAGGATGAACCAGATTGCGCCATTGCGTTCGCTCGCCCATTGCAGCCCATGGACTGCCGCGAGCAGAAAGGTGAGTTCAATGATGTCGACGCCGAAATGGAGCATGCGCTCGGAAAAGACCGGCATCATCGCAAAGCATAGCCCGCCGATCAGGCTGGCCCTGCGTCCGAAACGTCGTTCGACCGTGGCGGTGAACAGGGCGATGGCGCACAGGCTATAGGCCAGCGGCACGATCGCCAATATGATGCGGCTTTCGCCGAGCATCGCCAGCATCGCGCTCGCCGGAATGACCAGGGTGAAGCGGCGCGCCCAATGATCCCCCGGCAGGCAGTAGCCGTGCTGGCTCGCGCAGCGGGCCGCGTCCAGATAATGCTGGTCGTCCCACCCATGCCCGACATAGCCGATCGGCGCGATCGCCATAATCAGCAGCGCCGCCATGATCGCGATCGCGATCGGGGGCAGGGAAAATCCGGTGGAAGCCCTATTCTTGGCAAGGGACGTCGCCATGGAGTTCCTTCATTCCGGCCGTAGAGATCCCATCCTAGACGCTAATGGTTAATGCTATTGCAGCGCGTCGATCGCCCGCTGGTCGCAATGTCTGGGGCCGCGCGGCACCGGGCTGACATTGGGTACCAGCAGCGACTGGCCGATCCGCATCGGCGCGAAGCGCTTTCGTTCTATCCCCGCGCAGCGCAGATATTGCTCCAGCATCCGCGGCGGCGTGTCGCGCTTCTCGTAGGAGAGGCGGAAGGTGCCCCAGTGGATCGGGATCGCGGTCGAAGCGCCCAGCCGCTCGAACAGTTCGACCGCGCGGCGCGGGCCGATATGCGCGTCCGATTCCATCTGTCCCGGCCAGAAGCGAAAGGCGCCGATCGGGATCAGCGCCAGCCGGATCGGCCCGAACCGCGTTGCATCGCCGGTCCAGCCCATGTCGCCCGCGCCGGTGTCACCGGCAAAATAGATATTGCCCGCCCGCGTCTCGATCAGGAAGCTCGACCAGAGCGCCCGGTTGCGGTCGGTGAACCAGCGGCTGCTCCAATGATGGTTGCGCGTCGCATGGACCCGATAGTCCGGGCAATGCTCGTAATTCTCGCACTGGATCACCGCTTCGGGCACAAGTCCGTTCAACTGCGCGCCGGTCACCGACTGACCCCAGTCGAGCGCCACCGACGGGATGCCGTTCGCCTTCAATATCGCGTCATTGCCCAGCGCCGTGACGATCCTGGGCCGGTCGCGCTGCCACAGCATCTTGAGTGTCGGGATATCCAGATGGTCATAATGATTATGGCTGATGACGATCAGGTCGATCCTGGGCAGATCCTTCATCCTGATGCCCGGCTCCGCGACCCGTTTTGGCCCCAGCGGCGGAAAGGGGCTGGCATGGTCGGACCAGATCGGGTCGGTCAATATGTTGATGCCCGCCGCCTGCACCAGCACGGTCGCATGGCCGACCCAGGTGGCGACCATGCCGCGCGGCGCGGCAAAGGGGGCGGGGCGCGCCGGCTTGACCGCCACCGCATCGGGCCATGCGGGGCGATCGTCATTGCCCAGCAGCCAGCGGGCGATGAAGCCCTGCCGGCTGGTGCCGGGCGGGGCGGGCATGTCGATCGCGCCATCGGGGTTGAAGAAGCGGGCGCCGTCATAATGGCGGCTCGCCGGCCCCTCATAATAGATGCGGTCGAGGAAGGGCGGCACGATCACCGTCGCCAGGCAGGCGGCGATCAGCAGGAACAGCAGCGCGACCCCGACAGCCTTCATCATTGCAACCGCGCGCGCCATGCCTGCTCCCATGCCCGTCATCGCGCCGCCATAGCGGACCGGCGGGGCAGGGCAAGGCCTCCCTATTGACCCTGACCCATGTTGGCGAGTGCGCCATTCCCGGCCTCGGGATCAAGGATAACCCTGATACCAACCGGCCCATCGCCGACCTAGCCTTGCGCCGTTCGTCTTCCCCAGTCTGACTCGCAGGAGCATCGCATGAGCAAAAAGCCGAATATTCTCATCATCTGGGGCGATGACGTCGGGATGTGGAATCTCAGCTGCTATCATCGCGGCATGATGGGCGGCTCGACCCCCAATATCGATCGCATCGCCAAGAAGGGCATGATCTTCATGGATCATTATGCCCAGGCCTCCTGCACCGCCGGCCGCGCCGCCTTCATCACCGGCCAATATCCGATCCGCGTCGGCCTCAGCACCGTCGGCCTCGCCGGCGCGCCGCAGGGCATGCAGAAGGAAGATCCCACGATCGCAGAACTGCTCAAGCCCCATGGCTATGCCACCGGCCAGTTCGGCAAGAACCATCTGGGCGACCGGGACGAGCATCTGCCGACCGCGCATGGCTTCGACGAATTTTTCGGCATCCTCTATCACCTCAATGCCGGCCAATATTCGGAAGAATATGATTATCCCAAGGATCCCGAAGTGGCCAAGGCCTTCGCCTGGCGCGGCGTGATCCACAGCAAGGCCGACGGCAAGGGGGGCCAGTCGATCGAGGACAAGGGGCCTTTCGGTTCCGAGCGACAGAAGACGCTCGTCAATGAATTCATGGTCGAATCCAAGCGCTTCATCACCGATGCGGTGAAGGCCGACAAGCCCTTCTTCGTCTGGCACAACACGACGCGCATGCATTACCAGACCCACCTGCCGCCCGAATATGACGGCGTCACCGGCTATGGTCTCTATGCCGACGGCGTGAAGCAGATGGACGATCATGTCGGCGAACTGCTCGACCTGCTCGAAGAACTGGGCGTGGCCGACGACACGTTCGTCATGTTCTCGACCGACAATGGCGCGGCCTCCAATTCATGGCCCGATGGCGGCAACCAGCCCTTCCGCGGCGAAAAGGGCGTCGGCGGCTATGAAGGCGGCTTCCGCGTGCCCTGCGTCGTCAGCTGGCCCGGCCATGTGCAGGAAAATGTCGCCACTGGCGAGTTCATGGCGATGGAGGACTGGATGCCCACCATCCTGTCCGCGCTGGGCGAGCCGGAGCTCAAGGATGAACTGCTCAAGGGCAAGACCATCGGCAGCATGACCTACAAGGTCCATCTCGACGGCTATGACCAGACCGAATTGCTCAGCGGCAAGGGCAAGTCGAAGCGCAAGGATTTCTACTATTTCACGGAAACCACGCTGCACGGCCTGCGCTATGGCGACTGGAAGTTCCTGTTCAAGACGCAGGACAAATGGTTCAACGGCATTCAGGAAAATCTGAACACGCCGCTGATCACCAATTTGAAGCTCGATCCGTTCGAGCGTTTCCATGAAGCGCGCGGCTTCGACGAGTGGCAGGAAAACCGATCCTGGACGCTGGCGCCGGCCACCGCGCAGATCGCAAAGTTCATGAAGTCGCTTCAGGAATATCCGCCGCGCATCAAGAGCCTGGATTTCGATCTGGACGCGATGGTGGCGGACGCATCGGCCTCGCAGGCGCGCTGATCGCGACAGGCATGAAGCGGATGCCGCAGGGGCCCGACCTGCGGCATCCGATGGTTCGGCAGGGCAGGGGTGCGTGCCATGAATGATCTGAGTTTCGTCCTGGTCATCTTCTTCGTCACATTGGGACCGATCAAGGTGATCGCCGCCTTTGCCCAGTTGACCAGCCAGTTGCCCGATGGGGAGCGGCGCGCGCTGGCGCTCCGGTCGACCCTGATTGCTACGGCCGTCGGCTTCCTCATCCTGTTCATCGGCGACAATCTGCGCCAGAATTGGCAGATTGCATCGCCCGACCTGTTGCTGACCGGCGGCGTGCTGCTGCTGATCGGCGCGCTGGAGGCGGTCAAGAATGCGCAGCATGCCCCCGCGCCCGATGCGCCGCCGACCTCGGCCAAGGGGCTGGCCATGTCGCCGGTGACCTTCCCGATCATCATCACGCCCTATGGTATCGTGGCGCTGCTGCTGTTCGCGGCCGTGGCTGGCGATACCCGGACCTTCCTGACCGGCGTGTTCGGGATCTTCCTGGGCATGATGGTGGCGGATTTTCTGGCGATGATCTTTGCCCGCCAGTTGCTGGGCTTCATCCATGCCGGTACGTTGATGGCGTTCGGCTGGATGATCGCGGTGCTGCAGGCGGCGCTGGCGATCCACGCCATCATGTCGGGCCTGCAGCAATATGGCGTCGTGCCCGGACCGCTTCCCGTCGTCCCTTGATGCGACGGGGTGGCGGATCAGGCGCCGGCCGGCCCTGATCCGCCCCTTTTTGCGTGTTATGGCTGCAGCATGTCGGGCTTGCGCTTCGCCAGGTCGACCAGCGCTGCCGGCCGCCATTCGGGCAGCTTGTGCCAGCGTTCGATCGCCGCATCGGACAGGGCTTCATTGGTCCGCCCGGCGTCATGCGGCACGTCGATCGCACGCTCGCCCGATCCGAACAGGCGGTAGAAGAAGGTCTGGGATTCGGTCACCGGACCGAGGGGATCGGGATGGTGCGGCGGGAAACCGGGCGGCACCAGCCCGAACGGATCATCCACCGCCAGTCCCGCGAGCCGGGCGCGCGCCACCATCCATTCCAGCGCGATATCCGACAGGCTGGAATCGGGATTGCCGCCACCGACATCGGCATGGCAGCCGGGGAACCAGCATTGCTCGACATGCTGGCCTGCGCCCTGCCCCTCGGGGATCGTCCACAATGTCGGCAGGAACGGCTTGCGATGCTCGTCGATCGCCACCGCATGAAAGGCGAAGGCGACGCTCGATGACAGGTCGGTGTCGTGAAATTCCCGGTTCACCCGGAACAGATGCTTCAATATCCCCTGGAACAAGGTGTTGGGCACGCCCAGCGACCCGACCGTGTCCCACACGCCGACGCACCGGATCGGCGTGCCGTCGGACCAGGCATAGCTTTGCCGGAACAGGCGCGACGCCTCCGATCGTGGCGCGCGGGTTCCGTCGCGCGAACGATAGAGCGCGAAGGCATCGGGGATCAGGCTTTCATGCTCGGGCCGCAATATGCCGGAATTGCGCACGAAACCGGCCAGCGACCGGGCGGTATAGGCGCCCCGGCTGAAGCCGAAGAAATAGAGCTGGTCGCCCGGCTGATAGGTGCGCACCAGCCAGGCATAGCAGGACAGGAGGATGCGGCTGATGCCATAGCCGGTGGCCCCGTCGATCAGCCGCTTGGTCCGCGACGCCATCGACCCGATGCCATTATGATAGAAGACGCGCTGCGCCGTGCCGTCCTCCGCCATTGCGGGGATCAGGCTGGCCAGCTTCACCACATTGGTCGGGCAGGGCCTACCCTGCTCATTATGGTCGGGCTCGTTCCAGGTGCCGTCGCAACAGACCACGATGCGCTTCATCCGTGCCTCCCCATCGGCAGGAAAATGGCCACCCTCCTCTATCGGGCGGGCGGCCATGGTCGCTGCGGGGCAGCCTGTTTTATAGGAGGAAACGGACGCGCCGGGCGGCGCGGATCAGCCCTGATCCTTATAGGCCATCTGCAAGATGCCCCAGTGGCGCCCGCGCACATGGATGGAGGCGATCACCTGCTTCAGCAGGATGACCTCGCCCTCGGCGGTCAGGCGGCGATAGGCCTTGATGCAGAAGGGTTCGGTGATCTTGCACTGTTCGCGCGTGTCGGGGAAATCGAACACCACGCCCTGGCGCGAAAATTCCGCATTCCATTTCTCGTCGCCCGGCCGCTGGGGCAGCGCACGTTCCGGCATGGCGATCGCGCCGAAGCTGTTGCGATCGGTGAAGGTCATGCCGAACAAGCCCTTGTAGCCGCGCGCCACTTCCTGCTGCGCGCGCGCCTCGGCCTGCATGATCGGCTGGATCGGATGGGTGAATTGCGGCGGATTGGTGCCGCGGATCGGCGCATAATATTCGCTGAAGACATCGGCCTCGCCGATGCGGCCGTCATCCAGCGCCTGCTCGATCGCACGGCCCACCGCCTGCGCGGCGGTCAGGCTGAACCGGATATAGGGCGAATCGGGAATGTCGACGCCGCTTTCCGCCAGATATTGCAGCAGCATGTTGGTGTCGTCGCTGGCGATCGACACCCGGCCCGACAGTCGTTGCAGGCCGTCGGCATTGTCGCCCGACGTGCTCGACAGCGCCGACAGGCCGGTGCGGATCTCGCTGGCGGAACCGACCATGGAGGCGATCCGCTCGGCCACCGCCTCGCTGTTGCTCGACAGGCCCTGCATCAGCGATCCCAGCCGGTCGACCAGCGCCTCGATATTCTTGGTGTCGGACAGCGCCGTGCGCGCGGTCTGCGCGCCATGGGTGATGCTGTCCAGCATGCCGCCGGCCTCGCTGGTCAGCGCGCCGATCGACCGCTCGATCGTCTGGGTCGCGCTCGCCGTTTCCTGCGCCAGCTTCTTCACTTCGGCCGCGACCACGGCAAAGCCGCGCCCCGCGTCACCGGCCCGTGCCGCCTCGATCGTCGCGTTGAGCGCGAGCAGATTGGTCTGGCTGGCGATGCCGCTGATCACGCTGGTGACATGGGCGACGGTCTTGAGCGCCTCGCCAAAGCCGTCGAGGCGCGCATGGATACGGCTCACCTGTTCGATCAGGTCGACGAAATTGCCGTTCGCGGTCGACAGCTGCCGTCCCGAATCATCGATGATGGCGCGGGCGGCGACCGCCTTCTCGCGCGCGTCCTGGCCGACCAGCGACACGCTTTCGCCGTCGCGCGACAATTGCGACGCGGCGCCGCTGATCGCCTCGATCGTGCGCGCCTGCTGCGTCACCCGGTCCGCGAGTTCGCTGATATCTGCCTGAAGGTCGAGCGTACGGATACCCAGGTCGCCCGATAATTTGGCGACCTTCATTACCGCTCGTGCGACGGTTCCCGATTGCGTTTCTGTGCCCACGGCAACTGGCTAGCCATGGATGGTAAAATATCGGTTATCATACTGACACGGATGTCAGCTTCGTCAGAATGACGCTTCCGGACCGGCCCACACCCCCACCCGGCCGCCCATCAGGATATCATGTCTGGGAGGCCGGGTGGGGGTGTGGGCCGGTCCGGCTCTTGAAATGCGCTCTTTCGCGCATTTTCCAAAAACCCCTAAAGCGCACCCAGTAGAGCGAGGACCACGCCGCAGGCGACCAGCATCAGCCCCATCGCCTCGCTGCGCGCCATGCGTTCGCCCAGGTAGAAATGGCCGAACGCCATGGTGAAGGCGACCTCGATCTGGCCGACGATCCGCACCAGCGCGACCGGCGCGGTGGCAAAGCCGGTGAACCAGCAGGCCGATCCCATAGCCGACAGGAAGCCGACCTGGCCCGACACGCGCCAGCTGGTGAACACCTTGCGCATCTCGCCCGGCTCGCGCAGCGCCAGATAGCCGCCCTGGAGCAGCGTCTGCAGCAGCACCGTGACGCTCAGCACGATCAGCGCGGCATGGATCGGATCGCCCCCGCCCACCTCCTGCGTCGCGCGGCGGATGCCGATCGCGGTCAGCGCGAAGAAGAATCCCGATGCGATGCCGGTGATCGCCGCCGGCTGGCCTAGCGCGCGCAGGAAATCCATCGGCCCCATCCGCTTGCCGCCGGTCGACAGCAGCATCACGCCGGCCACGCCACAGCCGATGCCGGCGCAGGTCAGCGTGCTCAGCCGCTCGCCCATCAGCAGGAAGGACAGGATCGCCCCCTGCACCGCCTCGGTCTTGGAATAAGCGGTGCCGACGACGAAATTGCGATGGCCAAAGGCCATGATCAGCAAATTGGTGGCGATGATCTGGGCCAGCCCGCCGGCCAGGCAGAAGGGCAGGAACAGCCGGCCCAGCACGGGGAAGGGCGCGGGGAAGAGCAACTGATAGCCGCCCAGCAGGATCAGCGCGAAGGGAATGCCGTAAAGATAGCGGACCAGGCCCGCCGCATTGATCGACAGCGTCTTGCCCACGCGCCGCTGCACCGCGGTGCGCCAGGCTTGCGTGGCCCCGGCCATCAGGGTGGCGGGCAACCAGATCGGGGACGTAATCATGCGCGCCCTATACAATAGGGACGCGACCCGTCACCCCATCATCATCAGGAAGGCGAAGAACAGCGACAGCGATGCACAGGCAAAGCCGTACAGCAGCGGCAGCCGCAGCAAGGTGCCGCTGCGCGAAAGCTGATAGGCATCCTTGAACTGGCGATACATGTGCCAGGCCGCGAACAACAGCAGCACCAGCGTCACCAGCCCATGGGTGATGCCGACCGCCGTCAGAATCATCGACAGCGAGAAGAGCAGCGACATGAAGGCGATCGAATAGGTCACATAGATCGCATGGTCATACATCTTGAACCGGCGGCTGAACGGGAACAGCAGCCACAGGAAGGGCAGCGATATGACGATCAGCAGCCAGGAGAATTTATAGGCATTGGCCTTGAGCTTGTAATAGGCGAATTCGGGATCCTTGGCAGCCGCGCTCATTGCCTTGCCGACCGTTTTGGCGATGCCCTTGTTGAGGCCCTTGTCGACAGTCTTGTCGACCGCCTTGTCGACGTTATCGCCGGTCAGCGAGTCGGTCAGGCCGCTCGCCAGCGACAGGCCCTTCCGCTCGTCCTGCGCGTCCTTCAGCTTTTCCTGCAATGTCTCGCGCCGGCTCGCGCTGATCCCCGGCTCGGCCAGTTGCGCCTGCACCTTGGCGATGCGGGCATCGGCTTTTTCCTCTTCCTTCTTCAGCTCGGCGATTGCCTCGCTGTTCATCTTCACCTGGTTGCGGGCGCCTTCCAGCCCATGATGGCTGGTCAGCGAGAAGATCGCGTACATCAGGAAGGCGCTGAACAGGAACAGGGCAAAGGGGGAGACAAACTTGGCCCGCTCGCCATGGATATAGCGGCGCGTCAATTGTCCGGGGCGCAGCGCCAGCTCGGGCAGGGTGGTGAAGATCTTGCCCTCGAAATGCAGCACGCCATGGGCCAGGTCATGGCCGATCGCGGCAAAGCTGCGATGCAGATGCGCGGCCTGGCCGCATTCGGGGCAATAATTGCCCGTCACCGCCGTGCCGCAATTCAGGCAGGCGCCATGGCCGGCCTCATGGGCTTCCCCATGGCCTGGCTCGACCGCCCGTGCCAGCATGCCCCCGGTGATCGCGTCACCCGCTGCTTCGATTTCCCCTGTCATGGGCGGGGACGATAACAAGGGTGTATGACGCTTGCCAGTCACCTTGGCGCGTGGATCGCATTGTGTTGCATTGTTACAACGCTTGGCAACATTCCGACATGTTCCCATGTTGGGCAGGGCGAACGTCACCGTCCCGCCACAAATCGCGCCTAGCGGCGATGGCATCCCGGACGGCAGGCGCAGGGGCGCCGCTGTCCCGGACGCAAAAGCAATATTATCGGGGAATAACCTTGTCGAAATTCACTTTCGCACGGTCGGCGCTGCTGCTGACCTCGGCCTTCGGTGCGCTCGCCCTTGGTGGCGTCGCCCATGCGCAGGAAGCGGGCGCTGACGCCGGCCAGCTCGACCAGATCGTCGTGACCGCCGAGCGCCGCTCGGAAAATCTGCAGAAGGTGCCCGTCTCGGTCGGCGTCGTGCAGGGCGATGCGCTGCGCAACCTGACCGCCGGCGGCGGCGACATTCTCGAACTCGCCGCCCGCGTGCCCGGCCTTTACGCCGAAACCACCACCGGCCGCATCTTCCCGCGCTTCTACATTCGCGGCCTTGGCAATATCGACTTCTATCTCGGCGCATCGCAGCCGGTGTCGATCATCCAGGACGATGTTGTGCTGGAGCATGTCGTGCTGAAGTCGAACCCGGTGTTCGACGTCAACCAGGTGGAAGTGCTGCGCGGCCCGCAGGGTTCGCTGTTCGGCCGCAACACCACGGCGGGCATCATCAAGTTCGACACCATCCGTCCGTCGATGGATTGGGAAGGTCGCGCCCAGGCCAGCTATGGCAGCTATAACACCGTCACCTTCGACGGCGGCATCGGTGGCCCGATCGTCGCGGACAAGCTCGCCTTCCGCGTCTCGGCCCTCTACCAGCATCGCGACGACTGGGTCGACAATACATACACCGGCCCCAGCGCCGACGGCACCGTGTCGCCGAAGAAGGATGCGATGGGCGGCTATAATGAGAAGGACGTGCGCCTTCAGCTGCTGATGACGCCGACCGAAAATGTCTCGATGCTGACCAGCGTCCATGCCCGCGACTATGACGGCACCTCGACCATCTTCCATCGCGCCGGCCTCACCAAGGGCAGCAACAGCGTGTCGGGCGAACCCCGCTCGAAGATCGCGCTCGACGAAGCGATGAACAACCCGCAGGCATACAAGACCTATGGCGCGTCGGAAAATATCGCGATCGACATGGGCCCCGTCACCCTGACCTCGATCACCGCCTATGAAACCACGTCGGGCTACAGCCGTGGCGACACCGATGGCGGCGCGGGCGCGGATTATCCGGTGAACGGCGTGGCCAACGGCTTCGGCCAGAGCCAGGGCAATGTCCGCGATCTCGACCAGCTGACGCAGGAAGTCCGCCTCGCCAGCAACGGCGACAGCGCCTTCAAGTGGCAGGTTGGCGGCATGTATTTCGACAGCCGCGACACCACCGATTTCTACCAGCGCGCCTATTTCCTGACCGGCACCGCCAACAATCCCAACAACTGGGTGCGTCTGCGCAACAAGAATGAAAGCTGGGGCCTGTTCGGCCAGGCGAGCTACGAAGTGGTACCGGGCCTGACCATCACCGCCGGCGGCCGCTACACCAAGGACACGAAGGAAACCCGTCTGGTCCGCGCCACCGCCAATGCGGCGGGCGTCTCGACCTATGCCGGCCGTCGCTATGTGAAGCTGACCGGCAAGGAACCGAGCTGGGACGTCAGCGCGCTGTATGAAGTCAGCCCCGAGGTCAGCCTCTATGCCCGCGTCGCGCGCGGCTTCCGTGGCCCGACCATCCAGGGCCGCTCGGCCGTGTTCAACAGCGACTTCACCACGGCGGATTCGGAAACGATCATGTCGTACGAAGGCGGCATCAAGACCAACCTGCTGGGCAACCGCCTGCGCTTCAACCTGTCGGGCTTCGCCTGGAAGGTGAAGGACATCCAGCTCAACGGCAATGACGTGAACGGCAATGGCGTGTTGTTCAACGCCGACGCGGCCAAGGCCTATGGTCTGGAAGCCGATCTGGAAGCGCGTCCGTTCGACAATCTCACTTTGTCGGCCGGCCTCAGCCTGCTGCACAGCGAGATCAACGACAAGAATGTCTATGCCCAGGTCTGTACGCTGAACAGCGTGGTCGTCTGCACCGTGGAAGACCCGACCGTCACCAACGCGCGCGGCGTCTTTGCCCAGATCGACGGCAACCCGCTGCCCAACGCGCCGAAATACACCGCCAACATCGCGGCCCGTTACGACGTACCGCTGGGCAATGGCGGCAAGATCTTCGCGGCAACCGACTGGAACATCCAGGGCTACACCAACTTCGTCCTCTACAAGACGAAGGAGTTCTACTCGAAGGGCGACTTCGAAGGCGGCCTGAAGATCGGCTACACCGCGCCGGACGGCAAGTACGAGATCGCCGCCTTCGCCCGCAACATCACGGGCGAGAAGAATATGAAGGGCGTGATCGAGAACTACATGGCCCCGGTGTTCAACGAACCCCGCATCATCGGCCTGTCCTTGAGCGGCAAGCTGTAAGACTAAGGTTATTCCACCCCATGCTGTGCATGGGGTGGGGCCAAAGAAAAAGGCGCGTCATCCGATGGGATGGCGCGCCTTTTTCGTCAGCTCGGCTTGATCGGCGCCAGCGTGACATTCTGCCAGTCGGGCTCATGATGCGGCTCGCGCCCCATTGTCCAGTTGCTCTGCAGTCGCACCAGCGGGTTGGGCGCACACCAGATTTCTCCGCTATCGCTCAGACCCGTCACCCAGATCAGATTATGCTCCTGCCCATAATCGATGACGGCGAAGGCATAGCCTTTGCCCTTGCCTTCGATCATGACGGGCAAGGGCGGTTCGAGCTGCGTGAAGGACATGGATGAACTCCGGCTTTGGGTGCCGGACATAATGCGGCGCGCGAAACGGGGTTCCCGTCTCGCGCGCCGCCTTGATCCGTATCAATTAGATAGTTGCTGACGGGCGATCTTACGCCCCTTCGAGCAGCTTTTCTTGTCTGATCTTCTCCTGCCACACCAGCGGGGCGAGGCGGTGGACATTCTGGCCTTCGCTATCGACGGCGACGGTGACGGGCATGTCCTCCACCGTGAACTCGTAGATGGCCTCCATGCCCAGGTCTTCAAACCCGACGACCTTGGCTTCCTTGATCGCGCGGGCGACCAGATAGGCCGCGCCGCCGACCGCCATCAGATAGGCGCTCTTGTGCTTGGCGATGCTGTCGGTCGCGGCCGGGCCGCGCTCGGCCTTGCCGACGCAGGCGGCCAGGCCCTGTTCCAGCATCATGTCCATGAACTTGTCCATGCGCGTCGCGGTGGTCGGGCCAGCCGGTCCGACCACTTCGTCGCGCACCGGATCGACCGGGCCGACATAATAAATCACGCGGCCCTTGAAATCGACCGGCAGCTCCTCGCCCTTCTCCAGCATGTCGGCGATCCGCTTGTGCGCAGCGTCGCGGCCGGTCAGCATCTTGCCGTTCAGCAGCAGGCGGTCGCCATGCTTCCAGCCCTGCACCTGTTCCGGCGTCAGATTGTCGAGATCGACGCGGATCGCTTCCTTGCTCGGCTTCCAGTCGACCTGCGGCCATTCACTGAGCTTGGGCGCTTCCAGATAGGCCGGGCCGGACCCGTCGAGGGTGAAATGCGCGTGGCGGGTCGCGGCGCAATTGGGGATCATCGCCACGGGCTTGCCCGCCGCATGGCAGGGATAGTCGTGGATCTTGATGTCGAGCACGGTGGCCAGGCCACCCAGGCCCTGCGCGCCGATGCCCAGCGCATTGACCTTGTCGAACAGCTCGATGCGCAGTTCCTCGATCTTGTTCTGCGGACCGCGTGCCTTGAGTTCGCCCATGTCGATCGGGTCCATCAGGCTTTCCTTGGCCAGCGCCACGGCCTTTTCCGCGGTGCCGCCGATGCCGATGCCCAGCATGCCGGGCGGGCACCAGCCAGCGCCCATCTGCGGCACCATTTCCAGCACCCAGTCGACGATCGAATCGCTGGGGTTCATCATCTTGAACTTGGTCTTGTTCTCCGACCCGCCGCCCTTGGCCGCGACGTCGATCGTCACCTTGTTGCCCGGCACCATTTCCACGTTCAGCACGCAGGGCGTGTTGTCCTTGGTGTTCTGGCGGCTGAAGGCGGGATCCTTCAGGATCGACGCGCGCAGGCGGTTTTCGGGGTTCAGGTAAGCGCGGCGCACGCCCTCGTCGATCACCTCCTGCATCGACCGGCTGTTATCGTCCAGCCGACACTCCATGCCCCACTTCACGAACACGTTGACGATGCCGGTGTCCTGGCAGATCGGGCGGTGGCCTTCGGCGCACATGCGGCTGTTGGTCAGGATCTGGGCGATGGCGTCCTTCGCCGCCGGATTGGCTTCGGCTTCATAGGCCTTACCCAGTGCCCGGATATAATCCATCGGGTGATAGTAGGAAATGAACTGGAGTGCGTCGGCGACGCTCTCGATGAGGTCGGCGGTCTTGATGACGGTCATCTACCCTGGTCCCTATTCTTGCGGCCCGCCTCTGCACGGCAGGTCCCTGCAAGGCGGGGCTATAGGCCTTTGAGACGATGAGTCCAGAAGAGGGTTGCGGTTCAGGACGCAAGCGGCCCGTCGGCAAAGGGAAAATTCTGCCACCAGGGCTGCATCTCGCACAGCACCCGCGCAAAGCTCGGCCGCGTCTCCAGCCGGTTCAGATAGGCGCCCAGCACCGGATGGTCGGCGCGCAGCGGCACGATCCTGTCGGCATAGTATAGCGAGGGCGCCGCCGCGCAGTCGGCCAGCGACAGATGATCGCCCGCCGCCCAGCTCCGCCCCGCCAGCCGATCCTCCAGCAATGCATAGATGCTGCGCAGCGCCGCCACATTGGCCGTCACGCCACGAGGATCGCGCGCCTCTTCGGGCCGCAGCCGGTCGGCCACCAGCGCCTGCATCGGCCCCATGACATAATTGTCGAACAACCGGTCCATCAGCCGCACCTCGATCGCCGCATCGCCATCGACCGGGATCGGGCGAAAGGTGCCGGGTTCGTGGCGGCCCAGATATTCGACGATGATGCTCGCCTCCGCGATCGTTGCGCCGCGCACCGGGTCGTGCAGCACGGGGAATTTGCCGAGCGGCCAGAGCGCCTGCCATTCGGCCAGGGCCGCTTCATCCTCCAGGACGCGCGGGGTGAAGGGCGTGCCATTTTCGTAGAAGGCGATCAGCACCTTCCAGCAATAGGAGGAGAGGGGATGGTAATAGAGGATCATGCCTGCCTCCCGATCGCTGCGGATGGATTCGCCTGCCTTCCCATCATCATAGCGTATCGCGCGGCGATATGCAGGGGGACGATAAAGGCAGCGATTCAACAGATTGTGGTCGTGTTCGTGCCTCTGCCCCCATGTCATGATTTTGTCGCCAATCGCGCGACGCGCGCATTTGCGTGGCAAGGCAAATTTATTTTTTAATTTCATAGGCCCCCCTTGTCTTTTCCAAGGCCCTTGGAAGTCCGCGCGTCGCTGCGCTATGGGGTGGCGTGTCAGCGACGAAACGAATCCAGGCGTCGATGAACCGAGTCCCCGAACTGTCATTTACCCTCTTGCGTGTCGGCGGGGCTGTGGCACTATCTGTGGTATCGGGACCAAGGGGGTCACCCAATAGATTGTGATTGCGTTGTCGGACCTGCTTCCGGCGATACGGGGCTTTTGTCCTTGCGATCGGATCGGTTGACCCCATTTCTGTCCCGGCCCGATCGGGTTCATGCTATGATGTCTGGGTGCGCCCTGGCATCGCTGGACCGAATCGAACGGAACAGGAACAATCGGGGGCTCGCATGGACTTTCGAGATAGTGAACAAGGTGGAAACGGCGACGTGGCGACGGTAATGGACGAGCGTATCGAGGATCTGGTGGACAAGGCCGAGCCCAAGGCTGCCAAGGGCAAGGCGACCGAGTCCGCGTCGTCCAAGATTCATGAGCGTCGTTTTCATGTCGTGACGGATTCGTCGCGCGATGCGCTGCTGACCGAATTCGGCAAGGATACGCTGAACGATCGCTATCTGCTGCCCGGCGAGAGCTATCAGGATCTGTTCGCCCGCGTCGCCGCCGCCTATTCGGACGATGCCGACCATGCGCAGCGCGTCTATGACTATATCTCCAAGCTCTGGTTCATGCCGGCAACGCCCGTGCTGTCGAACGGCGGCACCGGCCGCGGCCTGCCGATCAGCTGCTATCTGAACTCGGTTGACGACAGCCTGGAAGGCATCGTCAACACCTGGAACGAGAATGTCTGGCTCGCCTCGCGCGGCGGCGGCATCGGCACCTATTGGGGCAGCGTGCGCGGCATCGGTGAGCCGGTTGGCCTCAACGGCAAGACTAGCGGCATCATCCCCTTCGTCCGCGTGATGGATTCGCTGACCTTGGCGATCAGCCAGGGCTCGCTGCGTCGTGGCTCGGCCGCCTGCTATCTCGACGTCTCCCACCCGGAGATCGAGGAGTTCCTGGAAATCCGCAAGACGAGCGGCGACTTCAACCGCAAGGCGCTCAACCTGCACCATGGCGTGCTGCTGACCGATGAGTTCATGGAAGCGGTGCGCGATGGCAGTGATTTCAACCTGCGCAGCCCCAAGGACCAGTCGGTTCGCGGCACCGTCAATGCCCGCGCCCTGTTCCAGAAGCTGGTCGAGGTCCGCCTTGCCACCGGCGAACCCTATATCGTCTTCTCCGACACGGTGAACCGGATGATGCCCAAGCATCATCGCGACCTGGGGCTCAAGGTCTCGACGTCGAACCTCTGCTCGGAAATCACTCTGCCGACGGGCCGCGACCATCTCGGCCAGGATCGCACGGCGGTCTGCTGCCTCTCCTCGATGAACCTGGAAACCTGGGATCAGTGGAAGGATCATCCGACCTTCGCGGAAGACATCATGCGCTTCCTCGACAATGTGCTGCAGGACTATATCGACCGCGCCCCGCCGGAAATGGCCCGCGCCAAATATAGCGCCAGCCGTGAACGCTCGGTGGGCCTGGGCGTCATGGGCTTCCACAGCTTCCTGCAGGCACGCGGCATCCCGTTCGAAGGCGCCATGGCCAAGTCGTGGAACCTGCGCATCTTCAAGCATATCAATGCCAAGGTGAACGAGGCGTCGATGATGCTGGCGCAGGAGCGCGGGCCGTGCCCCGACGCCGCCGACCAGGGCGTGATGGAACGGTTCAGCTGCAAGATGGCGATCGCGCCGACCGCGTCGATCTCGATCATCTGCGGCGGCACCTCGGCCTGTATCGAGCCGATCCCGGCGAACATCTACACCCACAAGACGCTCTCGGGCAGCTTCGCGGTGAAGAATCCCTATCTGGAAAAACTGCTGGTCGAAAAGGCCAAGGATTCGAGCGCCGTATGGAACTCGATCCTGGAACGCGGCGGCTCGGTCCAGCATCTCGACTTCCTCACCCAGGAAGAAAAGGATGTGTACAAGACCAGCTTCGAGATCGACCAGCGCTGGCTGCTCGAACTGGCGGCCGATCGCACCCCCTATATCGACCAGGCGCAGTCGCTGAACCTGTTCATCCCGGCCGATGTCGAGAAGTGGGATCTGCTGATGCTCCACTTCCGCGCCTGGGAACTGGGCATCAAGTCACTCTATTATCTGCGCTCCAAGTCGGTGCAGCGCGCCGGCTTCGCCGGTGGCGTGGAAGCGGACAACACGATCGACGCCCCCAAGTTCGAGATCGGCGAGACCACCGACTATGACGAGTGCCTCGCCTGCCAGTGATCAGATTCCCTCTCCCTGTGGGAGAGGGAGGGAGCCGCGCAGCGGCGGAAGGGTGAGGGCGATGCGCAATTACCGCGATCTGCCTTCAGGGGCCGTGGATCAGGCCCGCGCTCTCCGCCGTAACGCCACGGAGGCTGAAAAACGTCTCTGGCGTGCCTTGCGTGAACAGCTTCCGACCGTGAAATTCCGCCGCCAGGTGCCCCATGGTGCCTATGTCGCGGATTTCCTCTGTTTTTCTGGCAAGCTGGTCGTCGAGGTCGATGGCGCAAGTCATGCGGAGAGCGCTGAGCAAGATGCTGTCCGAACCCGTTATTTCGAGACCCAGGGCTATCAGATCCTGCGTTTCTGGAACCATGAAGTCATGGAAAATACCGAAGGCGTCGTAGCGGTCATCGCGGCGCGTCTCTCGCCCTCACCCTCCCACGCCTGACGGCGCGGGCCCCTCCCTCTCCCGATGGGAGAGGGGAAGAAAAGATTTCGCGGAGTAACCCATATGCCCCTTCTTCAAGCCTCCAAGGTCTACAAGCCCTTCGAATATCCCTGGGCCTATGAATTTTGGAAGCGCCAGCAGCAGCTCCACTGGCTGCCCGAGGAAGTGCCTCTGGGCGAGGATTGTCGTGACTGGGCGCAGAAGCTCAGTGACCATGAGCGCAACCTGCTGACCCAGATTTTCCGCTTCTTCACCCAGGCCGACGTGGAAGTGCAAGATTGCTACCACGAGAAGTACGGCCGCGTGTTCAAGCCGACCGAGATCAAGATGATGCTGACCGCGTTCAGCAACATGGAAACGGTCCATATCGCCGCCTACTCGCATCTGCTCGACACGATCGGCATGCCCGAAAGCGAATATTCGGCCTTCCTCCAATATAAGGAGATGAAGGACAAGCATGACTATCTCGCCCAGTTCGGCGTCGATACGGACGAGGATATCGCCAAGACGCTGGCGATGTTCGGCGGCTTCACCGAAGGCCTCCAGCTCTTCGCCTCCTTCGCGATGCTGATGAACTTCCCGCGCTTCAACAAGATGAAGGGCATGGGCCAGATCGTCACCTGGTCGGTCCGCGACGAAACCCTGCATTGCGAGGGCATCATCAAGCTGTTCCACAGCTTCGTGAAGGAACGCGACTGCCTGACCGCGTCGGTCAAGGACGACATCATGGACATGTGCCAGAAGACCGTCCGGATCGAGGACGCGTTCGTCGACCTGGTCTTCGAAATGGGCCCGGTTCCCGGCATGACGCCCAAGGACATCAAGAAATATGTCCGCTACATCGCCGACTGGCGCCTGGGGCAGCTGGGCCTCAAGCCCATCTACATGATCGACGAGCATCCGCTGCCTTGGCTGACCCCGCTGCTCAACGGCGTGGAGCATGCCAATTTCTTCGAAACCCGCGCGACCGAATATTCGAAGGGCGCGACCCGTGGCCAGTGGAACGACGTCTGGGACGCGTTCGACCGCCGCAAGAAGCTCAAGGGCGCCGAAGCGGCCAATGTCGACGAAAGCGATCCGGACATGTTCAAGGCCGCCGGCATCGCGGCGGAATAAGATCACAGCGCGACGCGCCATGCGCGTTGCGCTGTGATCAAGCCCGCGCGGCGCTGACGCGTTTAAGGCTGCTGATCAGCCAGCATCACGGCAGCTTGCAAAGGGCTTTCGATCTGTTCGAGGGGAGGGGAGGCGCGGGGAGCGCCTCCCCTTTTTTGTGCGCTGCTGGAGCGCCCCGCATCGCGTCCATAACGGACCAGTCTCGCGCCGGAATGGCGATGCCCTGGGCTATGGTCCGGTCATGACCAGCCCCGTCGATCCCCCATCTCCGCCATTCTACGTCTTCGTCTGCAATGTCTGCGGCAGCGATCAGGTCACGCGCGAAGCCTGGGCGGCCTGGGATGTCGCGACCCAGGCCTGGATTCTCAACACGGCCTTCGACTTTGCCTATTGCCATCGCTGCCTGGGCTATGCGCAGCTCGACCGGCTGCTGCTGACCAGCCCGCCATCCGGCTTGCCGTCCCGCGCCCCGGCCTTCCCGCCGGCGCCGGGCTGAACCACGTAGCGGGCGTGACGCTTCCTTAACCGCCGCCATGCCAGACCGGTCGCCATGCTCGGCGTCCGACTCCGCTCCCTCTTCACCAGCCGCTGGATGGCCCTGCTCTGGGCAATATTGGTGCTGCTGAGCGCGATCCAGTTCGTGGGCAGCGATGGCGGTAATCAGGCCGGCGTGGATCAGGCCGCGACCGCGGCGCTGGACGGCCTCGACAACAGCCAGCGCGCCATCATCGCCAACGCGCTCTGAAAGGCACGGGGCGGGCGTCGCGGGCGCGCTGTCCTATTCCTTCCCGCCGGACTATATTGCCGTCCGGCGTCGGGCCTGTCTCTGACGCTCACTTGTTCCAAAATGACAAGTGTTGGAAATTAAATGTCAGAATGTGCGGGAAATATGCGAAGTTAAGCGCAGCATTTCCTATTTCGGGGGAGGGGTGCTGCGCTTGGTCTCGTCATTCTGTTTCGATCATGCAACATTGTTCCCGGCAAACTGTTCTGACCCGCATCCCGTCGATGCGGAAAGTGGAGGACCGATGCGATGCCCAATGCCCTGAAGGCCATGATCGCCACGCTCGCCCTTGGGGCGATGGCCATTTCCACCCTGCCTGCTGCTGCCCAGCATCGGCCGAACGATCATCGCCCCGGTGGCAGCCAGCATGGCCGTCCCGGCGGTTCCAACGCGCATCGGCCGCCCAGCCATGGCGGCAATCATGCCCAGCGACCGCCGTCGCGCCCTGGTGCCCAGCGTCCGCCCCAGCATGGGCGGCCGGGGGCTGGCCGCCCGCCCCAGCCGGGCCGGCCCGGCAATGGTCGTCCGCCCCAATATGGCCGTCCCGGCAACCATCGCCCACCGCCGCCCCGTGGCAATTATCGCCGGCCCGGACCGCCGGTCTATGCCTATGACTGGAACCGGCCCGATCCGCGCTATGGCGGCCGCTATCGCCCCGACCGCTATTATCGCGGCGGCTATGCGCCGATCCGGGTCGACCGCAGCATGCGCATCTATCGCGGCTATGACGACCGCTATTATTGCCGCCGTTCGGACGGCACCACCGGCCTCATCATCGGCGGCGCGATCGGCGCGCTGATCGGCGGCCAGCTTGATCGCGGCTATTCCAACACGGCGGGCATATTGATCGGCGGCGGCGCCGGCGCGCTGCTCGGCCGCGAGATCGACCGCGGCAGCCTCAGCTGTCGCTGATCGGGGAAAGGGGGCGAGGCGCCCCCTTTTTTCAGCACCAGGGGTGGCGGCGTCCGTCCCAGGTCCGGGCCAGCCCTTCGGCCACCAGTTGCTGGCCGATCGACTGGCCGTCGCGCGTCACGATCCGCAGCGCGCGGCCATATTTGTCGGTCGCCCGCCCGTCGATCTCCAGCGAGAAGGGGCCGGCATTCATCAGTTGCTGCAACCGGCTGGTCGCCCGCGCGCCCAGCGCGCCTTCCTCCGGGCAGCGCGGCCCATGGGTTTCGGGCGTGTCGATGTCGGCGATCCGATATTTCTCGCCCCGGAACCAGAAAGTGTCGCCATCGACGACGCAATTGGTTCCGCCGCCGCTATGGCAATAGCCGAAATCGGCCGACAGCTGGTCGGCGCTGGCGCTTGACGGTGTCATGCCGGTCGACGCCGTCGGCATCGCGATCTCGGGCGCCAGTCGCGCCCACCAGTCGGGCGCCTGCCAGCCGATCATCATCCCCAGCGCCAGCACCAATCCCAGTGTCTTGCCGCTGAAGCCGCTGCGCTGGGGTGCGGGGCGACGAAAGCGCGCCTGTCCGGCACGCGCCGCCTCCCGGCGCCAGAGTGTGTCGATGCGGTCGGGGGTGAATCGGTCGGGGCGTCTGGACATGGCGCGCCCCTAGCAGGTTCAGGAAAAACAGAGGGTTAAATCTGATCCGGCTTGTCGCCATTTCGGGGCGAACCGGCGTTTGATCGGGATCAATGTGGGAAGCGCAGGGGATGCGCAGGGTGCGCCGGCCTCAGCCCATGGAGATTGCCGCATGAACGCCGCCGCGCCGCCCAGCCCCTATGTCCGCATCGGCGGCGAACCGGTCGTCCGCGCCATTGCAGATCGTTTCTATGACCTGCTGGAAAGCGACCCGGCCTATGTCGAGCTGCGCGCCATTCATGCCGCCGACCTCTCGGCCGTGCGCCACGGCCTCACCCGCTTCCTGTGCGGCTGGCTGGGCGGCCCGCGAGACTGGTTTCAGCGCGGCACCTGCATCATGTCGCTGCACCGCGCCTTTCCGATCACGCCGCAACTGGCCGATCAATGGGCGACGGCGGCCGCCTGCGCGATCGCCCTGCAGGAGGATCTCGACACCGACATTGCCGACGCCATGGCGGAAGCGCTCGGCCATATGGCGCGGGGCATGATCAATTTCGGCCTTGCGCCGGCACAGGCGCACCCCGCCTAGCGGCTAGTCGTCATCCTCGTTGAGGATTTCGTCCTCCTCGCCATCATCCTCGTCGTCCATGCGCGGCTCGCCATCGAACGCGCCCTCATCGATCCAGCCGGACCGGTCCATCTCGTTCATCTTGTCGACCAGGTCGGGGACATCGTCGGGGATGATCTGCGCCGGGTTGGGCCGCCCGCCATGCTCGCTCTCTTCGCTCAGGTCGCTGGTCCGGCCCAGCGCATCGTCGGCGACGTCGTTCGCTTGGGTGCCGGCGTCGGCCTGTTCGCTATTCTCCTCACTCTCGTCGGGGAAGGGGCGATTGTCGGACATCGTCATGGCGCGTCTCCTTGCAGGGGCATGTCCCCCTCCAACGATCACCCCATTTTCCCGTTCCGCGCAAGCGCGTCCGGAAACGCACTGGACAGCGCGGAACCAAGGGGGCAAAGGCCGTCGCGATCCTTTTCGCCCCGATCCTTTTCGCATCGCAACAGGAATCCCTCCATGTCCCGCCAGCTCATTTCCTCCGGCTCGCCCTTCGAGGCGCAGGTCGGCTATTCGCGCGCCGTCGTTCAGGGCGACTGGTGCTTCGTCGCCGGCACCACCGGCACCGATCCCGAAACCAAGATCATGCCCGAAAGCGTGGTCGATCAGGGCGTCAACGCGCTCAAGGTGATCGGCAAGGCGCTCGAAGACGCCGGCTTCTCCTTTGCCGATGTCGTCCGCGTCACCTATTATATCACCGACCCTGCCTATTGGGACGATCTGGGCAAGGCCACCGCGCCCATCTTTGGCGAGATCCGCCCGGCCGCCAGTTGCGTCGTCGCTGGCCTCATCAAGCCGGAGATGAAGATCGAAATCGAAGTCACCGCCTTCAAAGGGTAACAGGGACACATCATCATGATTACCATGTACGGCATCAAGAATTGCGACACGATCAAGAAGGCCCGCAACTGGCTGGACAATGAGCGCGTCGCCTATAATTTCCACGACTATAAGGTCGCCGGCGTCGACAAGGAGAAGCTGGAGGAATGGGTGATGGAGCATGGTTGGGAAACCATCCTCAACCGCTCCGGCACCACCTTCAAAGCGCTCGACGCGGGGGACAAGGCGCATATCGACGCGGACAAGGCGATCCTGCTGATGATCACCAACCCCTCGATGATCAAGCGCCCGATCCTCGACACCGGCAAGGGCACGGTCGTCGGCTTCAAGGCGACGACCTATGAAAATGCGCTGAAAGGCGTGATGGCGTGATCGGACGGGGGCTGCTGGGCATCGGGGCATTGCTGATGATGGGCCTGCTCCCCCTTTCCGCCGTCCGGGCCGCCGACCCGCTGATCATCGCGCATCGCGGTGCCAGCGGCGAGCGGCCCGAACATACGCTCGCCAGCTATGAGCGGGCGATCGACCAGGGCGCCGACTATATCGAGCCCGATCTGGTCCTGACCAGGGATGGCGTGCTGGTCGCCCGGCATGAGAACGAGATTGGCGGCACTACCGACGTCGCCGACCATCCCGAATTTGCCGATCGCAAGACCACGAAGACGATCGACGGCATCGAAATGACCGGCTGGTTCACCGAGGATTTCACCCTCGGCGAACTGCGCACTTTGCGGGCGCGGGAACGTCTGCCTGATCTGCGCCCGGCCAATGTCCGCTTCAACGATCTCTATCTCATCCCGACCTTCGAGGAGATATTGAAGCTGGTCCGCGCTAAGGAAGCGGAGCAGCATCGTCGCATCGGCCTCTATCCCGAAACCAAGCATCCCAGCTATTTCGCCGGCATCGGCCTGCCGCACCAGCAGGCGCTGCTCGATCTGCTCGGCAAATATGGCTACACCAATGCCGACGATCCGGTCTTCATCCAGTCGTTCGAGGTCGGCAATCTGAAGGCCCTGCATGAAGCGACCCGGCTGCGCCTCATCCAGCTCGTCGATGCCGAAGGCGGCCCCGCTGACGAACCTGGCACGACCTATGCCGACATGATGAGCGTCTCCGGGCTGGAGGCGATTGCCGGCTATGCCACAGGCCTCGGCCCGTCCGCCGCCATGGTGCTGGCACCCGATGGGGCGACCGCGCTGGTTGGCCGTGCCCATGATGCCGGGCTTCAGGTCCATATCTGGACGCTACGGATGGAAAACAGCTTCCTGCCCGACCAGTATAAGCGACCGGACGATCCGCAGGGCCGGGGCGATTTTGCCGGCTATGTCCAGGCGATCGCATCGACGGGCGTCGACGGCATTTTCAGCGATTTCCCCAGGCAGGCGCGCGACGCTCTGAGCAACGCGCAGCCCTGATCGGCAACATCGCATAAATTAAAGCGGATTTTCCCTTCTCTACCCTGCGGCTCGACTTGCCAAAGCCGGGCCGCAGGCGAATAACGAACAGACCATGCTGTCCCAGAAGACCCGTTACGCCATCCGCGCGCTCCAGCATCTTGCCGACCGCTATCGCCAGGGGCCCGTGCCCCTCAACGAGATTGCGACGCGCCAGAATATCCCGGCGAAATTCCTGACGGTGATCCTGTCCGAATTGTCGCGCGAAGGGCTGGTGGCGACCCAACGGGGGCGCGACGGCGGCTATTGGCTGGCCTTGGCGCCGGTCGACATCAGCTATGGCGACATCGTCCGCCTGACCCGCGGGTCACTCGCGCTCACCCCTTGTGCCAGCCGCTTCGCCCATGAAAGCTGCACCAACTGCCTGCCCGAAAGCGAATGTCGCCTGCACCGGGTGATGCTGCGCGTGCGCGACGAAACCGCCAAGGTGCTCGACAGCATCAGCCTCGCCGAACCCTTCGCGGCCGAAGGGTTGGGGTAGGGCGCCGAAGGCGCAGGCGTGCCGACGCCCTTGCGCTCGCCCCGCCGCTTCGCCACATCGGCAGCATGACCACGCCGCCGCTCAAAGCCGCCCTGATCCCCGTCACCCCGCTGCAGCAGAACTGCACCCTCTTCTGGTGTACGGAAACGATGCGCGGCGCCTTCGTCGATCCGGGCGGCGACTTGCCGGTGCTGAAGAAGGCGGCGGCGCAGCATGGCGTCACGATCGAGAAGATTCTCGTCACCCATGGCCATATCGACCATTGCGGCCAGGCCGGCGTGCTGGCCCGCGACCTCGATGTCCCGATCGAGGGGCCGCATGAGGAGGATCGCTTCTGGATCGACCGCCTGCCGCAGGATGGCCAACGCTGGGGCATTCCCGGCGAGAGTTTCGAGCCGGATCGCTGGCTGGTCGATGGCGACCAGGTGACGGTCGGCAATCTGACCTTCGACGTCTATCATTGCCCCGGCCACACGCCGGGCCATGTCGTCTTCCACCATGCGCCGAGCCAGCTCGCGATCGTGGGCGACGTGCTGTTCAAGGGGTCGATCGGCCGCACCGACTTCCCGCGCGGCAATCATCAGGACTTGATCGACGCGATCACAGGCAAGCTCTGGCCGCTCGGCGGCCAGACCGCCTTCGTCCCCGGCCATGGCGAGATGAGCAATTTCGCCTATGAACGGCGCACCAATCCCTATGTGGCCGATTCCGTTCTCGGTTAAACCCGCGCCATCGCCGGCGGGGCAGGCACGGCGCGAGTCGCGCCACAGGCGATATAGAGCGCCGCGACCGCCAGGCCGAGCATCACGATCCAGGTGAGCAGCGCGCCGCCCGCGCGCCAGACCGTCGGCTTGTCGGCGTCCATGCCAAAGCCATGGGCGATTCGCGCCAGCGCATAGATCATCGCCCCGATCCACAGCCATAGCGGCGCGCCGATCGCCATCTCGATCAGGCCAAAGAGAATCAGCACGATCGGCGTATATTCGATGAAATTGGCGTGCGCCCGCATCCGCCGTGCCAGCAGCATATTTCCCGAGTCGCCGTGCAAAAGCTTCGCGCCCACGCGGATTCGCGCGCAGCGCACCGCCAGCCAGAAATTGATGAGCGCACAGGCCGCAGCCAGTGTAAGCGTGATCGGCAACAACATGGGCATCCCCCTATTCGACGGGCGGCCACCATAGGCGCGGCGGGCCGGCGGGCAAGGAAGGACTTGCACCATCTGCAAAAACGGCTATAGGCGCAGGGCTTCGCGATCACCCGGGCCGCATGGTCTGCGGCACCCGTGCCGTCGGCGTCTCATTTGGAAACCGGCCAGTCGCATAACCAGATTTAATTACGGAAACAGGTGCCGACATGGCTGTCCCCAAAAGGAAAACTTCCCCGTCCAAGCGTGGCATGCGTCGCAGCCACGATTCGCTGCGCGTCGAAGCATTCCAGGAATGCTCGAACTGCGGTGAACTGAAGCGTCCCCACAATCTGTGCGACGCGTGCGGCCATTATAACGGCCGCGAAGTCATCGCCGTCGGGGCGTAAGACTTTTTCGATCTCCGCAAAGGGGTGATCTCAGTGTCCAGCCAACCGCGAATCGCAATTGACGCGATGGGCGGGGATGAAGGCGTGCGGGTGATGATGGCAGGCGTTGCGCTTGCCCGTCGCCGGCACGAAGGACTCCGCTTCACCCTTTTCGGCGACGAGACCCGGATCAAGGCGGCTCTCGACAACCACCCCAATTTGCGGGCGGCGTCGGAAGTCGTGCATTCCGACACGATCGTCGAGGGCACGGACAAGCCCAGCGTCGCGATTCGCAAGAAGAGCAGCTCGATGAGCATGGCGATCAACGCCGTGAAGTCGGGTGATGCCGGTGCGGCGGTTTCCGCCGGCAATACCGGTGCGCTCATGGCGATGGCGAAGCTGGCGCTGCGCACGATGCCCGGTGTCGATCGGCCTGCGCTGGCAGCGATGCTGCCGACCCTTGGCGACAATGATGTCGTCATGCTCGACCTTGGTGCCAATACCGAGTGCGATGCGCGCAATCTCGTCCAGTTCGCGGTGATGGGTGCGGCCTATGCCCGCATCGCCCTCGATCTGGAGCGGCCGCGCGTGCGCCTGCTCAACATCGGCACCGAAGAGCTCAAGGGCACGGACGAGATCCGTGATGCCGCCGCCGTGCTGCGCGCAGCCGACACCCTGCCATTCTCGTTCGACGGCTTTACCGAAGGCGACAAGATCGGCCGCGGGGAAACCGATGTAATCGTGTGCGACGGCTTCTCGGGCAATGTCGCGCTCAAGACGGCCGAGGGCACCGCCCGCTTCGTCGCCGACCTGCTGCGCCGCGCCTTCTCCAGTTCGCTGCGGTCCAAGATCGGCTTCCTGATCTCGAAGCCGGCGATGCATCTGCTCAAGCATCATCTCGATCCCAACAATCATAATGGCGCCGTCTTCCTCGGCCTCAACGGGGTCGTGGTGAAGAGCCATGGCAGCGCTGACGCCAAGGGCGTGGCCAATGCGGTGCATGTCGCCGCCCGCCTGCTGGAAGAGGATATCACGCGACGCATCGCCGCCGACATGGCCGGGGTGCAGGATCTGTCCGCCGTCGCGTCCAAATTGGAGCTGCCCGTCAAGTGATGCGTCGATCCGTTCTCCTGGGCACGGGCTCGGCCCTGCCCGCACGCGTCGTCACCAATGCGGAACTGGCGCAGACCGTCGACACCAGCGACGAATGGATCGTCGAACGGACCGGCATCCGCACCCGCTATATCGCCGGCGAGGGGGAGACCACGACCACGCTGGCGACCGATGCCGCGAAGCGCGCGCTGGAGGCGGCCGGCCTTGCCGCGCAGGATATCGATCTCATCATCCTGGCGACTGCGACCCCGGACCAGACCTTCCCGGCCAGCGCCACGCTGGTGCAAGCCGCGCTCGGCATCGATGACTGCGTCGCCTTCGACGTCGCGGCCGTCTGCTCGGGCTTCCTCTATGCGATGACGGTCGCCGATTCGATGATCCGCTCGGGCGCGGCGCAGCGCGCGCTGGTGATCGGCGCGGAAACCTTCAGCCGCATTCTCGATTGGGAAGATCGCGCGACCTGCGTGCTGTTCGGCGATGGTGCCGGCGCCGTCGTGCTCGGCGCGGAGGAAAGCGCGGAAGGCCAGCGTGGCATCCTCGCCGCCAAGCTGCATGCCGATGGCCGCCACAACCAGCTTCTCTATGTCGATGGCGGTCCCTCGACCACCCAGACGGTGGGCAAGGTCCGCATGAAGGGGCAGGAAGTGTTCCGCCATGCGGTGGTGAATCTCGCCACCGTGCTCAAGGAAGTGATGGCGATGGCGGAGATGACGCCCGCCGACATCGACTGGCTGGTGCCACACCAGGCCAATGCCCGGATTCTCGACGCGACCGCGCGCAAGCTCAAGCTTTCCCCGGACAAGGTCGTCGTCACCGTCGACCAGCATGCCAACACCTCGGCCGCCTCGGTGCCGCTGGCGTTGGACGCGGCGACCCGCGATGGCCGGATCAAGGCCGGCGATCTGATCGTGCTGGAAGCGATGGGCGGTGGCTTCACCTGGGGCGCCTGCGTCCTGCGGGTCTGATACGGCGGCGAAACGATCGCCCCTACGTATCTGACCTGCTTGCCGAATCACCCAACATGCATCACATTTGTGTCGCAATCATTTGCCCCGGCAGATGATGCAGGGGGGCACATTGGGGATTTGCGATGACCGGCACTGGCACACTGACCCGCGCTGATCTGGCGGAGAGCGTCAATCGTCACATTGGCTTGTCCCGCGCGGAAGCGGCGGCACTGGTCGAATCGATCCTGGAACATATGTCGACTGCGCTGGAGCGCGGCGAAAATGTGAAAATTTCGAGTTTCGGTACCTTCGTCCTGCGCGACAAGAATGAGCGCATGGGGCGCAACCCGAAGACCGGGATCGAGGTGCCGATCGAGCCGCGCCGGGTGCTCACATTCCGCGCGAGCCAGACGATGCGGGACCGCGTTGCCTCGACCTGAGGCAATTCGGTCAGCTTTTGTAATATTGGCGTATATTTACCGTAGTTGACCTTTACGGGACTATGGGTGCAACATTGCGCCCATGGAAAAGGCCGAGGGCGCATTTCTGACCATCAGCGAACTGGCGACAGAGCTGGGTCTTGCCCAACATATTTTGCGCTATTGGGAAACCCGCTTTCCGCAATTGCGTCCGCTCCAGCGATCGGGCAACCGGCGCTACTATCGTCCTGCCGATGTGGCGCTGGCACGGCGCATCAACCAGTTGCTCAATGTCGAGGGCTTCACGGTCAAGGGCGCGCAGAAGGCGCTGGCCTATGGCACGGACGATATAGCGGTCGATCCGCTGCCCGCCGCGACGCCGGAGCCGGACCTGATCGCCCGGCTCGAAGCCATCCGGGCCGATCTGGCGCGGGCCTTGGGTCGCTGATCGCGATCAGAGCGTCCGGGCATAGACAAGGTCGCGGAACGGCACGTCCCCGACCATGAAGGTCAGTTCGCCGATCTCGACAAAATCATGCCGGGCATAGAAGCGCCGCGCCCGATCATTCTGTGGATAGACGGCCAGCAGTAGCCGACGTGCGCCGCGTTGCCGGGCTTCCGCCAGCACCAGCGCCATCAGCGCGTCGCCATTGCCGCCACCCTGCCACCCGCTCAGCAGATAGATGCGCTTGAGTTCGACATCCGTCCGGTCGTCAGTCGGCACCGGCAGGTCGGGCGGGGTGATCAGCGCATAGCCGACCGGCGCGCCCAATGGCGTCTCGCCGATCAGGATCGTCTGGGCCGGATCGGCGAGGGCGGCGCGATAATAGTCCTCGCCATGCGCCTTGCGGATATGGGCGACCAGCGCCTCGCCGGGATGGTCATGGGCAAAGCTGGCCAGGAAGGTGGCGCCGCCCAATATCGACAATGCGGCGGCGTCGGAGGCGACAGCCGGTCGCCAGTGAATCGGCGTGGTCAAGCTCAGCGCGATCCCGGCCCCAGCGCCGGGTCCAGGTCGCGGGGACGGGTGAAGCTCAGCAATGTGCCGCACTTGTCCGTCGTAGCCTCCCACTGGTCGATGGCGAGATCCATCACCGCGATGCTGGCGGTCGGGAATTTGATCTCCACATCCTCGCGCAGCGGATTGGCGCCATCATCGGGGACCAGGCTCAGGATCAGTTCCTCGAAACCGGGATTATGCCCTGCCATCAGCACGCTGTCCGCCTCGTCCGGCAAATCGCGCAGCACGTCGATCAGGGTCGGGGCAGAGGCCAGATAGATGCGCCGGTCCCAGCGCGCGTCCAGCGTTTCGCCATAGCCGGTGAAGAAGGTATCGAGCGTCTGCACGACGCGGGCAGCGGGGGAGGCGACCAGCAGGTCGAACCGCATATCCTTGCGCGCGGCGAACTGGCCCATCAACAGCGCGGCCTTTTCCCCCCGGCGGTTGAGCGGCCGGTCGAAATCCCGCGCGACCGGATCGTCCCAATCGGACTTGGCATGGCGCAACAGGGTCAACCGCTTCATTCTCGCTCCAGCTCCTCGCGCCTTGTCGCGGCGGAATATCTCCTGCCGACTCGCAAAAACGCAGAAAACAAAGGCGCCGTGCCCTGTCGGGTCACCGCATGCCGGGTTCGCTTCCCTGATGCCCTAACGTTGTTCGGTCGCCAAGACCAGCGTCCTGCATGTCCCGCGCCTGCATCTTTGCGCTGACGGCGATGATCGCCTCGTCCAGCGTCAGCCGGCGGATCGGCGTGCCGGGCGGGAAGGCGCTCAGCAGTCGGCTCGGCATGGCGGCGGACAGGATCACGAAACTGCCCTTGTCCTCGGCGCGGCGGATCAGCCGGCCGAACGCCTGCGCCAGCCGCGCCCGGATCAGCCGGTCGTCATAGGCGCTGCCACCCCCCGCCAGGCGCCGGGCGGCATGCAGCACGGTCGGCTTGGACCAGGGCACGCCCTCCATCACCACCAGCCGCAGCGAATGGCCGGGCACATCGACGCCGTCGCGCAGCGCATCTGTGCCCAGCAGCGATGCGCGCGGATCGTCGCGGAAGATATCGACCAATGTGCCGGTATCCATCGGATCGACATGCTGGGCATAGAGCGGCAGGCCGGCGCGGGCGAGCCGGTCGGCGATGCGCGCATGCACCGCCCGCAGCCGCCGGATCGCGGTGAACAGGCCCAGCGTGCCGCCACCCGATGCCTCGATCAGCCGGGCATAGGCGCCCGACATGGCGGCGATGTCGCCGCGCTTGATGTCGGTGACGATCAGCACTTCGGCGCGATCGGGATAGTCGAACGGGCTGGCCGCCTCGAACCGCTCGGCGCTGTGCGGCAAATGGGTGACGCCGCTGCGCGCCTCGGCATTGGACCAGTCGCCGCCGCCCTTCAGCGTGGCGGAAGTGACGATCACCCCCTGCGCGGGTTGCAGCACTGCCTCGGCCAGCGGCCGGGTCGGGTCGAGCCAGTGGCGGTGCAGACCGATATCATATTCGCGCCCTTCCACCCGGTCGACGGTCATCCAGTCGACGAAATCGGGGTCGGCCGGGCCGCCGATCCGGGCCAGCAGCGCCAGCCAGGCGCTGATCAGGTCGCGGCGCCAGCCCAGCGATCCGATCGCCCCTTCGATCCGCGCCCGCGCCGCGCCGTCGAGCCAGTCGGGCGCATCCTCCAATACCGCCTCCAGCCGCTTGGACAGGCGGACGAGAGGCTTCAGCAGCGCATCGAGGGCGATCGCCGCTTCCTGCGCCGCCTCGACCAGCGGGCCATCGGGTTCGGCCAGTTCTGTCTCCAGCCCATAGCCGGCATCGGCCTCGCCACTGTCGGCGGCGCGCGCGAAGACGGTGCCGCGCACCGTGGCGAGCAGTTCCTCCAGCGGTCCGAAAGGCTCGCCCGCGACGATCCGTTTCAGCCAGTCGTCGGCCGGTAAAGCGCGTGCAGCTTCCACCGCGGTGCGGATCGCCTCGCCGCCTTCCTCGTCATAGCTGGCAAGGTCGGACAGGCGCGCCGCCAGGCCCCGGCGGCGGCCGCGCGATCCGCCTTCCGGTCCCATCACCCAGCGCCGCAGTTCGATCGCCTCCTGCCCCGACAGTGCGACCGAGAAGGTCGAATCGGCGGCGTCGAACAGATGATGGCCCTCATCGAAGACGATGCGTTGCGGGCGCTGCCCGGTCTCGCGGCCGCGCGCGGCGTTGATCATCACCAGCGCATGATTGGCGATGACGATGTCCGCCTCGGCCGATGCCCGCGCCGACCGTTCGATGAAGCATTTCCGGTAATGCGGGCAGCCGGCATAGATGCACTCGCCGCGCCGGTCGGTCAGCGCGGTGGAGCCGTTGCGCCGGAACAGGATGGCCAGCCAGCCGGGCAGGTCGCCGCCCACCATGTCGCCATCCTTGGAAAAGGCGGCCCAGCGCGCGACCAGTTGCGCCAATATGGCGGCGCGGCCGGCAAAACCGCCCTGCAACGCATCTTCCAGATTGAGCAGGCAGAGATAATTTTCCCGCCCCTTGCGCACCACCACACGTCGCGCGGCGGTCGCCGGATCGGGGAACAGGCGCAGCGATTCCCGGTCGAGCTGGCGTTGCAGCGCCTTGGTATAGGTGGATATCCACACCGTGCCCTGCGCCTGCGCCGCCCATAGCGAGGCGGGAGCGAGATAGCCCAGCGTCTTGCCGATGCCGGTGCCGGCTTCCGCCAGCAACATATTGGGCTGGTCGCGATGGCTGCGCGGGCGAAAGGCCTCCATTGCGGCGGCGGCATAGGCGCGCTGGCCGGGGCGGGGTTCGGCGCTCGGTCCGGTCAGGCTGTCAAGCCGCGCCAGCACGGCCTCCTCCTCCATCGCCACGGTGCGCGGGGCAGGGCGGGGTGCGGCCTCCTCCCATTCGGGCAGCTTGGAAAAGAGCCAGCGTTCGGCCTCCGCCGGGCGGCTGATGCGCGGCGCGACCAGCGGCGACCAGGGCCAGCGCAGCCGGTGCAGCGCCTGCGCCGCGGTCCAGCCGCCTTCTCTTTCTTTCCATTCCGGGGAATCGAGCCGGTCGAGCAGGGCCCGCGCCGCCATCTGCAACAGGGCCGGGATATCGCCTTCCTGTGCCGGTTGCGGCAGGTCCAGCGCCTCGGCCAGCCCCTTGGGCGTGGGCACCAGGAAGCGGGCTGGATGGACGAAGGCCCAGAGTTCCAGCAGGTCGAGGCCGTTGAGATCGGGATAGCCCAGCCGCTGGCCGGTCAGCGGTGCATTGAGCAGCAGCGTCGGCGTCTCGGCGGTGCGGGCAATGGCCTGCCCCTTGGCGACGCCCATGGTGCGGCTGCCTTCGCGCAGCCAGATGCCGCCATGGCTGGCATGGAGGGCGGGCAGGGCAGCAGGATCGATCACCCGCCCGGCTTAGGGCAAGGCGAACAAAAGGGAAACCGAAATGCGCCGATCAATTGGTCCGGCGGCCAAAACCCATGGGGCCGGAATAGGTGAAGGCGGGCGCAGCCGGTCGGGGCTGGAACGCCACCGGCGCGCGGCGGGCCAGGCGCGCCATTTCCAGCTGTTCGAACAACGGCCCTTCGGTCAGGATATAGGGGAAACGGATGCCCATCCGGTCCTCTTCCGACCAGCGCACCGTGCCGAACACGCTATAGCCGTCAATATCCAGCTGACACTGGCTTCCGGTCGGCAGCGAACAGCCGACGACCTGCGCGCCGCCCGCGCTCAGATCGACGATCGTCCCTTCCAGGCTGTCGAGCACGGTCGTGATGGTGATCGCGATGTCGACGGGAATCCGTTCGCGGCTGCGGGGTGTCTGCATGGGAGCCTCCATATGACCAGACCATGGAGGAACAGGGTGAACAAAATCTAAATATGAAGCCCGGTTTAACGCGTTTTTGCCTCCAAAAGCCGTTCCCTTTCGCCCTTCGCGGCGGTAGGGGCTTTGGCATCATGACCATATCCGACATTCTCCGCACCGCCGCGAACGCGTCCAAGGCCTGGCCCTATGAGGAGGCGCGCAAGCTTCTCAAGCGTTACCCCAATGGCGCGCCGGAGAAAGGCCATATCCTGTTCGAGACCGGCTATGGCCCGTCGGGCCTGCCGCATATCGGCACCTTCAACGAAGTGCTGCGCACCACCATGGTCCGCAACGCCTTCCACGCGCTGTCGGACATCCCGACCCGGCTGGTGGCGTTCAGCGACGATCTGGACGGCTTCCGCAAGGTACCGGACAATGTGCCGAACCAGGCGATGCTGGCCGACTATCTGGGCAAGCCGCTGACCCAGGTGCCCGATCCGTTCGAGAAATATGAAAGCTTCGCACATCACAATAATGCGATGCTGCGCGAATTTCTCGACAGCTTCGGCTTCGACTATGAATTCGTGTCCGCGACCGAACGCTATCAGGCCGGTGCCTTCGACGAAGCGCTGCGCCAGGTGCTGCGCCGCTATCAGGCGATCATGGACATCATGCTGCCGACCCTGCGCAAGGAACGGCAGGCGACCTATTCGCCGGTGCTGCCGATCAGCCCCAAGAGCGGCATCGTGCTGCAGGTTCCGGTCGAGGTGGTCGATGCCGAGGCTGGTATCGTCCGCTTCGTCGACGAAGGCGAGACGATCGAGCAGTCGATCCTGGGCGGCGGCGCCAAGCTGCAGTGGAAGGTCGACTGGGCGATGCGTTGGTATGCGCTGGGCGTCGACTATGAAATGGCGGGCAAGGATCTGATCGACTCGGTCACCCAGTCGTCGAAAATCTGTCGCGCGCTCGGCGGCCGTCCGCCCGAGGGCTTCAACTACGAGATGTTCCTCGACGAAAAGGGCGAGAAGATTTCCAAGTCGAAGGGCAATGGCCTCAGCCTCGAACAATGGCTAACCTATGGTCCGCAGGAAAGCCTGGCCTTCTACGCCTATCGCGAGCCCAAGAAGGCCAAGCAGCTGCACATGGGCGTGATCCCGCGCGCGGTCGACGAATATTGGCAGTTCCGCGGCAATTATCCCAAGCAGGCGATCGAGCAGCAGCTGGGCAATCCGGTCCATCATATCCATGATGGCAAGCTGCCGCAGGGCGAGTTGCCGGTGACCTTCGGCCTGCTGCTGAATCTGGTCGGCGTGATGGGCGATGCCAGCCGCGAACAGGTGTGGAGCTATCTCCAAAATTATGTGCCCGGCGCCAGCGCGGAAACCTATCCGGAACTGGACGCGCTGATCGGCCATGCGCTCGCCTATCATCGCGATTTCGTCGCGCCGACGCTCCAGCGCCGGGCGCCGCACGCCAACGAAGCCGCCGCACTGCGCCAGCTGGACGAAGAACTGGCCGCCTTGCCGGCCGATGCCAGCGCGGAGGATATCCAGAATATCGTCTATGCCATCGGCAAGGATGAAGCCTTTGGCTTTGCCGAACTGCGCGACTGGTTCAAGGCGCTCTACCAGACGCTGCTGGGCGCCGATCAAGGGCCGCGCATGGGCAGCTTCATCGCGCTCTATGGCATCGACAACAGCCGCAAGCTGATTGCGCAGGCGCTGGCCGCCTGATCGGAAAGAAGCGGGGGAACCATCGCGCGCGAGGGGCGTTTCGCGAACGGTCCACCCCCCTTTCGGACTGATGGCGTGCCTGGCACGGCATCGGCCGCGCCCGCCCGGAAACGGGGGGCGCGGCCAAGGGGGTAAAGAAAGGCCCCGGACATCGCTGTCCGGGGCCTTTTCTGTTTCGTCGTCCGGCTTACCAGAAGAAGCCGCGATGGACGGTCATGACCCGGCCGGTACGCACATTCACCAGCATCACGTCATTATAGTGGCGGACCCAACGCTGATTGGCGGCCGGACGGGGCAGGCGATAGCGATAGGGATCGGCGATATAATAGCGCGAGCTATAATAGGCCGGGCGAAGCTGAGCGCCGGCATTCCAGCGCGAATAGCGGAAGGGCGCATTCCAGTTGCCGGCGCGATAGACGTCGCGGTGGCTGCGGCGATAATCCTGCCAGTCTTCCCGCGCTTCCTGGCGGGAGTCGCGGACGTCGCGACGGGCTTCCTTCACATCGCGGCGATCGCCATAGCGCTGGGCTGCGCGCAGGTCGCGCTGGTCTTCGCGCAGCCGCTGCTCGCTGCGGCGGGCTTCGCCATAGGATTGGGCAGAAGCGACGCTGGGGACGACGGTGGCCGCAAGAAGGCCAAGGATGATGATCTTGCGCATATTTCTACTCCCATCAATCTGGAGGCTCGGGGACGCTTCCAACCGCTTCAAGCGGGGCAGGTTCCCTTACCAACATGTTGAATATGGAGTGGATTCGCTGAACCGTCCGGGAACGGCGCTGTCAGGAACCAGTCATTTATGTCGCAAAGTGTAATGGCGCGCGACCTTCTGGGTCAGCGAACCCAGGGACGTTCGCGAAACCATTTGGTCACGACATATTTGGTGCCCTGAGCCACTGGCCGGGCGGCGTGCAGGCTATAGGGGTTGGGCGCACCGTCGGGCTTCAGGTTGTTCCAGATCAGGATCATCCCCTCGATCGGCGGCACCATGAATTCGCAGCGCGGAAAATGGGTCTCGCCCCCGCCCTCGACCGGCGACAAATAGATCATCGCCGTCCAGTTACGCTGGCCGCCGGTCTTGCGCATGTCGGGCCAATAGCTGGCATTGACCGGGAAATAGTCGCAATGGACCTTATATTCCTGGCCCTGGGTATAGCGCTGCCCCTGCAATGTCTCGCCATGGTCGGGCTCCAGCCCGGTCATCGCACAGATGCGGGCGCTGATCGCATGGACCAGCGGGTCTTCCCGGTCGAGATTGCAGCTGTGGCTGGTGCGATAATCGGCATTTTCCCGCCCGGTGAACAGGGTAGAGGGCTGGGCACCGGCATCGATGATCGCGCGCATCACCGCGCATTCTTCGGCGCCCAGGAAATCCTGCCGCCCATAGATTTCCAGATGGGGGCTGTCGATGCGGCTGACCAGCGGGTTGCGGTTCAGTTTCTCGCGCACCCGATCGCCGATCGCGGCGCGGGCCGGCGACGCGGTGCCGCCATCATCCACTATCTCGTTCATGCCGCCTCCCTGCCATTTCCCGTCGGCGCTGCGCAATGAAAAAGGGCCCGGTGCGGTGTCGCACCGGGCCCAGTGTCCTGAAGGCCAGTTCAGGAGGCTGTCACCAGAAGAAGTTGCGGATCACGTCGACGACATAGCCATCGCGGATATCGACCAGCAGCGCGTCGTCATAATAGCGGATCCAGCGCATCGTGCCGTAGGCCGGCGGCAGGCGGTAATAATAGGGATCGTTCAGCCAGTAATTGCTGCCATAGAGCGGACCCGACAGGAACACGCCGATCGAGAAGCTGCGATAGCCATAATTCCAGCCCGACGGCGCATAATAGCGGCCCATGCGGTAACGGTCGCCATAGCGGCTGCGATAGCCATACCAGTCATAGCGCCGGTCCTGGCGCCAGCCATTGTCCCAGCGGCGCTGGTCGGCCCAACGGGTGCGATCGTCATAGCGGGGGCCACCATTGTTCCAATTGCCCGGATAGCCGGGACGATCGCCGCGCCGGTCATTGTCGCTCCAGCGCCGATCGTCGGGGCGGCCATCGCGATTACGATCATTCCAGTCACGCCCGTTGCGATCGCGGTCCCAGACCTGCCGGTTCCAATCGGCGCGACTATCCGGGCGGGCGTCGGGCCGGCGTCCATCACCGCGTCCGTCCGGGCGGTCGGGGCGGGTGACCGGCTGCATGCCGGGGGTCGGATTGCCGGGACGCTGCCAATTGCCATTGGGGCGATCGGCGCGTTGATCGGGCCGCTGGTCCGGCCGGCTTACCCGCTCGGGGCCACCCTGCCAGCGCTGTGCAGGCGCCGCCATTTGCGGACGTCCGCCAGCATTGCCATTGCCGCGATCACCGCCACCCTGCCAGCGGGTGCCGCCCTGGGAACCGCGCATGTCGCCGCCCCGGTTTCCGGGATTGCCGGCGCCACGCTCGCCGCGCGGACCGCCGCCATTGTCGCCACGCTGGGCATAGGCCGGTGCCACGCCGCCCAGCAGCGTCGCACCCATCAGGCCGGCCAGCATCCATTTCCTCAGCATCGTTCCGATTCCTCGTGCGGGAACCATCTGTTCCCTTCATGCCGCATCTCTACGCCGATGGCGATGTCGCGATGCTGAACTCTTCTGTCAGCGATTTGAAAGATTCTGTCCCGGAACAATGGACAATCTCGATCATTCCATCCATCCCACCATCTTGCATCGGAAAAGCCCGGTAAATGGGCTGTTCGGCGCAAAGCTGATCCAGATCAGTGCAGTGCCGACAAACAACCTTTAGGACCAACGGGTGATAAGAACCGCCGATGCCGGCCGCACAAGACAGGCCCTGCGCGCCGCGACGATGGAGAGCCATCAACGGGTCGATGACCTGTTTTCCCATTTTTCGCTCGCTTCCGCGCCCGATTACCGGGCGTTCCTGCGCGCCCATGCCCGCGCGATCGCCGCGCTGGAGCCGGTCGCCCAGCCCGATTCGCCGCGCCTCGCGCTGATGGCGCAGGATCTGGCGGCCTTGGGGGAGGCTATGCCTGCGCCGCTGTCGATGCCGTCCACTGGCGGCGACGGCTTTCGCTGGGGCCTGCTCTATGCGCTCGAAGGATCGCGCTTGGGCGGCGCGATGCTTGCGCGCCAGGTCGCCCAGGATCTGCTCCGCGCCTATCTTTCGGCCGTTCATGCCAAGGGCGGCTGGGTTGCGTTCCAGCAGCAACTGGATGCCGCAGCGGCTGAGGGCGATGCGGACTGGCTGGACGATGCGATCGCCGGGGCGCGGGCCGCCTTCACCCTGTTCGAAGCCGGCGCGCGCGCCGAGCGGGAGGTCGCCTGTGACTGATGTGACCAGCCCGGAAGCCCAGGGCTTCGCCGTCGACATCAATAATTGCGATCGCGAGCCGATTCATGTGCTTGGCACGGTCCAGCCCTTCGGCTTTCTCGTTGCCCTGACCGCCGACTGGCTGGTGTCGCGCGTCTCGACCAACAGTGCCGACCATATCGGCCTGGCGCCGGACCAGATGCTGGGCCAGCCGATCAGCGCGCTCTTCACCGCCGATGCGATCCACACGCTGCGCAACCGCATCACCCTGCTGCGTGGCCCCGATTCGGTGGAGCGGGTCTTCTCGCTGCCGCTGGTGGAGGGCGGTGCGCCGTTCGACGTTGCTGTCCATTTCTCCGGCCAACTGGTGGTGATCGAGGCGGAGCCTGCCGTGCCCGACGAGATGGAGGCCAGTTCCATGGTCCGCTCGATGGTTGCACGGCTGGCGCAGGCGGACAGCATGACCGCCTTCCTGCGCGATGGCGCGCGCCAGGTCCGGGCGCTCACCGGCTTCGACCGGGTGATGGTTTATCGCTTTGCCGACAATGGCGATGGCGAGGTGGTGGCGGAGGCGCTGCGTCCCGGAATCGACAGTTTCTTCGGCCTGCATTATCCGGCCTCCGACATCCCGGCGCAGGCGCGCGCGCTCTACATGCGCAACATCTTCCGGGTGATCGCCGACATCAACGCGCCGCCGGTGCCGGTCATCCCGGCGCTCGATCCCGCCGGCGCCGCGCTCGACATGTCGCTCTGCGTCACCCGCGCGGTGTCGCCGATCCATATCGAATATCTGCGCAACATGGGGGTGGGGGCCTCGCTCTCCATCTCAATCATCGTCGATGGCAAGCTGTGGGGCCTGTTCGCCTGCCATCATTATGCGCCGCGCCTGCCCAGCTTCGCGCAGCGCAGTGCCGCCGAACTGTTCGGCCAGATCTTCTCGATGATGCTGGAAGGGCGCGAGCGGGCGGAAACCGCCAGCTATGAGGGCAAGGCCCGCCAGGTCGCCGACCGGCTGCTCTCCGCCGTCGCGCAGGATCATGACTTGATGTCCAATGCCCGCTGGCTGGGCGACATCATCTTCGACACGATCCCCGCCGATGGCGTGGGTATCTATATCGACGGGCAGATGACCCTGTCGGGCCTGACACCGGACGAGCCGTCCTTCGCCGCGATCGTGTCGATGCTCAACCGCACCGCCGCCAGCCAGGTCTATACCACCGACAGTATCGCCCGCATCATGCCGGAAGCGCTGGCCCATGCCGATCGCGCCGCCGGCCTGCTCGCCATTCCGATCTCGCGCCGGCCGCGCGACTATGTCGTGCTGTTCCGCGCCGAACAGCTGCGCTCGGTCCGTTGGGCCGGCAAGCAGGACAAGCATATCGAATATGGCCCCAACGGCCCGCGCCTGACCCCGCGCAAGAGCTTCGAGGAATGGTCGGAACTGGTGAAGGGCACGGCCGTCGCCTTCATGCCGGCCGAACTGCGTGTCGCCGAAGCGCTGCGCACGGCGCTGCTGGAAGTGATCCTGCGCCTGTCCGATTCCGCTGACGAGGAACGGCAGCGCGCGCATGAGAAGCAGGAATTGCTGATCGCGGAACTCAACCACCGCGTCCGCAATATTCTCGCGCTGATCCGTGGCCTGATTTCCCAGACCCGCGACAGCGCCATGTCGGTCGACCAGTTCATTGGCACGCTGGAAAGCCGCGTCCATGCGCTGGCCCGCGCCCATGACCAGATCACCGCTGATCGCTGGGCGCCCGCGCGTCTTTATGACCTGATCGAGGTGGAGGCCGGCGCCTATCTCGGCGACCGGCGTGACCGGGTGAAGCTGACCGGCCCCAATGTGCTGCTGACCCCCGCCGCCTTCACCGTGCTGGCGCTTGTCATCCACGAACTGCTGACCAATGCGGCCAAATATGGCGCGCTGTCCGACAATGGATCGGTCGCGATCGACTGGCATGTCGACGCCGAGGGCAGCCTGCTGCTCCACTGGTTGGAAAGCGGCGGTCCGGCGGTCGTCGCGCCCTCGCGCCGGGGCTTCGGCTCGACCGTGATCGAGCGTTCCATTCCCTATGATCTGGATGGCCGGGCGGAGGTCAATTATCGGCTGGCGGGGCTGGAGGCGCGCTTCTGCATTCCGTCCGCCCATGTTGCCTCGATCCTGCCCGACGTGGCCGGCACCGATCGCGCCAAGCCGGCGCCCGCTCCCTCACCGCATCTGCTCAAGGGGCGGCAGATTTTGCTGGTCGAGGATAATATGATCATCGCCATGGATGGCGAGGATGCGCTGCGCGACCTCGGCGCGCAGGTGGTGACTGCCGCCAGCATCGGCCGCGCGCATGAGGCGATCACGCTCCATCCGGTCGACCTCGCCGTGCTCGACTTCAATCTGGGCAATGAAACCAGCCTGCCGATCGCCGACATGCTGGCGGAACGCGGCGTGCCCTTCCTGTTCGCCACCGGCTATGGCGACGGGGTCGACCTGCCGGATCGTTTCAGCGACGTCATCCTGCTCAAGAAACCCTATTCGGGCGCGACCCTGGCCCAGGCGATCGCCCCGATGCTGGCCAGGGGCTGACAGGAAACAGTCGGTTTCCGCCTGGCGCGTTGCGCGGGCGGCGCCGACATCCGATCTAGGCGGGCATGAAACAGCCTGCCTTGTTCATCCCCCATGGCGGTGGTCCCTGCTTCTTCATGGACCCCGCCGATCCCCAGCACCCGCACAGTGACGCCATGTGGCAGCCGATGCAGGATTATCTTGCCGGCCTGATCGCCGACCTGCCGGAACGGCCGCGCGCGATCCTGCTGGTGTCCGGCCATTGGGAAACGCCGGGCTTCACCGTCCATGACGGCACCCGTCCGCCCTTGCTGTTCGACTATTTCGGCTTTCCGCCGCACACCTATCAGCTCCGCTGGGACGCGCCGGGCGCACCCGCGCTTGCCGATCGTGCGGCCGAACTGCTGGAACAGGCGGGCTTTCCCACAGCGCGCGAATCCGAACGGGGCTGGGACCATGGCGTCTTCATCCCGATGAAGGTCGCGCTGCCCAATGCCGACATTCCGGTCGCGCAATTGTCCTTGCGCCGCGATCTCGATCCGGCCGCCCATATCGCCGCCGGCCGCGCGCTGGCGCCGCTGCGCGATGAAGGCGTGCTGATCGTCGGATCGGGCATGAGCTTCCATAATCTACGCGTGCGCGGCGCGATGGCGACGGCGCCCTCGCGCGAATGGGACGATGCGCTGCGCGATGCCGTGACCGATCCCGATCCGGCTCGCCGGGCGGCGCGCATCGCCGCCTGGAATCATCTGCCCCATGCCCGCTTCGCCCATCCGCGCGAGGAACATCTGCTGCCGCTGATGGTGGCGCTGGGGGCCGGCGGCGAGGATGCCGCCATCTGCGCCCATCGCAGCACGGTGCTGGGCTGGACGGTTTCCGGCTATCGTTTCGGTTAAGGCCGATATCTAGGGTTTGCGCAGCGCCGGCACGGCCCGCACCGCTTCGTCCGGCGTGATGCCGGGCGGCGGTGCGGCCTGGATCGGACCGTCGCCGGCCTGATCCTCGTCGCGCATGATCCGGCCGGCACGCTTGATCGCGCCGCGCAGCCGGGGATAGACGCCGCAGCGACAGATATTGGTGATCGCCGCATCGATCTCCGCATCGGTCGGGTCGTTGGTCCGCCGCAGCAATACCGACGCCGCCATGATGATGCCGGACATGCAATAACCGCATTGGGAGACATTTTCGGCCGCGAACGCCTGTTGCAGCGGATGGCCGCGATCGGGCGACAGCGCCTCGATCGTCGTCACGAACCGGCCCTCGGTCTTGCCGATCGTCACCTGGCAGGACCGCACGGCCTCGCCGTCGATATCCACGGTACAGGCGCCGCAATCGCCGGTGCCGCAGCCATATTTGGTCCCCGTCAGGTTCGACGCGTCGCGCAGCGCCCACAGCAGGGGCGTCTCGGGATCCATCCGATATTGCACCGGTCGGTCGTTGACGGTGAAGCGCGTCATGCCGCCTCTTCCTCCTCCACCTTGTGGTAGAGTACCTCGTTGCGGATATGGATGGTGCGTGACGCCAGGCGGATTTCCTGGATGAAGGTGCCGAACGCGGCCGCCTGCAGCACCATCGCCAGGCTGAACAGGATCGCCACCGGCGTACCCAGATGGGCGTTGAACAAATTGCCCGCGAACAGCAGGATGACGACCAGACAGACCGCGCAGGCCGACGCCACCGACAGGAAGATCGCGCCATTGACCACGCTCATGCGCCGGTCGAGCACGCGGATCTCGCTCACCATCCGGTCATGCTCCTTGCCGCGCGTGCTCAGCACCCATTCCTCGACCGCGCGGGCGCGATCGATGATGCGGGCCAGTCGGCTGACGCAGACGTTCAGGAACGCGCCGATACCGGCGAGCAGGAAGACGGGGGCAAGCGCCAGCTGGATCGTCTGGGCGACCTGGCTGACCTGCGGAAGGGGGATCATTGTCATTTCCTTCTCCCTATCAACCAGTGGACAAGGACAAAAGTGGCGATGCCTGCGAGAGGTGTAAGGATCAGGGTGATCGCTGCCTGTCGTTTCCCGGCTGCGCATTGGGTGTCACCGGCATCAATATGACAATCGCCAATGACGAGCGCTACGAAGAGGACGAGCAATGCGCACATGACGGGCAATGCTGCGATACAGCCGCAGCGTCCGCCCGTCATGTCAGGTCTATAGGTCAGGCCGCGCCCTTGGACGAGGGCGTGTTGACGCCCATCGACTTGAGATACTGCTTGATGTTGCGCGCCGCCTGGCGGAGCCGTTGCTCATTCTCGACCATGGCGATGCGGACATAGCCTTCGCCATCCTCGCCATAGCCCACGCCCGGCGCGACCGCGACCTTGGCATGGGTCAGCAGCTGCTTGGAAAATTCCAGGCTCCCCATGTCCTTGAGCGCGGGCGGCAGCGGCGCCCAGGCGAACATCGACGCGCGCGGCGCGGGAATGTCCCATCCGGCGCGGGAAAAGCTCTCGACCATCACGTCGCGGCGCTTGTGATAGAGTTCGCGATTCTTGGCGACGATGTCCTGCGGGCCGTTGAGCGCGGCGCAGGCGGCCGCCTGGATCGGCGTGAAGGCGCCATAGTCGAGATAGGATTTCACCCGGCTCATCGCCGCGATCAGCTGCTTGTTGCCGACCGCAAAGCCGATGCGCCATCCGGCCATCGAATAGGTCTTGGACAGGGACGTGAACTCGATCGCGACATCCTTGGCGCCCGGCACCTGCAGGATGGAGGGCGTCGGATTGCCGTCATAATAAAGCTCGGAATAAGCGAGGTCGCTCAGCACCCAGACCTTGTTCTCCTTCGCCCAGGCGACCAGACGCTCGTAAAAGGCCAAGTCCACCGTCTCGGCCGTCGGGTTGGACGGATAATTGACCACCAGGATCGACGGGCGCGGCACGGTGAAGGCCATGGCGCGGTCGAGCGCGCGGAAATAATTCTCGTCCGGCGTCGTCGGCACCGACCGGATGGTGGCCCCTGCGATGATGAAGCCGAACATGTGGATCGGGTAGCTGGGGTTGGGCGCCAGCACCACGTCGCCCGGCGCGGTGATCGCGGTGGCGAGGCTGGCAAGCCCCTCCTTCGACCCCATGGTCACGACGACTTCGGTTTCCGGGTCGACATCGACGCCGAAACGGCGGCCATAATAATTGGCCTGCGCCTTGCGCAGGCCCGGAATCCCCTTGGACTGGGAATAGCCATGGGCGTCCGGCTTGCTGGCGACTTCGACCAGCTTGGCGATGACATGATCGGGCGGCGGCAGGTCGGGATTGCCCATGCCCAGGTCGATAATATCCTCTCCCGCGGCGCGGGCTGCGGCTCGCATCGCGTTCACTTCGGCGATGACATAGGGCGGCAGGCGCTTCATGCGGTAGAATTCTTCGGACATTATAGGGGCTTTCCTGAAAGCTCTCGGTAAGGAATAGTGCGTGGCACGCATTCGGCGTGTCACAATCTGGCTATAACCCGCCAGGCTGCGGCGCGCCAGTGAAAGCGGCTGATATCGGCAATGCCAGGAGGAGGAAGGTGGCCATGGAAACGCAGGATGTCCTGGAGCCCCATCTCCCGACCCTGGCGGAGATGCAGAAATGGACCCAGGTGCTGGGCCGCGCGCAGCAATTGATGCTGGAGCAGGCGGCGGGCGCGACCGGCCGGGTGCTGCCCTTCGATCCCGAAACCGTCGCCCGCATCCAGACCAGCTTTGCCGATGAAGGGCTGGCGCTGTGGCAGCGCTTCCTCGATTCCGGCGGCCTGCTGCGCGACCAGCCCGATCCGCCGCCGGCCGACAGCCCGGCCGCGCGCAAGGACCGGCGCTTTGCCGATCCCGCCTGGACGACCCATCCCTTCTACGACCTGATCCGGCAAAGCTATCTGCTGATCTCCGACTATCTGATGAACCTGGCCGATGCGGTCGACGGCGTCGATCCCAAGGCGAAGGCCAAGCTGCGCTTTGCCACCACCGGCATGCTCGATGCGATGGCGCCGTCCAACTTTCCGCTGATGAATCCGACGGTCGTGGAAAAAACGATCCAGAGCGGCGGCGAGAATCTGGTGAAGGGCCTCCAGCATATGCTGGCCGATATGGAGAAGGGCCAGCTCACCCATACCGATGGCACTCAGTTCGAACTGGGGCGCAACATCGCCGCGACGCCGGGCAAGGTGGTTCACGAAACCCCGCTCTACCAGCTCATCCATTATGCGCCCTCGACGGCCAAGGTGCTGGCGACGCCGCTCATCATCTTCCCGCCCTGGATCAACCGCTTCTACATTCTCGATCTCTCGCCCGAAAAAAGCTTCGTCAAATGGGCGGTGGACCAGGGGATCAGCGTCTTCCTCGTCTCGTGGAAATCGGCCGACGCCTCGATGAAGGACATGGTCTGGGACGATTATATCCTGAACGGCCAGGTCGACGCGATCGATACGGTGCGCGACCTGTTGAACGTGCCCAGCCTCCACACCATCGGCTATTGCGTGGCCGGCACGACGCTGGCCGCCACGCTGGCGCTGCTGGCGGCGCGGGGCGAAGCCGACAAGGTGGCGAGCGCGACCTTCTTCACGGCGCAAGTGGATTTCAGCGCGGCCGGCGACCTCACTTTGTTCGTCGATGACGAGCAGATGAAGCTGGTCGACCGTCTCTCCTCCAGCGGCTTCCTCGACGGGCGCTACATGGCGGCGACCTTCAACCTGCTGCGCGGGCGCGACCTCATCTGGAACTATGTGGTCAACAACTACCTGCTCGGCATGGACTATCCGCCCTTCGACCTGCTCTACTGGAATGGCGACACCACCAACCTGCCGGCGCGCTGGCATCGCGACTATCTGACTCAGCTCTATCGCGACAATATGCTGGTGGTGCCCGGCGCGATCAGCGTCGCGGGCACGCCGATCGACCTGACGCAGATCCACACCCCCGCCTATGTCCAGGCCGGCAAGGAGGATCATATCGCCCCGCTCGAAAGCGTGTGGAAACTGACCGAGCATCTCGCCGGGCCGGTGCGCTTCCTGCTGGCAGGCTCGGGCCACATCGCCGGCGTCATCAACCCGCCGGTCGCGCAGAAATATCAATATTGGACCGCCGATGCACCGCAGCCGACGCTGGATGATTTTGTTGCAGCTGCGCGCGAGACCAAGGGCAGTTGGTGGCCCGACTGGGCCGAATGGCTGCGCGGCATCGATTCGCGCGAGGTGGCTGTCCGCGGCGCGCGCAAGCCGGGCGGCGGCAAGCTTCGGGCAATAGAAGATGCGCCCGGACGTTACGTAAAAGCCCGTTAGAGGCGCGGATTTCAGCCATTCCCCATTGGCCGCTGATCAGTGCCAAGCCATCAATATGTCTGATTTGTTGCACTGCACAATGGGCCTTGTAATCCTTTGGGATAAGGCTTATTGTGCAGTGCAACAAACGGAGGATGGTCGATGGCCGTTACCCCTAAGTCTGCGCGTGCCAAGCCGGTCGCGAAAAGCGGTTCCGCAACCTTGTCTGCCAGTGAGGCACTCAAGGCGGCTGAGTCCGCCCTGGGTGAAAAGCCCGCGCCCAAAAAGCCTGCCCCGCGCAAACCCGTCGCCAAGGCTGCTCCGGCAAAGGCGTCCGCGCCCAAGCCGGTAGCAAAGAAGCCGGCGTCGGTCGCTGCTGCTGCTAAAGCCCCTGCTGCGGAACCGGCACCCGTTGCCGATCCGGTGGCGGTGGTCGCGGCGACGACGGCGGTGGATGCCGCACCCGAACCGATTGTTGAAGATGTTGAGGCGGTAGTGGCTCCGGAGCCTGTGTCCGCCCCGAAGACCAAAGCGAAGACGCTGCCTGCCACGGAAGGAACATTGATCATGAACGATATCCTCGAAACCGGTAAGAAGTTCGCCGAAGATACCAAGGCCAAGATGGAAACGGCCTATGCCGACCTGAATGAGAAGGCGAAGGCCGGTGTCGAAAAGTCGACCAAGGCGATGGAAGAGCTGAGCGACATCGCCAAGGGCAATGTCGAAGCGCTGGTGGAATCGGGCAAGATCGCGGCCAAGGGCTTCGAGACGCTGGGCCAGGAAGCCGTCGACTACAGCCGCAAGAGCTTCGAGAAGGCGACTGCCTCGATCAAGAGCTTCTCGACCGCCAAGACCCCGACCGAATTCTTCCAGCTGCAGAGCCAGTTCCTGTCGAGCAGCTTCGACGAGTTCACCAAGGAAGCCGCCAAGAGCAGCGAAGCCTTCATGAAGCTGGCCGGCGACATCAGCCAGCCGCTGACCGCGCGCGTGACCCTGGTCACCGACAAGGTGAAGTCGCTCGCCGCCTGAGGCGGGCTGATTTCACAGCCGAATTCCCGGGCCGATATCCGGCCGGGATGACGAACAAGGGCGGTGCTCCGGTCGGAGCATCGCCTTTTTTCTCGCCGGGGAAACGTGGTTACGCAGCGATGGCATGCGGTCGGCCCCCTTGCCTTGGCAGGACAAATCGCCATATTCTTCTGCATCATGAACCATCTCTTCAACGCATCGGCAGGCGCGCCCTTCAGGGCCGGTCCGGATCAGGACGATACGGGCGACAATGACCCGAACATCGGCGTCGCCACGCGTACCCGCACCCGCACCAAGAAGCCGTCGCTCTACAAGGTGCTGATGCTGAATGACGATTACACGCCGATGGAGTTCGTCGTGCATGTCCTTCAGCATTTCTTCCGCATGGACATGGAGGAAGCGACGCGGGTGATGCTGCACGTCCATCAGCGCGGCGTCGGCGTGTGCGGCATCTTCAGCTATGAAGTGGCCGAGACCAAGGTGAACCAGGTGATGGACTTCGCCCGGCAGAACCAGCATCCGCTGCAATGCACGCTGGAAAAGGCCTGATATCATCGGGTAAGGGCGCGCGCTTAACCTTTTCTTGGTCAGTGTAGCGCCTCTATTTCAATCAATTACATGATTGAAATACAATGTTTTTTCAGACTTATTCGGCATGAATGGTCCCGCTAAACGAAGTGGGGACTTCCAGCATGACGACTATCAGCAGTTACAACAGCATGACCATGCCGCCATCGCCGCGCATGTCGATGACCAATCGCATCGACGCCGCGGTGGAGGCCGGTTCCATCTCGGAAACGGATGGCGACGCGCTCGAAACCGCGCTCGATTCCATCGATTCCGCGCTCAACAGCTCCGCCAGTTCGGGCAGTTCACGGCTTGATCCGTCCTCGATGAAGGATCGGATCGATTCCCTGATCGACGAGCAGGTGTCGGCCGGCACCCTGACCGAGGATCAGGCGGCGCAGTTGCAGAGCCTCTTTGCCCAGGGACCGGGCGGCGCGGAGGCGTCGTCTGGCGACGAGATGAGCATCGACGGCCTGGCCGCCATGGACGGGATGCAGGGGCCGCAAGGCATGCGCGGCCCACCGCCGCCGCGCCCGGTCGAGGACAGCAGCGATGACGACAGCACGACCAGCGAGACGAGCGCGACCAGCGCCACCGATCAGCTGGATTCGATCATCGCCTTCCTCGAAAATCTCCGCTCCAGCCTCAGCCAGTCGCTCTACGGATCGACCAGCAGCGCCACGAGCAGCAGCAATAGCGGTCTGGTGGTCGACAGCCTCGCCTGACGGCGCGCCCTTCTGACGAGCGCGGGGGCTCGCAGACATCCGGCCGGCACCATGGGCTATCGCGCATGGGGCTGGCCGGATGAATTTTCACGATCTTGCCTTCGTTAATATCGGGGGCAGCATTTTGCCGCTAGAAGGGCGGCGTGACGCAGGAGACGGCCCCTTTCATCCACGACCTTGCCGTGATCGGCGGCGGGGTGAACGGGTGCGGCATCGCGCGCGATGCGGCGGGGCGGGGGGCCAGCGTGTTGCTGCTCGAACGGGGCGACCTGGCACAGGGCACTTCCTCGGCCTCGACCAAGCTCATCCATGGCGGGCTGCGCTATCTGGAACATCGGGCCTTCGGCCTGGTCCGCGAATCCCTGGCTGAACGGGAAAGGCTGTGGCGCATCGCGCCGCACATCATCCAGCCGATGCGTTTCGTCCTGCCCTGGGTCGAGGGGCTGCGCCCGCGCTGGCTGCTGCGCTTCGGCCTCTTCCTCTACGATCATATTGGTGGTCGCCGCGCCCTGCTGGCGACGGAGGCGATCGACCTGCGCCAGCATGTCGCCGGCGCGCCGCTGCGGGCGGGGTTCGGCCCTGCCTATGTCTATTCGGACGGCTGGGTCGACGACGCCCGCCTGGTCATCCTCAATGCCCGCGACGCCGCCGATCATGGCGCGGATATCCGCCCCCGCATGCAGGTGCTGCGGCTGGAGCAGGCCGGCGATCATTGGCGCATCCATGCGCGCGATGCGGCCGGGCAGGCGCAGACCTTCCATGCGCGGGTCGTGGTCAATGCCACTGGTCCCGCCGTGCTCGACCTGCTGGATCGGGCTGATCGCCGCGCCGATCGGCTCATCCGGCTGGTGCGCGGATCGCATATCGTCGTGCCGCGCCTGTTCGACCATGGCATGGCCTATTTCTTCCAGCTGCCCGACGGCCGCATCTTCTTCGCCATCCCCTATCAGCATCTCTACACGCTGATCGGCACCACCGACCGCGATCATCAGGATGGCGTCGATCCGATCGAGGCCAGTGCCGAGGAAATCGCCTATCTGTGCGAGGGCGCGAACCGCTATTTCGCCCGGTCGATCAGCCCCGCCGATGTCGTCTGGGCCTTTGCCGGCGTCCGGCCGCTGATCGACGATGGATCGGCCCGGTCGGAATCGGCGACGCGCGGCTATCATCTCGACCTCGACCGGGAGGAGGACGCGCCGCCGCTGCTCAGCATCTATGGCGGCAAGATCACCACCTACCGTCATCTCGCGGCCGATGCGATCGCCCTGCTGAAGCCGCTCGTGCCTGCGCTCGCGGGCGATGACTGGACGGCGGATGCGCCGCTCCCCGGCGGCGATTTCCCGATGACCGGCCTGGCTGATCTCGTCGCCGCGCTGGCGGGCGACTATCCTTTCCTCGATCTCGACACGGCCGAACGGATCGGCTGCGCCTATGGCACCCGTGCCCGCGACTGGCTGGGCGCGGCGCGCGACTGGTCGGACCTGGGCCGGGATTTCGGCCATGGCCTGACCGAAGCGGAACTCTGCTACCTGCTCGCGCGCGAATGGGCAGAGACCAGTGAGGATATTCTCTGGCGCCGGACCAAATTGGGTCTGCGCTTCGACGCCGCGCAACTGGCCGCGCTCGATGCCTGGCTTGAGGAGAGGGCATGACCGACCGCTATCTGCTGGTGCTGGACGAGGGGACCACCTCGACCCGCGCGATGCTCTATGCCCCCGACGGCCGCCGCATCGCGATGGCGCAGGCGGAACTGACCCAATATTATCCACAGCCCGGCTGGGTCGAGCATGACGCCGCCGAAATCTGGACCCGCACGCGCGATTGTGCCCGCCAGATGGTGGACCGGGCGGGTGGCGCGGACCGGATCGCAGCCATCGGCATCACCAACCAGCGCGAGACGGTGGTTGCCTGGGACCGGCGCACCGGCGAACCGCTGGCACCCGCCATCGTCTGGCAGGATCGACGCACGGCGGCGCAATGCACGGCGCTGCGCGAAACCGGTCATGAAGCGATGCTGCAACAGCGTACCGGCCTTGTCGTCGATCCCTATTTTTCCGCCAGCAAGATGCGCTGGCTGATCGATAATGTCCCGGCCGTGGCAGAGGCGGGGGATAGGCTGGCGCTCGGCACGATCGAAAGTTGGCTGGTATGGAAACTGACCGGTGGCCTGCATGTCAGCGACGCCAGCAATGCCAGCCGCACCCAGCTGGTGGCGCTCGACGGCACCGACTGGGATCCGGCGCTTTGCGACCTGTTCGGCGTGCCCTGTGCCGCGCTCCCCGAAATCGTCGACAATGCCGGCACCTTTGGCGAGACGCTGGGGGAATTGTTCGGCGGCGCCATCCCGATCCGCGGACTGGCGGGCGATCAGCAGGCGGCCAGCATCGGTCAGGCCTGCTTGACGCCTGGCGATGCCAAGGCGACCCTGGGCACCGGCGCCTTCATCCTCGCCAATATGGGCGCGCAGATGCCGGCCTCGCGCCATCGCCTGCTCGGCACTCTGCTCTACCGGATCGGCGACCAGCGCATCTATGCGCTGGAAGGATCGATCTTCATTGCCGGCAATCTCATCAAATGGCTGCGCGATCAGCTCGGCCTGATCGGATCAGCGGCGGAGACGGAGGCGCTGGCCCGCTCCGTGCCTGACAGCGGCGGCGTGCTGATGCTGCCGGCGCTGGCGGGGCTGGGCGCGCCGCACTGGCGGCCCGATGTGAACGGCGTCATCGCTGGCCTCACCCAGGGATCGACCCGCGCGCATATCGTCCGAGCCGCGCTCGAATCCCTCTCGCACCAATTGTCCGACCTCGCCACCGCCTTCGCCGCCGACGGCGCGCCCTGGCGCCAGTTGCGGATCGACGGTGGCATGAGCGCCAATGACTGGATCGCCCAGGATATCGCTGATATGCTTGATGTCAGTGTGGATCGTCCGGCGGATGTGGAAACCACGGCGCTGGGTGCGGCCATGCTGGCAGGGCTGGGGGCTGGATTGTTCCGCTCCCTGGACGAGGCCGCGACGATGGCAGGGAAGACGACTCGATTTGATCCGGCGATGCTGCCGCAGCCGCGTGATGCGCGACTGTCGGCATGGCACTGCCTGCGCGATCGGGCGCTGACCTCCTGAATCGGGCGATCTTCAGATTGACCGTAAAAATCGATCACCCAATCCGATTTAATCAGTTTTTCTGAAACTTCGCGGGGCCTTAGCCTGTTCTCATCCAAAGCTGAGGAGGACGATATGGTCGATAAGCCAGTGATGACGACAAGCGCGGGTGCGCCGATTGCCGATAACCAGAACAGCCTGAGCGCAGGCCCGCGCGGTCCGCTGCTGCTCCAGGATTATCAGCTGCTCGAAAAGCTGGCGCACCAGAATCGCGAACGCATTCCCGAACGCGTCGTCCATGCCAAGGGCTGGGGTGCCTATGGCACGCTGACCATCACCGGCGACATCTCCCAATATACCAAGGCGAAGGCGCTGCAGCCGGGCGCGCAGACGCCGATGATCCTGCGCTTCTCGACCGTGGCCGGCGAGTTGGGCGCGGCCGATGCCGAGCGCGACGTGCGCGGCTTCGCGATGAAATTCTATACGCCCGAGGGCAATTGGGATCTGGTCGGCAACAACACGCCGGTTTTCTTCGTGCGTGATCCGCTGAAATTCCCCGATTTCATCCACACGCAGAAGCGTCATCCGCGCACCAATCTGCGCTCGCCAACGGCGATGTGGGACTTCTGGTCCTTGAGCCCCGAATCGCTGCACCAGGTGACGATCCTGATGTCGGATCGTGGCCTGCCGACCGATGTGCGCCACATCAACGGCTATGGCAGCCACACTTTCAGCTTCATCAACGACGCTGGCGAGCGCTTCTGGGTGAAGTTCCACTTCAAGACGATGCAGGGCCATCGCCACTGGACCAATGAGGAGGCCGCGGATGTCGTCGGCCGCACCCGTGAATCCACGCAGGAGGATCTGTTCGAGGCGATCGAGAAGGGCGACTTCCCCAAATGGAAGATGCAGGTCCAGATCATGCCGGAACTGGATGCGGACAAGACGCCCTATAATCCGTTCGACCTCACAAAGGTCTGGCCGCATGCCGATTATCCGCCGATCGACGTCGGCGTGCTGGAACTGAACCGCAACGCCGACAATTATTTCGCGGAGATCGAGCAGGCCGCCTTCTCGCCGTCCAACATCGTGCCGGGCATCGGCTTCTCGCCCGACAAGATGCTGCAGGCGCGCATCTTCTCCTATGCCGACGCGCACCGGCACCGGATCGGCACCCATTATGAGGCGCTGCCGGTCAATGCCCCCAAATGCCCGGTGCATCATTATCACAAGGACGGGGCGATGCGCTTCTTCCCGAACAACCCCAACCCGGCCGCCTATTATGAGCCCAACAGCTTTGGCGGCCCGGTCGAGGATCAGCGCTTTCTGGAGCCGCCGCTGAAGATTTCGGGCGATGCCGACCGCTATAATCATCGCGAAGGCAATGATGATTTCGGCCAGCCGCGCGCGCTGTTCAACCTGTTCGACGATGCGCAGAAGGCGCGGCTCTTCGCCAATATCGCCGCCGCCATGGGCGATATCCCGGACGAGATCGAGGAGCGCCAGTGCAAGCTCTTTGATCAGGTCCATCCCGACTATGGCGCCGGCGTGCGCCAGGCGCGGGCGACGATCAAGGATCGCAATCCGTCGATTTCGGCCCCGACCGATGCGCTGTTGGCTGACGCATCCAGTTGAATAGACTTGTAATATTGTAAAAACAGGCACCGATGATGATCACCGGGGCCTGTTTTTATCTATTCGCTGTGAAATAGTCGGCGGCATAGGAATATATATTAACATTGTCCGCTTAACCCGGATGGGAACATGACGCGGCCCGCCCTTCGCCATATTTCCCTGAAAATGTCGGTATTTACCGGCCTGCTTTACTTTGCGGTCGCGTCGCTTGCTCTGCTGACCTCGCGATTCGAAGGCGGCTTGGCGTTCATCTGGGGCGCCAATGCCCTGCTGATGGCGGAAATGATGACCGCGCGCATGCGCGCCTGGCCGCGTCTCATCCTCTCCTGCATGATCGCCAGCACGATCGCGACCGCGCTGTTCGGCATCGGCGCAATGGCGGCGGTGCCGATGGCTATCCTCAATGTCGGGGAGGCGCTGGTGGTTGCCTATATCTGCCGCCGGCTTGGTGTCGGGCGACAGATCGCCGCATCGATGCGCGAACTGTGCATCTTCATCTTCGCACTGGCGGGCGTTGCCAATGTCCTTGCCGGTATCGGTGCCGGGCTGGTGGTCTCCACTTTGCTGGGTGGTGATTTTCCCCATATCTGGCTGCAATGGTATAGCGGCCATGTGCTGGGCGGCCTCATCTGCACGCCGCTGCTGCTGATCCTGCTGCAGGGCGAGGTAAGCCGCTGGGCGCGCCAGGCTCGGCCGATCGAGCGGCTGGAGGCGTTCGGCCTGCTGTCCGCCTTTGCCCTGTGCGCCTGGTGGATCTTCTATCGCGTCGATTATCCCATGCTGTTCGCCTCGTTGCTGCCGCTGGTGCTGATCGCCTTCCGCACCGGCTATGCGGGGTCGGCGGCGGCGATCGTCATCCTGGCGCTGATCGGCGGCACGGCGACCATGACCGGCCATGGACCGCTCCGTCTGGTCGCGGCCAGCATTCCCGAACGCATCCAGTTCTTCCAATTCTATCTGGCGCTCAGCTTCCTGCTGTCGGTCCCCGTGGCCGCCGAACTCAACAGCCGTCGCCGGCTGATCCGCATGCTGCGCGACAGCGAGGCGCGCTATCGCGCCTTCGCCGAACATAGTGGCGATGGCGTGGTCAATCTCAGCATCGACGGCATCATCCAATATGTCTCGCCCTCGGCCGTGGACCAGATCGGCATCGACGCCGACCGGTTGCTGGGCCAGCCGGCTGTCGACCTGATCGACCCGGAATATCGCCCCTTCGCCATCGTCACCCATCGCCGCGCGCTCGCCCATCCGGGGGAGGCGCATGCGGTCGAATTTCGCCCCAACCGGCCGGACAATGATTTCGACTGGTACGAGATGCTGGTCCGCGCCGTGCTGGACGAGCAGGGGCGGGCGATCGGGGTCATCAGCACGGTGCGCGACATTTCCCGCCACAAGGCGCGCCAGCGAGCGCTGCACCAGGCCGCGGCGCAGGATGCCCTGACCGGTGCCGATAGCCGCCGCGCGTTGCAGGAAAAGCTGGACGACCAGATCGCCCGCGTCGCGGCCGGCGGGCAGGCTTGCCTGCTGCTGATCGACATCGACCATTTCAAGTCGGTCAATGACCGCCACGGCCATGCTGCCGGCGACCGGGTGCTGGTGGGCTTTGTCGAGCGGCTGCGCCAGGCACTGCGTGGCACCGGCAGCGTCGGGCGCCTGGGCGGCGAGGAATTTGCCGTGCTGCTGCCCGATGTCGATCTGGAACGGGCCGAGCGCATCTGCGAGCATCTGCGCACCCGCGTCGGGGTGCGGCCTTTCCCGCTCGGCAATGGCGAGGATATCGCCATCACCTTCAGCGCGGGCCTTGTCGAACTGGACGGCAGCGCCAGCGCCGCGACCCTGATGGAGGCGGCGGACAAGGCGCTCTATGCCGCCAAGGGCAGCGGTCGCAACTGCCTGCGCTTCGCCGCCTGACGGTCCGGCGGAACGGGAACGTCTTTCCCGCCCGAAAAATCGGTGATGTTATGTTGTAACTTATGCCGGTCTCGACTATGTAGCACGCACCATGCTGCTTAGCTTCCGTCACGCCCTGGAATCCGGACGCCTTGATCGCCTCGCGATGGCGCTTTCGGGCCTGTGCGTCGCGCATTGTTTCCTGACCGCGGTGGTGCTGGGCCTGCTGGCATCGGCTGGCGGCATTTTCGACAGTCCGATCTTCCATGAAGCGGGGCTGGCGCTGGCGATCTTGATGGGCGCGATCGCGCTCGGTCATGGTGCGCTCGTCCATCGCTTCATGATGCCCGCCGCGATCGGTTCGCTGGGCCTTGGCATCATGGCCGGCGCGCTGACCATGGACCATGGCTGGCAGGAAAGCGCCTATACGCTGCTTGGAGTCGCCATCCTCGCGCTCGGCCACGATCTCAACCACCGCGCCAGCCACTGACCGCCGGCGATTATCGGGGGCTGGTCTTCCCGCATCGATGACCACGAAAAAGGGGGCCTTTCGGCCCCCTTCGTCTTTTCGTCCTGTCCGCCCGATCAGGCGTCCTTGCGCTCGACGCGATGCTCGCCCTTGACCCAGCGCACGGTGCCGGTGCTGGCGCGCATCACTACGCTCTCGGTGGTCAGCTTGTCGCCCGGCAGATGCTTCACGCCCGCCAGCAGCGATCCGTCGGTCACGCCGGTCGCGGCAAAGATGCAGTCGCCCTTGGCCAGTTCCTTGAGGTCATAGACCTTGTCCAGGTCGGTGATGCCCCACTTATAAGCGCGCTGCTTCTCGTCATCGTTGCGGAACAGCAGGCGGCCCTTGAACTGGCCACCCACGCAGCGCAGCGCGGCACAGGCCAGCACGCCCTCGGGCGCGCCGCCCGAACCCATATAGATGTCGATCGTGGTTTCGGGATTGGTGGTCGCGATCACGCCGGCAACGTCGCCGTCCGGGATCAGCATGATGCCGCAACCGATCGCGCGCAGTTCGGCGATCAGCTTCTCGTGGCGCGGGCGATCCAGCACGCAGACGATGATTTCATGCGGATCGACGCCCTTGGCCTTGGCCACCGCCTCGACATTTTCCTTCACCGACTTGTTGAGGTCGATGATGTTGTCGGGATAGCCCGGACCGACGGCGATCTTGTCCATATAGACGTCGGGCGCGTTGAGCAGGCCGCCTTCTTCCGAAATGGCGAGCACGGCCAGCGCGTTCGGGCCGGCCTTGGCGGTGATGGTGGTGCCTTCCAGCGGATCGAGCGCGATGTCGATCTTGGGGCCCTTGCCGATCGCATTGCCGACCTTCTCGCCGATATAGAGCATCGGCGCCTCGTCGCGCTCGCCCTCGCCGATCACGACGGTGCCGTCCATATAGAGGTCGTTGAAGGCCAGGCGCATCGCCTCGACCGCAGCGGCGTCGGCGGCCTTCTCGTCGCCCCGACCGACCAGCTTGGATGCGGCGATTGCAGCCGCTTCGGTGACGCGCACCATTTCGAGTACCAAGACGCGATCGAGAATCGAACTAGCCTGCACCATAGCCACTCCTCTGCTGTAACTGATAGAGCAGGGCGATAGGATGTCCGCCTCTGCTTGTCGACCCAACTTGCCCGGCTCGCAAAGCTTTTCATAGTCGTGATGCCACGGATGGACGCGCCTTTGCCTTATATGGCATTCCGCAGCGTCCAGCCGCTGCCATCATCCCGCCATGTTCGACTGTTCAGATGTCGTCATGCGGTGGGTCTTGTCTTTCCCTCTTTTGCTGATCGGCCTGCCGCCGGTGGCCGCGCAGGATATCGTGCCGGTGGATGAAGCGCCGCTCGCCCAGCGTACCGCGATGGAGCAATATCAGGCGCGCACCGCTGTCGTCCGGCCCTGCGATCGCAGCGGCGGCGGCATCGTCGTCTGCGGCAGCCGGGCGGAGCGCAATGCGAAGGAACGGCTGCCGCTACCGCGCGAACCGGTCGAGGGGCGACCGCTTGCCGGTGACACGCCCCGCGCTTCCGCTGCCGCACCCAGGCAAGGCGCCTGCGGTGTCGTCGGCGGGCAGGGGACGGGTTGCGTCGGTGGTGGCGTGCCGATCCTGGGCGCTGCCATGCTGGCCGGCAAGGCCATCACCCATTTGCTCGACCCCGACGCCGACATGGCGCCACCGCCGCCCCTGCCGGATTCGGTCAAGGGCGCCGGCCAGCACTGATCCCACCGGTCCCGGCGCGATCAATCCAGAATATGCATGACCATCGGCGTGTCGAGCAGGCTGTCGGAGCCGGCCAGCCGTTCCAGCGTCTCGCGCACGCAGCGTTCCTCGCCGGCATGGGTGACGATCGCCACCAGCACGCCGTCGGCCTGGTTGGCGCCGCGCTGGATCATGCTCTCGATCGAGACGCCGGCATCGCGGGTCGCGGCGGCAATCTCGGCCAGCACGCCGGGGCGATCCTGCACCTTGAAGCGCAGATAGGCGCGGCCGATCCGCTGGCCGGCGTCGGCCGGCTGTTGCGGGGTCAGGGCGGCGACCGGCATTGCCAGCGCATCGCCATATTCGTCGCGCGCCACGTCGATCAGGTCGGCAACCACGGCCGAAGCGGTCGGGCCGTCACCCGCGCCACGCCCCTGGAAGAAGAGACGACCGACGAAATTGCCCTCGGCCACCACGGCATTGAGCGAACCGTCGACATGGGCCAGCGGATGATCGAGCGGCACCAGCATCGGATGGACGCGCTGGAACAGGCCTTCCGGGCCGTTCTCCGCCATGCCGACCAGGCGGATGCGGAAGCCCAGCGCCGCTGCCTCGGCGATGTCGGCGGCGATCACATGGCGGATGCCGGTGGTCGCGACATGGTCGAAGTCCAGTTCGGTGCCAAAGGCCAGGCTGGCGAGGATGGTCAGCTTGTGCGCGGCATCGACGCCGTCAATGTCGAAGCTCGGATCGGCCTCGGCATAGCCCAGTTCTTGGGCTTCCTTCAGCACCTCGTCAAAGCCCCGGCCTTCCTTCTCCATGGTGGTCAGGATGTAATTGCAGGTGCCGTTGAGGATGCCATAGACGCGGCTGATCTCGTTGGCGGCCGCGCCTTCGCGCATGCCCTTGATGACCGGGATGCCGCCGGCGACCGCCGCTTCATATTTGAGCGCTACGCCCGCCTTCTCGGCCCGGCTGGCAAGGTCGAGGCCATGATGGGCCAGCATCGCCTTGTTCGCGGTGACGAACGGCTTGCCGGCGGCCAGGCACTGGCGCGCGAGGGTGAGGGCCGGGCCGTCGGCACCGCCGATCAGTTCGACCACCACGTCGATATCGTCGCGGGTCGCCAGCGTCGTCATGTCGTCGACCCACTCATAGGGGGACAGGTCGACGCCACGATCCTTGTTACGGTCGCGCGCGGAGATGGCGACGACCTGAATCGGGCAACCGGCACGGCGGGCAATCAGGTCGCCATTGGTGTTGAGCAGGCGAATGACGCCGCCACCCACCGTTCCGAGGCCAACGAGCGCGACGCGCAGCGGGGCATGGCGGTGGAGATTGGTCATGGCGTTTCCTGGTCCTTCGCACTGTAAGAGCCGCGCTGATAGCGGCCCGAACGCCGCTGTCCAAGGAAAAGCACAGTGGCGCCTAATTGAAAGATAAGTGCGTAGGCGGTCAGTTCGGCTTTCGATTGCGTGCGCAGCGGCCAAGTGCATTGAGGACGAACTGATAATCGGCGCGCGCCGCTTCGGCGTCCTGCACTGCCAGGGTGCGAACCGAGCGGGCCGGCAAAGTGGCCGGCAGGCTGCAGCTCAGCCGATACCAGAGCAGGCTGCCGGGGGCAGGGGCGCGGGCGGCTTCGTCGACGATTTCGCCCAGCGCCACGGCCCAGCTGGGCTGTTGTCCGGGGCGGCGGATGATCGACAGCGACACCGGATCGCCATTTTCGGTGCGCAGGAAAATCTGGGTCTCGCCTTCGCCGGCGATCGTGCCGGCAACATGGAAAGCGTCGCCCAGGCCGATGATTCGCGGCGGTGCGTCCGGCGCAACCAGCGCCGATAGAACGGTCTTTACCCGTTCGACCTCGGCGGGGGTGGCGGCGATCTGCGCATCGCGCGCAATCAGCTGAATCTGGCCCGGCCGCCCGCCCGGACGGGCGAACAACAGCACTTGCGCCTTCTTCAGCTTGGGTATCTTGCCCTTCGAATCGAGGCGGGCGTCATAGAGGTAGCCAACGGTCGGGCTTATGCCCCCTTCGCCGCGAATCAGTGCGGTCACTTCGGCCTCGACATAGACCCTGCGATAGCCCGCGGGGACGTCCGGAGCCTGTTCGGGCTTCAACGGGACGATGTTGCTTATGCGCACGTTGGCAACCAGCGGTGCCGCATCGGACAGGTCCGCAATGTCGGCGTAGGTCAATCCGGCGGCAACCGTCGATGATTGCGCTGTCATCGAATTTGTCTGAGAAAATGCCGGAAAAACGGCGGTATATGAGGCGGAAATGAGGCACAGCGAGGCGAGTGTCTTCATGGCCATGGTGGATTTCTTCTGCATCTTCGTCCTATGCTGTCAGCCCGTGGCAGGGATGTCACAGGCAAGTCATTCCGGTGTGTGATGGTAAACGCAAGCCGGTAGTTCGATAAAGCGTTTGCGTGCCACGATGCGCCGCGATAGGAGTTCGCACGGTAGCAAATGGACGGATAAGGGCCAAAGGTGGTCGGGGATAGCCCCGGGCAGCTCGGGCCGTTTTTGGCTGATTTGTACAACCCACTGGTAAGATGAGTTAAGGAGTGTCGTTGCCGAATGGCCTATGCTGACCACTCGCAAGGATCGAGTCGCACGATATCGATCGTCATCGTCGCCCTGATTCACGCTGTTCTCGGCTATGCCTTCGTCACCGGTCTTGGCATGAAATATGTCAAAAAGGCGGCGGAACAGCTGAACGTGATCGACGTGAAGGAGGAGCCCCCGCCACCTGACGAGGAGCCGCCGCCGCCGCCGCCGGACAAGCCGATTGAGCCTCCGCCGGTCGTCGCGCCGCCGCCGATCGTCCAGACCCCGGCCCCCGCGCCGCCGATCCAGACGGTTCGGACGCCGCCGCCGGTGTTCAATGAGGTTCCGGTGCCCGCACCGCCGCCGGCCCCGCCGCCGCCGCCCGCTGCAAAGCAGGCTGCAAAGGGCGTGTCGCCGCGTGGCAATCCGGGTTCCTGGGCAACCACGGAAGACTATCCTTCGCGCGCTCTGCGTGAAGAAAAGCAGGGGACCACTGGTTTCCGTCTTGAAGTGGGCGCCGATGGCCGTGTCACGAGCTGCACCGTTACGCAGTCGAGTGGCTCGCCTGAACTGGACGACGCAACTTGTAAGCTGGTTTCCCGCCGCGCGCGCTTTAGCCCCGCGGAAGATGACCAGGGTAACAAGATCCCGTCGACCTACGCGAACCGCATTCAGTGGCGGATCCCGCAGTAATTTAAACGGGAGGGCAGGCGCCCGGCGCCGCTCTCCCCTTTCACGATCCTTTTGAGAGGGAAGTCTTGAACATGTTGATGTATCTCGCAGCCGCGGCGCCCAAGCCGGAAAACCCGTACGGCCTGATGGAAGCCCTGGAGCAGGGCGGCACCATTGCCTGGACCGTCTTCATCATCCTCTGCGCCATGTCGGTCGGCACTTTCTACATCCTGTTCACCAAGCTGATCGAACAGCAGAAGGTGATCAGCCAGGGCAAGAAGATCCGTGCGACCTTCTGGCGCGCCGCTTCGCTGAAGGAAGCTTCGGCCAAGCTCGAAAAGAACTCGGCCTACAAGCAGATCGTCGATGACGGCATCAAGGCTCAGGAAGAGCATGGCAAGCTGAAGGATCCGGTCGAAGCCCATGACTGGCTGCACGGCTCGCTGGCTCGCTCGGAAGCCGCGATCAACTCGTCGCTCGGTGGCGGCCTGGCGTTCCTCGCCACCGTCGGTTCGACCTCGCCGTTCATCGGTCTGTTCGGTACCGTTATCGGCATCTACCGCGCTCTGATCAAGATCGGTGCTGCCGGTCAGGCCTCGATCGACGCCGTTGCCGGCCCGGTCGGTGAAGCTCTGATCATGACCGCGCTGGGTCTGGCCGTGGCCGTTCCCGCCGTTCTGGCCTACAACTTCCTGCAGCGCCGCAACAAGGCGATCTCGGAACAGCTGAACGGCTTCACCGTCGACCTGCTGGCCTACCTGGTTTCGGACGGCGCCGTGAAGCCGACCGTTGCTGCCGCTCCGGCCGCTGCTGCTGCCAAGCCGGCTGCTGCGCCGACCAAGGCCTAATCGCCTTAAGACGCCGGTTCGGGCGCCGGGTGGCGGCTGCGACCACCCGGCCCCTGCCGGACAGGGGCCCCGGTTAACGGGGCACCTACGACACCAAGGTTAGGATTGTATCAATGGCAATGAGTGTTGGCTCCGACGGCGGTGACGACAAGCCGATGTCCGACATCAACACGACGCCGCTCGTCGACGTCATGCTGGTGTTGCTCATCATCTTTCTCATCGCGGTCCCGGTCGTCGTCCAGACGGTCGATCTGCAACTTCCCAAGGTGGCGTTCGAGCCGACCACGACGAAACCCGAAAATGTTTCCTTGTCGGTCACCTCGGCGCCCGACGGCAGCTGTGCGGTTTACTGGAACCTGACCAAGGTCAGCTCCGACGAACTGCTCGATCGCGCCGTCGCCAAGCTGGAAGCGGACATCAAGAAGGCTGGTGGTGTTGAAAATCTGACGCCCGAGGATCTGCCCGAAGTGCATATCCGCGGCGACATCAATACCCCCTATCGTTGCATCGGCGGCACCATCTACACGATGCAGCGCGCCGGTTTCCCGAAGGTGGGCTTCATCTCCGAACCGGAACCCGGTTCGACGACGACCCGCCTCTGATCGGCCGCATAAGGAGAATTCGTTATGGCCATGAGCATGGGCTCCGATGATGGTGAGCCGATGGTGGAAATGAACACGACGCCGTTGATCGACGTCATGCTCGTTCTCCTCATCATGTTCATCATCACCATTCCGATCCAGACCCACGCGGTTAAGATCGATCTGCCGCAGAGCGCGCCTCCGAGCGACAATGTGGTCGACCCTGTCAAGAACAAGGTCGCGATCGATGCCGGCGGCGTGATCAGCTGGAACGGTGCGCCGATCGACCTGCTGACCCTGCGTCAGTATCTGCAGCAGTCGCTGCGTCTGCCCGTCGAGCCGGAACTGCAGTTCCAGCCGAACGCGCAGACCCGCTACGTCGTCGTTGACGAGGTGCTGGCGGAGATCAAGCGCGCGGGCGTGACCAAGCTGGGTTTCGTCGGCAACGAGCAGTATAGCTCGTTCTGATCCCTGATCGTTCGGGGCTTGTCGGTCTCAGACTTCCCGTCTCCGACCCGTCGGACGATCAATCGGACCACAGACCAGGGGCTGCTTCGGCAGCCCCTTTTTTGTGCCCGTCCGTCTCCCGCTTAACATTTCCCTTACCTTCCTGCGCGATGCTGAAGGGGAATGGGTGGATGTAGACCATGGGTGCTGAACGACTGACCGAACTGGAACGCAGGGGCCGGCTTGCCGAACGGCGCGACGTTGTGATCAGCGTCAAGGTGCGGCGTCCGGGTGAAACCTGGTTCACCAGCAATATCGCCGATATGTCGCTCACCGGCTTTCGCCTGCACAGTTTCATGAGGCTCACCGTCGGCAGCGAATTGTGGATCATGTTGCCGGGTTTCGAGGGGCGGCGCGCCCGCGTCCAGTGGGTGCGCGCGCATGAATCGGGCTGCACCTTCGAGCGCCCGCTCCATCCCGCCATCTTCGATTATATCGTCCAGCGCTGCCTCGCCGGTCGCTGACCGCGCGTCCGGCGGGACGGCGGTTCAGCCGTCCAGCTGGTCCTGGAACTGCAGGCTGGCCAGCCGCGCATAAAGACCGCCCAGCGCCACCAGCGTCGCATGGTCGCCCTGTTCCACGATCCGTCCCTGATCCAGCACGATGATCCGGTCGGCGGCCCGCACGGTCGCCAGCCGATGGGCGATGACGATCGTCGTGCGCCCCTGCATCAGCCGGTCGAGCGCATCCTTGACCAGCTGCTCGGATTCCGCGTCGAGCGCTGACGTCGCCTCGTCCAGCAGCAGGATCGGCGCATCGCGCAGCAGCGCGCGGGCGATCGACACGCGCTGGCGCTGCCCGCCCGACAGCCTTGCACCGCCTTCGCCCAGATGGCTGTCCAGCCCCTGGGGCAGGGCGCGCAGAAAGGCTTCGGCATTGGCCGCCCGCGCCGCGGCCCATATCTCCTCGTCGCTCGCATCCCATTTGCCGTAGCGCAGATTGTCGCGAGCGGAGGCGGCGAAGATCACGCTGTCCTGCGGCACCATTGCCATCACCGCGCGCAGCACGGCAGGATCGGCGGCCGGCAGCGGCACATCGTTCAGCCGCACTTCGCCCTGGTCGGGGTCATAGAAGCGCAGCGCCAGCTGGATCAGCGTCGACTTGCCGGCACCCGAAGGGCCGACCACTGCCACCGTCTCGCCCGGCGCAATGTCGAGCGTCACGCCGTTCAGCGCCGCCTGATCGGGGCGGGTGGGATAATGGAAATGGACATTGTCGAAGCGCAGCCGCGCGCCTTGGGCCAGCGTCGGGATCGCGACCGGCGCCGCCGGCGCGGCGATCGCCGGCTCGGCCGCCATCAGCTCGTCCAGCCGGCTCGCCGCCCCGGCGCCGCGCAACAGGTCGCCCCAGCTTTCCGACAGAGAGCCGAACGCGCCGGCCACCAGCCCGCCGGTCAGCACGAAGGCCGCGATGCTGCCACCCGACAGCCGCCCGGCCGCGACGTCGATCGCGCCCAGCCACAACACGCCGGTGATCGATCCGAACACCAATGCAAAGGCGATGGCGGTCATCACCGCGCGCAGCAATATGCGCTGCCGGGCGGTGGCAAAGCCGCTCGCGACGGTCGCGTCGAACCGGGCCGCCTCGCGCCCTTCCTGGCCAAAGCCCTGGACGATCTTCATCGCGCCCAGCACTTCGGTGGTGACGCTGCCGACTTCGGCCAGCCGATCCTGGCTGGCGCGCGACAATTTGCGCACCCGCCGGCCCAGCGTCACCAATGTCAGCACGATCACCGGTATGCCCAGGATCAGTAGCCCCGCCAGCTTGGGCGCCAATATGAACAGATAGATGAGGCCGCCAATGCCGGTGACCAGGTTGCGTAGCGCGACCGACACGGTCGATCCCACCACCTGATCGATGATCGCGGTGTCCGCCGTCATGCGCGACGCGATCTCCGACGGCCTGTTTTCCTCGAAGAAGGCCGGCGCCTGGCGCAGCAGATTGGCCTGGGTCGCGCTGCGAATGTCGGCGACCACCCGCTCGCCCAGCCAGGATACGAAATAGAAGCGCAGCGCGCTTGCCAGCGCCAGGATCACCACCAGCAGGAACAGATATTCGAACCAGCGGCTGATATCGCCGCCGCCGGTGAAGCCCTTGTCGATCACCAGGCGAAAGCCGCTCGGGATCGCCAGCGTCGCGGCCGAAGAGACGATCAGCGCGGTCAGCGCCCCGGCGATCCGCGCCGGATAGCGCGTCGCAAAGCGCCACAGCATGGCCAGACTCGACAGGGCAGGGCGATCGGCGCGGCGCGGCGCGGGTGCGGTGGCATCCTCCATGTCGGGGCGTTAGCAGCGCGGCGCGCCCGCCTCAATGGGCGGGCGTGATCCCGCCGCTCAGGCCGCCGGTGCGATCCGTTCGGCCAGCGCCATCAGGCGCGGCGTATCCGCCTTGCCGGTCAATGCATAGGCCATGTCGCCGGCCTCCCAATAGGCGACCGTGCCGTCGCGCCGCTCCGCGATCAGCGGCTGCCCTTCCGCCGGCGTTTCCGCCCGGTCGGCGAACAGCGACAATTGCTCGCCCTTTTCGGTGGTCAGCGCGATCGCGATCGCCGGGCTGTCGGCGGTCGGGAACAGTTGCACGTCCCGCACCTGCCAATTGGCCGGCAGGCGCGGCAGCACGATGCCGGTCGACCGCCGGATTTCGGCATCGTCCAGCTTGGCGCTCTCGACCTGCGACGCCATCTGCTGGCGCAGCAGGCCGGCGCGGCGCGATGCGGCCGCCTCGTCCAGGAAGGTGCTGGCCTGCGCCGCCTGGGGAAATTCGCCCAGCGCGCCCCGGCCGATCCACCCCGTCGCCAGCAGCGCCGCGATCGCCGCCGCCCGGCCGACATGGCGCCAGCCGCGCCCGGCCTCATTGTCATTGGCCACCGGTCGCGACATGTCGCGGCGCCGGCCGACCAGCGTCCCCTTGGTGCCGTCATGCATCAGGCGGAAATCGATATGCGGCCAGCGCTTGCGCCAGCGGCGCGCGACCAGCCGTTCGCCCGGCCGCGCAGCATCGTCCAGCAGCACCACGCCATGGGAGGAGAGGCGCGCGAACAGGCTGTCGGCGGCGCCCCGCACCAGCGGATGCACGCTCCAGGGCGGGCCATCGATGATGATCAGGTCGATCTGCTCGGGCAGCCGGTCGATCGCATACCAGCGACCCGGCCAGTCGGCGCTTTCGTGCGTCAGCGGCGCATGGCGGATATCCACGTCCAGCGCATGGTCGGCCAGCCATTGCCGGGTCGCGTCGACAAAGCCGCCATGCTGGTCGAAACTGTGCAACTGGCCGCCGCCATGCAATTGCAGCGCCCGCGCCGCGATCAGCGAGGATGCCCCCGCGCCCAGTTCGACGACATGCGTCGGCCGCAGCCGCGCAATCTCGCGCACGATATGGCGCAGGAAGCCGACATCGGCCTTCCAGCTTCCCAGATGGGGCAGCGCATCATGGGGCAGTTTGAGCTCGTCCAGCAGCGCGCGTTTGTCCGCCTTGCGCCCGCCCGACAGGCTGGCCAGCAGCCAGGGCCAGCCGATCGCGCCAAAGGTCAGGCGCCATGCCATGTCGGACACGCGGCGGGACAGGTCATCGGTCACGGGGTCGGATTCATTCAGCGAGAGGAAGCCGGTCAATTCACGGGAAGTCACGGGGAAATACGCTCCTGTCGCAAAGGCGGGGACTATGCCAGCAGTCCTGTTTCACGCATATGACGCCCATCCAATTGGTCAAATCATGACGCAGGAAACGCCGATGACCCGTATAATTTCCGCGACGGTCGAACGCTGGCCGGTGGCGGGCGCCTTCATCATCAGCCGCGGTGCCAAGACGGAGGTGGACGTCGTCGTCTGCACCGTGGGCGACGGCGATCATGTCGGGCGGGGCGAGGGGACGGCCATCTATTATGAGGGGGAGACCGCACAGGGCTGCGCGGCGGCGATCAACGCCTATGCCGGGCCGCTCGATCGCGAGGCGCTGTTGCAGGCGATGCCGCGCGGTGCCGCGCGCAACGCGCTCGACTGCGCGCTGTGGGATCTGGAGGCGAAACGGGCCGGCGTCCCGGTCTGGCAACTGGCCGGCCTTGCTGCACCGACGCCGCTGCCCACCGCCTTCACCATCAGCCTGGGCGAACCGGAGCGGATGGAGGCCGATGCCCGCGCGGCCGTCGCGCGCGGCTTTGGCCTGCTCAAATGCAAGCTGACGGGGGAGGGCGATCATGCCCGCATCGCCGCCGTGCGCGCCGGCGCACCGGGCGTCCGGCTGATCGTCGACGCCAATGAAAGCTGGCATGACCGCGACATCGTGGCGGAGGCAGCGGCGCTCGCCGAACTGGGCGTGGAAATGGTGGAGCAGCCGATCCTGCACGGGCGGGAGGACAGGCTGGCCGGCCTGCGCGCGCCGTTGCCGCTCTGCGCCGACGAAAGCTGCCACACCCGCGCCGATCTCGACCGGCTGGGCGATTTCGACGCGGTGAATATCAAGCTCGACAAGGCCGGTGGCCTGACTGAAGCGCTGGCTCTGGCACAGGCGGCGCGGGCCCGCGGCTTTCGCATCATGGTCGGCTGCATGCTCGGCACCTCGCTCGGCATCGCGCCTGCCGCCTTGGTGGCACAGGGCGCCGACTGGATCGATCTCGACGGCGCGCTGCTGCTGGCGAAGGATCGTGACGGTGCCCTGCCGCTGCGCGACGGCCTGCTCCACCCCGGCACCCTCTGGGGCCAGGGCTGAAACCATTCCTCCCCGCGTGCGGGGAGGGGGACCATCCGAAGGATGGTGGAGGGGGCAGGCCGCCTTGAGCTGGCCCCCAACCGACCACCGCTTTCCTACTCGGCCTTTCTCTGGTCTATCCTCGGCGATGCAAGTCCGATCATCGCCACCCATTGGGCGCCCGATCGCCTGTGGGCGGCATGACCCAAATGTCGCCTCGATGGCGCGTCACCGTCGCCTGGTCGTGACCCGATCGGCAGGCAACTGTGACCCAGGTGTCGCGCCGCTGTCGCGCGACAGGGGCGTGGGTGGTGCATATCCGGGGCAAACGGCCCGATTTGCCCGACGACACTGTGAACTTCGGGGCTGTCGCGTCGGCGTGACCCTACCGGGCCCGCCGATCGCGACAGATTGTCTTGGCTCAGTAACCCAGCGTCAGGCCGACGCTATAATATTTCGGGCCGACATTGGCCTTGGCACGCAGCTTGGGGATCAGTGGCATCGCCAGCGTCGCATAGGGTCGGGTATTGTCGCCGCTGAAGCGCACGCCGGCACCGATCGAGACCGACATGGGAATCGTATAGGCCGCCTCGACCCGGCCATAGAGCTTGGTGTCGCCATCGCGCAGATAGACGCCGCCGCCCGGCGTCAGGCTGAAGCCCGCCATGTCGAGCGCATAGCCGGCGCCGATCTCGGTGCCCCAATGGCCGTCGGCGCGGCCATAATTGACTTCGGCGCCCAGTCCCTCGGCATGGGCGGCAGGCGCCATAAGGGGGGCAGCGATCAGCAGGCAAAGGGCCGCCATCCGGTTCATTTTCATGGCAAATCCATATCAGTCATTGGTGATGGGTCGGTAAGGGCGCGGCCGGTCCCCGCCGGCAAGCGGAAAGGGGACCAGCCGAATCGGTCCTGCGGTGAAGCGAGCCGTCCTGCTCTACTCGTCGACGCGGCGGACCGGCTGCACCTCGGCATAGGGCATGATCATCCGGCCGTCGGGCGCAGCGGTGAAGGTCGTCTGGGTCGGATAGGCGAACTCGATGCCGCGCGCGTTGAACTCGCGCAGCACGGCCAGGCCGATCTTGTGCCGCACCAGGTAGATTTCGTCCCAGCCGGGCAGATAGACGTCGAACTCGACCTCGAAATCCAGGCTGGATGCGCCAAAGCCGATGAAGCCGGAGCGCACGAAATTGCCGCCCAGTTCCTCGATGATCGTCTTGAGGATGGAAGGAATCTCCGCCGCCAGATCGGGCGCGGTCTGATAGATGACACCGATCGGGAACTTGATCCGGCGATGGTCGAGTGTCTGATAGCTGGTGATTTCCTTCTGCAGCAGATTGGCGTTGGAAATCACCTTCTTCTCGCCGGTCACGGCGCGCAGCCGGGTGGATTTCAGGCCGATCTTCTCGACCGTCGCGGTGGTCGTGTCATAGGTGATCGTCTCGCCCTGGCGGAACGGCTTGTCGAAGATGATCGACAGCGCCGCGAACAGATCGGAGAAGATGCCCTGCGCGGCAAGGCCGATCGCGATGCCGCCGATCCCCAGACCCGCGACCAGGCCGGTCACGTTGACGCCCAGATTGTCGAGCACCACGATTGCGGCGATCGCGAACAGGGCAAAGGTCACCAGGATGCGGATCAGGCCCATCGCATTGGCCAGCGTCTCGCCCTGGCCATCGTCGGCCAGCGTCTTGCGCTCGATCAGGCCCAGGATGATCTCTCGTGCCCAGATCGCGGCCTGTACGACCACGGCGATGGTGAAGAAGAAGGTGACGGTCTTGTCCAGCGACGCGGGCGCGTCGGCGAACACCACCACCAGCCGGGCCGCGACCATGATCATGAAATATTGCGTGGTGCGCGCCGCCGCGCGGCTCAGCACATTGCCTAGGCCCAGCGGATCGCCACGCCGGCCGCGATGCTTGGTGCCGATCCGGCGCAACGTGGCGAGCGCCAGATAGATGATCGTGGCCGCGCCGATGGCGATCAGGATCTGGATATAATGCAGCTGGAACCAGGCGATGGTCGAATGCCACATTTCCGTGAGGTTGGGCGCACGCACACTGATGTCGATGCCGGGGTCGTTCTTGTTGGCCATGCTGATCCTTGATTGATGGTCCGTGGGCTCGATCAGGCTGCTGCTGCCAGCGGGGGCGCGTTGGCCAGATCGTCGAGGAACGCGATCAGCCCGCGTTCGTGACGCGACAGATAGCGCGTCCGGCGCGGCAGGCGAAGCCCCTGCCGCCATTCATCCTGTCCGTCCTTGCACAGGTCGATCAGGGCGGGGTGGATATAGGATTTGCGGCTGATCGCCGGCGTGTTGCCCAGCGCCGCCGCTACCGGCTCGATCATCTCCTTGAGCGAGACATGGCCCGCCGCCAGCGTCTCGAAGGCGATGGTGGATGCGCCCCAGGTGCGGAAGTGCTTGGCGGTGAAGTCGCCGCCCATGGCCTGCGCGATATAGGCGTTGACATCGCTCGAACTGATCGGATGCGCCTCGCCATCCTCGTCCAGATATTGGAACAGATGCTGGCCCGGCAGATCCTGCACCGCCCGCACGAATCGCAGCAGGCGGCTGTCGGTGATGCTCAATTGCTGTTCCTTGCCGGACTTGGCCCGGTAGCGCAGGGTCAGGCTGCGGCCATTCAGGTCGACATGCCGCCGCCGCAGCGTGGTCGCGCCGAAGCTCTTGTTGGTGGTGGCATAATGTTCGTTGCCGACGCGCAGCTTGGCGAGGTCCAGCAACCGCACCACCGCCGCGATCGTCCGCGCCTTGCGCAGGCCGCGCCGCGACAGATCCTCCTCCATCTGCGCCCGCAGTTGCGGCAGGGCACGGCCGAAGGCGGGGCAGCCGGCATATTTTTCCGCCTCGCGCGCGGCCCGGAAATCGGGGTGATAGCGATATTGCTTGCGCCCCCGCTCGTCATAGCCGGTCGCCTGGATATGGCCGTGGGGCGAGGGGCAGAACCAGCAGTCGCGATATGCGGGCGGCATGGCGATCGCGTTCAGCCGGCTGATCTCGTCCCGGTCGGTGATGCGGCTGCCGTCCGCCGCGCGATAGGCCCATCCCTGCTTCAGCGCGCGCCGGCTGATGCCGGGCATGCCGTCATGGCTGTGGATGATGGCGGGGGGCGACATGGGGACCGGGCGACCTTCTTTCTCCCGGTCCAACCCGTGATGATCGGCTTCGTTCCGCGTGCAGCCTGCCCGGCGCTGTCAGGACGGGCGCGATCGCAGCCGCTGCAACCAGCCGGTGCCCGCGCCATAATGGCCGGTCCAGGGCAGCAATGGACGGCGCACCGTCGTCGCCTGGGCGCAGCCGACGATCAGGCTGATGACCGCCAGCGGGAAGGCCAGCATCATGGTGGCGGGCATGGCAAAGGCGAGGATGATCGCCGAAAACCCGCCGCCAAAGGCCGCCAGGGTCGCCCGCAGGTCGCCGTCGGGTCCGCGCAGCCAGAACAGGCAGCCCGTGACGCCCAGCGCGAACATGGCGATATTCTGCATCGCGCCGGCCGGCACGATCGCGCAGGTGGCGATCAGCCCGACCATCGCCAGCGCTGCGCGGCGCCATTGCCAGCCGCCGATCAGGCGGGTGAGCAGCGGATAGAGCAGCAATTCGCAGGTCAGCGCCGCCAGCAGGATCGCGCCGGGGGCCGCCGCGCCCTGGCCGTCCGCGATGAAGGCGACGACCGCGCTCGCCGCCCAGGGCAGCATCCGCGACGGCGCCATGCGGATATGGCTGAACCAGCCGGTCATGCCCGGCCGCAATGCCCAGCGCCGGTCGGCCTGCCGCAACTGGAAGGCGGACAGGGCAAACAGCATCTGTACGCCCCATGGCATATAGGCGGGGGACAGCAGCGGGGCGGCCAGGATCAATCCCAGCATCAGTCCCTGAAGCCAGCCCAAAATCCGCAATTCCATGGTCATGCCGTCACTCCCGCCTGCGCGCCAGGCTGTTGGAAGAACGGCACGCGTCCGGCGTCCTTGCGCTTGCGGGTCAAATAAGTGTCGAGGCCGATCTGGAGCGAGAGCATCATGAAGATGAAAGGCTGATAGGCGATGCCCACGAACAGCGATCCGATCATGTAGACGACATGGCCCTGCTGCAGCGCCACGGCGAAGGGCGCGATCCAGGCCTCGTCCGGTCCGTCGCGCTTGCGATACATGCGGCGGATCGATTCGGTGCGGATGAAGCAGCTCAGATGCAGCAGTGCCCACAGGAAGAAGCCGAAATAGCCCTGCTCGCCCAGCATCTCGAAATAGGCACTGTGATAGGCGCGGCCCTTGTCGGTGACCAGGCGGCGCTCGATCCGCTTCTCGTCGCCGTCGCCGACCTCGCTCTGGGCGAAATAGGTGAAGCTGTTCTGGAGATAATTGTCGAAGCCGCCGCCGCCCGGATGGGTTTTCACATAGTCGAGCGTCCACATCCACACCGCGACGCGGGTGGAGGCGCTCTCGTCGCCCTGGTGATTCTCGATCGTCTGCATCCGCTTGGTGAAGCTGGCGGGCAGGAAGGGGATGGCGGCCAGCGCGGCAAAGGCCAGCAGCGGGCCATATACGAACTTGCGCTTCGACCGCATCAGCATCATGCCGGCCAGGATGACCAAGCAGACAAGGCCCGTGCGCGCCTCCGTGCCGACCGGCATCAGCATGCAGGCCAGGCAAAGCGCGTAGGCAAAGGCCTTCACCTTCCAGTCGGGCGGAAAGATGGTGCCATGCTGGGTCAGCCAAAGGATGATCGGGATCAGCGCGATCGCCACGCAAGAAATGATGCTGCCCTCATACAGGCCGCTATTATTGTCGACCATCAGATTGAGCACGCCATAGCCGCCGCCCGACAGCGCGGTCTTCATGCCGCCATTGATGATGATCGTGCTCGCGCACAGCACCATGAACAGCGCCAGCGCCTCGATCCGCAGCCGCGTGCGCAGCACCAGCGGCAGGAACACGGCAAAGACGATCGCCTTCCACACCCAGGCCCATTTGGTCGCGGCGTTGATCGGGAAATCGGCGGTCGCGGTGGTATAGCCGCACCAGGCCAGCAGGACGAGCAGCAGCACCTGCCGCGCGGAAAAGCGGCAATCCTTCTTGTCGTCCACCACTATCCATGCCCCGACCGCACAGACGAAGGCGATCAGCGAGATCGGGATCGAATTGAGCAGATAATAACAGAGCCGCTGCGGCGAAACGATGTCGATATAGGCGTAGATGATGACCAGCAAAAAAGGCCGCTTGAATCCCATCAGGAAGAAGGCGCCCAGGAAGGCGATGAAGAACAGGTCACGCATCGGCGGCGTCTCCGTCCGGCGATGCCGGCGGGGTGTCGATGTCGCGATCCAGGTCCGGGCGCGACAGCAGCCGCCAGGCGGCCAGCAGGATGACGCCATGGCTGATCAGCAGGGATAGGGTATCAATCATTGCGTGTTTTGATCTGCCGGTTCTGGACTCTTGCCCCGGAAAATCCCTAGCGTGACAGAGTTGACGGGGCGTTAAACCTTTTTCGGCAAAAAGTTACCGCTATGTCTCGTATCCTTCACGTTCTCGATCACAGCCTGCCGATGCACAGCGGCTATACGTTCCGCACGCGGGCGATCCTGCGCGCGCAGCTGGCCAAGGGCTGGGACGTGCGCGGGCTGACCGGCCGGCGCCATGTCGCGGCGGGACCGCAGGAGGAACTGGTCGACGGCCTGCATTTCCACCGCACACCGGGCGAAGCGGCCGGCGGAAACGCGCTTTTGCGCGAATGGCGCGACATTTCCGCCCATGCCGATGCGATCGAGTCGCTGGTGCGACAATGGCGGCCGGACATCATCCATGCCCATTCGCCGGTGCTCAATGCCATGGCCGCGCAGCGAGTCGCGCGCCGCCACGGGATTCCGCTGATCTACGAGATTCGCGCCTTCTGGGAGGATGCGGCGGTCGGCAACGGCACCGGGACCGAAGGCAGCCCGCGCTACTGGCTGACCCGCCAGCTCGAAACCCATGCGGTCCGTGCCGCCGACGCAGTTGCGGTCATCTGCGAAGGGCTGCGGTCCGATCTGGTCGCGCGCGGAATCGACTCGGCCAAGATCACCGTGTCGCCCAATGGCGTCGATCTTGATCAGTTCGGCGCGCCGGTGCCGCGTGATCCGGCCCTGACCGCGAAGCTGGGGCTTGAAGGCGCCGATGTCGTCGGCTTCATCGGCAGCTTCTATGATTATGAAGGGCTGGACGATCTGATCGCCGCCATGCCGCGACTCGTGCGGGCGCGGCCCAGGGCGAAGCTGCTGCTGGTCGGCGGCGGGCCGATGGAACAGGCGCTGCGCGATCAGGCGCTGGCCTCGCCCTTCACCGACCATATCGTCTTTGTCGGCCGGGTGCCACACGACCAGGTCGAACATTATTATGCCCAGGTCGATGTCCTCGCCTATCCGCGCAAGGCGATGCGCCTTACCGATCTGGTGACGCCATTGAAGCCGCTGGAAGCGATGGCGCAGGGCCGACTCGTCGCTGCGTCGAGCGTCGGCGGCCATCGCGAACTGATCGAGGATGGCGTGACGGGCACCCTGTTCGCGCCGGACGACCCGGCTGCGATTGCGCAGGCGCTGGCAGGCATGTTCGCGGATCGCGGCTTCTGGGATGAACGCCGCATCGTGGCGCGCGATTTCGTCGAGAGGGAGCGTAACTGGTCGTCAAACATTTTGCGTTATGAGCCTGTTTACCAGCGACTTCTGGGACGCGACTCGACCGCAAAGGCGGCCTGAGGAACGGCGGCGATGCCGAAGTTCACACCGTCCATGCGAGGACTGGCCATCATGGCGCTGGTCGCGGCAGGCTGCGGCGCCCTGGTGGTGCTGACCCTGCCGGTCGGCTGGGTGGAAATGCTGGTCGCGTCGAGCGGCCTGAGCGAGACGATCCCGGCGGCCGGTCCGCCGCTGGGCATGAAGGCGAGACTGCTGCTGGCCGGTTTCACCGCGCTGATGAGTGTAGGAATTGTGGCCGCGGTGCGGCGAAATGGATCGGATGCGCCGCACAGGCGCTTGAGAATAAGCGGAAGGCGTCATCCAGACGCCCAAGGAGCAAGAAAAATGGGTTTCGCATTTGCAAAGCTGACCGCGCTTGCCCGCGGACGCAATGTGCCCGCTGCCGAAGAGGCTGCACCCGCGCAGCGCCGCGCCGACGCGCATCCCGACGCGCCGCCCCGTCCTCCGATCTTTGCCAGCCGCGATTTTGGCGGTGCCGATATCTTCGCGCGCCCGGAATCGGGGCGTCGTCGTCTGGTGGTCGATAGCGACCCGGTAGAGCCGGTGGCGGCGACGGTGGTGCGCATGGAAACGCCGGCCGCCTTTGCCATGCCGACCTCGCATGAAGAGGCATCGGTCGAGGATATGGCTATCGCGCCCGCGCCCGCCTTCGCGCGTCCGTTCGACGCCATGCCGGCGCTGTCGAGCAATCCGATCCCGCTCGGCCGCGCGCCGTTCGCGCCGCCGGAAGACGCTATATTCGAGCCCTGGGAAGAAGAGGCAGCGGCGGAATTTGCCACCTTCGATGAAGAGCCGACCGATATTGCACCGGAGCCGGTCGTCGAACAGGCTCCTGTCTTCGTTCCGGAACCGGTGATCGAAGAACCGATCCAGGCGTTCGATCCTGCGCCCGAACCCACACCTTTTGTTCCGAGGGCGGAGGCATCATCCACCCCGAGCGCGCGCAACTTCGACAATCTGTCGATCACTGAACTGACTGAGCGGCTGGAGCGGGCACTGGTCCAGCGTGGCCGACCGGCGACCGCGCCGCGCGTCATTGCCGACATGCCGATCGCCTCGGCGGTGCCGGTGCGTGAAGCCGTGCCGGAAGATGTCGAGGATGCGCTGCGTGCCGCGCTCGGCACGCTGCGCACCATGACCGGGCGTCCCCGCTAAAGGACCGTCTTACCAGTCGCGGATGGTGAGGGCGGACAGCTCGATCCATTCGCCTTCCGCGTCGCCGCGCAGGTCGTCGATCACCATGTCGGCGACGAAATGGCCCGGCAATGCCCATTCCGCATCCTGCAATTCGCTGGCCAGCGCCTCCCGGCGCGCGCGCAGGCTGCCGCCCGCCACCCGCAACAGGATGACATGGCGGCGTCCTTCGAACAGGGCGCTGGCCCAGGGGCGGCTGACCGCGCGCTCGACCGTCGCCGGCTCGCCGATTCGGGCGATCAACTGGACCAGCAACTGGGCCAGTGGATCGGCCTCGCGCCGTTCTCCTGCTCGATTACGGACCAGATCTGCGCTCGTGCGCAGCATGTCGGCGCTTGTCATTGGCTCACGCTCCTGCGATATTCGTTCATGAAATGTTCTACGCGTCTCTTTACCCGATCGCCCGGATCGCGCCCCATGCGCAGGTCGAAGACCAGGCGCGGATCGCGCACGGCGTCGCGACCGAAACGGGTCGGCGCTATCTGATAGTCTCGCAGGAATTTCTCGATCGTGCGCAACAGCATGGACGGACCTCTCCTTTGTCGAGCCGATTCGCCCCCTGCGAATCAGTAGGCAATTTCCTATCTCATATTCATTTTCCTACTTGTCTAGGAAAATTCCTATCATTATGGATGCAACATGGATGAAGCGCAGGACGCCCGGACTGCCCTCGATCGGCTGATCGTCGAACGCGGGGAAAATTATGCCGATCTGTCGCGGCTGATCGGGCGCAATCCCGCCTATATTCAGCAGTTCATCAAGCGCGGCACGCCGCGCAAGCTGGACGAGGCGGATCGCCGTATCCTGGCGCGCTATTTCGGCGTAGCGGAAACGATGCTGGGCAGTCCTGTGCAGGCCGGCGCACCGATCCCGCGTGTGCGCGGCCTGCCTGCGGTGGTGGCGGTGCCGCGCCTGTCGCTTGGCGCCTCCGCCGGCGCGGGCTCGCTGGATGAGGATGAGCGCACCGCGGGAGTGATGGCGTTCGACGCGCAATGGCTACGGCATCTGGGCGTGCGGCCGCAGCGTGTGTCGATCATCCGGGTCGATGGCGAATCGATGGCGCCCACGCTCAACGATGGCGATGACATCATGGTCGATCATGAGGATGACGCCGATCGCCTGCGTGACGGCGTCTATGTGCTGCGGCTCGACGGCGTGCTGATGGTCAAGCGGGTGGCGATGGGGCCGTTGCGCGGCCGGTTCAGCGTATTGAGCGACAATCCCCATTATCCCGACTGGACCGATATCGATCCGGCGATGGTGGCGATCGTCGGCCGGGTCGTCTGGACAGGCAGGCGGCTGGTCTGAGAAGCCTGGTCCGTCTTTGAAAGGCGCCGTGCCTTTCCTATGTCCAGGAAAACAGGGGAAGGCTGGATCATGAACGATAATGGCGCGGTGATCCGCAAGGCGATCGAGTGGCGCGGTGCGCCGATGGCGCTGGCGACGGTCGTGTCGACCTGGGGATCGGCGCCGCGTCCGCGCGGCAGCCACATGATCGTGCATCAGGATGGCCGGCTGGAGGGCAGCATATCGGGCGGCTGTGTCGAGACCGATGTGTTGCAGCGCGCTGCCGAAGTGATTGCCGGCCGGCCCGGCCATGTTGCGCATTATGGCGTGGCCGATGGCGATGCGTGGGAGGTTGGCCTGCCGTGCGGTGGTGAGATCAGCGTGCTGGTGCAGCCGGTGGGGGAGGGTGGCTTTGCCCCCGACCTGTTCGACCGGATCGCGTCGGAAAGCGCGCGCGGCCGGGCGCTCACGCTCTCGACCGATCTGGACGAAGGCATCACCCGCGAAGGCGTGGTCGAGGGTCAGTTCCTTAACCGCTATGATCCGCCTCGCCGGTTGCTGATCGTCGGCGCGGTACAGATTGCCCAGTCGCTCGCTGCGCTGGCGCAGGCGATCGACGTCACGCCGGTGGTGATCGACCCGCGCGGCCGCTTCCTGACGGCAGAGCGTTTTCCCGGCATCGAGCTGGACGATCGCTGGCCCGACGCAGCGATCGCCGCGCGCCATCCCGGCGAATCGACCGCCGTCGTGACCTTGAGCCATGACATCAAGATCGACGATCCCGCGCTCATCGCCGCGCTCGCTGCACCGACCGGCTATGTCGCAGCACTGGGATCGCGGCGCAGCCATGCCGCGCGGCTCGAACGGCTCGCGGCGCAGGGTTTCGGCACCGATGATCTTGCCCGGATCGACGGGCCGGCGGGGCTCGACATCGGCGCGATCGGCGCGGCGGAAATCGCCCTGTCGATCACCGCCGGCATGGTCGCCGGTTTCAACGCCAAGCGCTGATCAGGCACAATCGCTCAGCAGCATTTCCCGCCATTTTTCCCGCCATAGCGTGCCTCCTGCCGGTTCCGGAAAAAGGCGGTGCGGTCCATCGGCGCATGGCCGGGATGATGGTCGCGCATATGGCGCAGATAGGCGTCATAGTCGGGCTGGCCGACCATCAGATGCGCCATGCGTCGCAGCGTCTGGAAGAACGGGCTCATGGCGCCGTGACCAGTTGCGCCGGAATCTCGCGCGCGGTCGGCGCGCCAAAGCGCCGCGCGGCGATGCACGTCCGGATGGTGAAGACCAGCAATGCCAGCACCACCGCCAGGAAGATCGCGACCAGCCCGGCATCGACATAATCGTTGAACAATATCTGGTGCATTTCCGCCATCGACTTGGCCGGCGCCAGAACCTCGCCCTTGTCCAGCGCAGCGCCATATTTGGCGGCATGGGCCAGGAAGCCGACCTTCGCATCGGTCGAGAACAATTTCAGGAAGCCGGCCGACAGCGTGCAGATCAGCAGCCAGGCGGCCGGCACCATCGTCACCCAGGCGAAGCGGTCGCGCTTCATCCGGAACAGCACGGCGGTCCCCAGCATCAGCGCGATTGCCGCGAGCATCTGGTTGGAGATGCCGAACACCGGCCATAGCGTGTTCACCCCGCCCAGCGGATCGGTCACGCCCTGATAGAGGAAGAAGCCCCAGGCCGCGACGCACAGGCCGGTGGCGATGAAGCCCGGCAACTGGCTCTTACTGTCCTTGAAGCTCGGCACCGCCAGCGCGATCAGATCCTGCAGCATGAAGCGGCCGGCGCGGGTGCCGGCATCGACGGCGGTCAGGATGAACAGCGCCTCGAACAGGATGGCGAAATGATACCAGAAGGCCTTCATCGCCGGGCCGCCGAACACATGGCTGAAGATTTCCGCCATCGCGACCGCCAAGGTCGGTGCGCCGCCCGCCCGGCTGATGATCGTATGTTCGCCGACATCCTTGGCCGTCTGGACGATCAGGTCCGGACTGATCGGGAAGCCCATGGCGGTGACGGCGGCGGACACGCTGGCAGGATCGGTGCCGATCACAGCGGCCGGGCTGTTCATCGTGAAATAGATGCCGGGGTCCAGGATCGACGCGCCGACCAGCGCCATGATCGCCACGAACGCCTCCATCAGCATCGCGCCATAGCCGATCAGCGGCGCGTCGCTCTCGGTCGCGATCAGCTTGGGCGTGGTGCCGCTGGCGATCAGTGCGTGGAAGCCGGACACCGCGCCACAGGCAATGGTGATGAACAGGAAGGGGAAGAGGCCGCCCGACCAGACCGGCCCGCCGCCGGCGGCGAACTGGGTGACGGCGTGCATCTTGAGCGGCGGCGCCATGATGACGATGCCGATCGCCAGCGCGGCAATCGCCCCGATCTTGAGGAAGGTCGACAGATAATCGCGCGGCGCCAGCAGCAGCCACACCGGCAGCACCGATGCTACCGCGCCATAGCCGATCAATATCCAGCAGAGCTGCACCGGGGTGAAGGTGAAGATCGGCCCCCAGACCGGCGACTGCGCGATCGCCTGGCCATAGACGATCGCCGCGAGCAGGCCGATCAGCCCCAGGATCGACACTTCGCCGATCCGGCCGGGGCGGATCCAGCGTGTATAGGCGCCCATCGCCATGGCCAGCGGCACGGTGGCGGCGACGGTGAACATGCCCCAGGGGCTTTCCGCCAGCGCCTTGACCACGATTAGCGCCAGCACGGCCAGGATGATCACCATGATCATGAAGGCGCCGAACAGCGCGATCGTGCCCGCCACCTGGCCCATTTCCATGCGAATGAGCTCGCCCAGCGACTTGCCGTCGCGGCGCATGGAGATGAACAGGACCATGAAGTCCTGCACCGCGCCGGCCAGCACGACGCCGGCAATGATCCACAGCGTGCCGGGCAGATAGCCCATCTGCGCCGCCAGCACCGGCCCGACCAGCGGCCCCGCTCCGGCGATCGCCGCGAAATGATGGCCGAACAGCACGGTGCGGTCGGTCGCGACATAATCCAGCCCGTCGGCGCGGCGGATTGCGGGGGTGGGCCGGCCCGGATCAAGCCGCATCACCTCGCGCGCGATGAATAGCGCATAGTAACGATAGGCGACCAGGAAACAGCTGACGGCGGCGACAACGATCCACAGCGCATTGACCGTCTCGCCGCGCGAGACCGCGACGACCGCCAGCGACGCCGCGCCCACCAGCGCGGTCAGGATCCATGGAATATGCCGGGTCATCGCTCTCTCAACGGTTCGGGATAGGGATTGGGCGCCACACTAGGCCGCTCGCCCCGAAAGACAACCGCCAGTCTGGGTTAGGCGCTTGTCGGGATTAGGGGATTCGGTCGCGCTCGTTCGTCCATCGGGTGAACAGGGCAGGAGGCATCGCATGACCGACCGGAGCAAGGACGTTTCGCGCAGGGGCTTGTTGCAGGCGGCGGCGGTCGTGGGGGCGGCGCTGCCGCTGGCGGCGCGCGCGGCCCCATCGGGCAATAGCGCGCGCGACCAGTTGCTGCTGGCGCCCGACATCCATTATTTCAACGCCGCCAATATCGGCCCGGCCTTCCGCAGCGCGATCGCCGCGCATGCGCGCGAGACGCAGGCCTTCCAGGCCAATCCCTCACCCCAGTATCGCACCAGATATCCGGTTGCCGCCGACGCCCTGCGCGCGCGGCTGGGCAAGCGGATGAACGTCAGTGCGCAGGAAATCGCGCTGGTCCGCAACAGCAGCGAGGCGAACACGGTCGCCGTGCGCGGCCTGGCGCTCAAGGCCGGGGACGAGGTGATCCTGACCGACCACAACCACCCCTCGACCCTGGAGACATGGAAGCTGCGCGCCGCGCGCGAGGGGCTGGTGCTCAAGATTTTGCCGGTGCCGGTCTATGCGACCTCGGCCCAGACGGTGGTCGATCTGTTCGCCGCCGCAATCACGCCGCGCACCCGCGCCATCTTCCTGTCGCACATGTCGAACGTCACCGGCATGATCTTCCCGCTGGCGCAGATTGCTGCGCTGACCCGGCCCAAGGGCATCTGGCTGCACGGCGATGGCGCCCAGACCTTCGGCTGGCTGCGGCTCGACCTGCCAGCGCTCGGCGTCGATTCATACTCGGGCAGCACCCATAAATGGATGATGGGCCCGCTGGAGGGCGGCGTCCTCTATGTTCGGCGCGAAGGGCAGGCCCAGCTTCAGCCGATCATGCTGAGCCATGGCTATTGGCTGACCGATGAGAAGAATCTGGATACCGCGCAGAAATATGAGATTCTCGGCCAACGCGACGATCCCAAGCTGATCGCGATCGATGCGACGCTTGATGCGCTGGATACGATCGGCGAGGCGGAGGTGGAGCGCCGCGCCTTCGCGATCGGCGACCAGATGCGCGACATGGTGCTGCGCCTGCCCGGCGCGAAGCTGGTCGGCACGACCACCAAGGGGCTGACCGGCCCGGTCATCACCCCGACCTTCGCCGGCAAGGATGTGCTGGCGATCCGCGACCATCTGTGGACCCAGGGCAAGGTGGTGGTCGCCCCGTCCAAGGCCGACGGCAAGCCGACCATCCGCTTCTCCCCCCATATCTACAACAGCGCCGACGAGATCGCCCTGATCGCCGACCTGCTGGCGAAGGCCTGACCGCTATCGTCGGCGGAATGGCCAGTCGATTACCGCGCCGGCCCATAGCGCCCACCAGATGATTACCGGCTGCAGCGCCAGCCGGGGGCCATGATACCACCAGCTCAGATGCACCCCGCCCAGCGCTATGTCATGCAGGGCATGGTTGAAATTGGCCGGCCAGACGCACAGCGCATAGAGAGCCAGCGCGATCGCGGCGGCGCGGCGCGTGGCCGGCAACATCAGTCCGGCGGCCCCGGCTAGTTCGGCGATACCGGTCAGCATGACGACGGTTTGTGGCTCCGGCACCCAATGCGGCGTGATCGCCACGAAACCGGCCGGTCGCATCAGATGCGCCGCGCCCGCAACCGCATAGGCCAGCGCCAGGACGGCACGGGCGATGGTGCGCGCGCTAACGGCTACAGCTCCAACTCGCCTTCATCCTCGCCGTCCCAATAATGGGCGCGCTCGGCATGGACCTTGATCATCACCAGGCCGGGCGTATCGGCACCCTGCGCGAACCAACGCTCCAGGTCGGGATTCCAATGCGCTTCAAAGGCGCTGCGGTCGCGGATCAGGTCGGCCCGGCCCTCGACCGCGATGAACAGGGGGCGCTGCCCCAGCAGGCCGCCCTTGCCGTGGAAGGACAGGCCGACCCGCGGATCGCGCTCGATATCCTTCACCATCAGCGTGTCTTCGGTCGTGAAATAATAGCTGTCGCCGCCATAGGCGACGTCCTGATTGTTGCTCATCGGCCGGGCGCCGATCTGGCCGTCCTCGGTATGGGTGGACAGCATCGCGAAATCGATCTGCTGCATCTTGTCTGCCAGGGTGGCGATGGTCTGCTGGGCCATGGTCGCTCTCCTCTTCTGCCCGGTTCAACGCTGACAGAGCGGATTCGGATGCGTCGGATTCGTCAGGAGGATGAAAAGAACATATAGTGAACATAAATCCGATTCGGAGGATGTACGCCATGCTTGCCCGCACGCCGTCGCTCTATCGCCTGATTGTGGCGCTGAAGCCGCCGACCCGCATCACGCGGCAGATCGACCATTTCGCCGAGACGCTGGCGCCCGATGCCCATCGTATCCTGCCGGCGCACCAGCATATCACGCTGGGGATCACCGACGACTGGCCGGACTATCCCTATGCGCTGGTGAAGGCGATGCACCGCAGCTTCACCGGCATCCTGGCCGATCCGTTCGATCTGTCGCTGGATCAGTTGAGCGAGGGTGGCCGGTCGGCCGCGCTGCGTCCGGCGCATGCACTGCCGCCGCTCCGGGAATTGCAGCGCAAGGTGGCGTTGGCGATGAAGCGGGCAGGGGTGGGGGCGCGTCCGGGCTGGAGCTTCAACCCGCACCAGACGCTCTATTATCGCGACGGCGCCCCGGCGACCCAGCGGATCAGCGGCTTTCACTGGCGGGTGGAGGATTTCGTGCTGCTATGCAGCCATGTCGGCCGCACCCATCATGAGCTGCTGGGGCGATGGCCACTGCGCGGCAGCGGCCAATATAGCCTGTTCTGAAGGCGCTCAGCGCTTGCGCACGAATTCCGCGCGCAGCACCAGCCCCTTGATGCCGTCATAGCGGCAGTCGATTTCCTGCGCGTCGCCGGTCAGGCGGATCGACTTGATCAGCGTGCCGCGTTTCAGCGTCTGGCCGGCGCCCTTGACCACCAGATCCTTGATCAGCGTCACCTGGTCGCCATCGGCCAGCAGATTGCCGACCGAATCGCGCACTTCCACGGCATCGCCGGCGTCGGCCCTGGCGGCGGCATCCGCCGCGCTGATCCATTCGCCGCTCGCCTCGTCATAGACATAGTCATCGTCGCTCATCGGCTTATCCCTGGCTTACGGCTTCGAGCACGGCGGCGCGCAGCTCGGGAATGCCCATGCCCTTTTCGCTCGACGTGGCGATGATCTCAGGATGGGCGGCCGGGCGCTTGCGGATCGCATCGGCGGTGCGCTGCGTCACGGCGACCAGTTCGCTCGCCTTGATCTTGTCGCTCTTGGTCAGGACGATGCGATAGCTGACCGCCGCGCCGTCCAGCATGTCCAGCATGTCGGTGTCGACATCCTTGATGCCATGGCGGCTGTCGATCAGCACCAGCGCACGCTTGAGCGCCGCGCGACCGCGCAGATAGTCGTTCACCAGGAACCGCCACTTCTTGACCAGATCCTTGGGCGCCTTGGCATAGCCATAGCCCGGCATGTCGACCAGGCGGAAGCGCAGCGGATCGCCGACGTCGAAGAAGTTGAGTTCCTGCGTCCGGCCCGGCGTGTTCGACGTGCGAGCGAGGCCATTGCGGTTGGTCAGCGCGTTCAGCAGCGACGATTTGCCGACATTGGATCGGCCGGCAAAGGCGACCTCGTTCACCGCCATGTCGGGCAGATAGTCGAGCGTCGGCGCGGATTTGAGGAAGCTGATCGGCCCGGAAAACAGCTTGCGGGCTTCCTCGATCAGGGCGGTGTTGTCGTCTTCTGTCATATCGAAAAAATCCCCCCCTTTCGGGGAGGATTTCCTTTTCCTTACTTGGTGGCCGTCGCGGTGTTCAGCACGGGGTGGCGCTTGTACAGCCACCATTGCTGCGCCATCGACAGGCAGTTGTTGGTGATCCAGTAGACCAGCAGGCCGGCGGCGAACGGCGCCATGATGAACATCATCATCCACGGCATGATCGCGAACACCTGCTGCTGCATCGGGTCCATCTGGGCCGGGTTCAGCTTGAACTGCAGCCACATCGAAATGCCCAGCAGCAGCGCCAGCACACCGATCGCCAGGAAGGAGGGCGGGGTGAAGGGCAGCAGGCCGAACAGGTTCAGGATATGCAGCGGGTCGGGCGCGGACAGATCCTTTATCCACAGCACGAAGGGCTGGTGGCGCATTTCGATCGTCAGCTGCAGCACCTTGTAGAGCGCGAAGAAGATCGGGATCTGGATGAAGATGGGCAGGCAGCCGGCCAGCGGATTGACCTTCTCCTGCTTGTACAGCTCCATCATCTTCTGCTGCAGTTGCTGCTTGTCGTCCTTATATTTCTCCTGCAGCGCCTTCATCTTGGGCTGCACCGCGCGCATCGCCGCCATGCTGGCGAACTGGCGCTGGGCGACCGGGAACATCAGGGCGCGGACGCAGAAGGTCAGGCAGATGATGGCGACGCCGAAATTGCCGAGCGTCTCGAACAGCCAGTGCAGCAGCGCGAAGATCGGCTGTTCGAACCAGTAGAACCAGCCCCAGTCGATCGCGCGGTCGAACAGCGGTACGCCGGCACGCTCATAGGCCTGCAGCGTCTTCACTTCCTTCGCGCCGACAAACAGCCGGTTGGTCTGGGTCATCGCCTTGCCCGGCGCCAGCATGACCGGCGCCAGCGCGATGTCGGTCTGGAACTGGGTGCCTGCACCCTTGCGCATCTGGCCGGTGAAGGCGTCCTTCTGGTCGGGGATCAGCGCCGACAGCCAATATTTGTCGGTGAAGCCGATCCAGCCGCCGGTCGATTGGAAGCTCTGGCTGGCCGGACCCTTTTCCAGATCCTTGTAGTTCACGTCATAATTGGCGGCGCCGTTGAACACGCCCATCGGGCCGACATGGATGGTCCAGGTGTCGGGATCGGCCGAGGGAGTGGCACGGCTGACATAGCCATAGGATTTGACCGCGATCGCGCCGGTGCCGCTGTTCGACACCTTCTGCGCGGCGGAAATCATGTAATTTTCGTCGATCGAATAGCGAATCTCGAAATTCTGGCCCGCGCCATTGTTCCAGCTCAGCGTGACCGGGCTGGTGGGGGTGAGTTCGGTGCCGCTGGCGGTCCAGACGGTGTTGGCATCGGGGGTCTTGATGCCCTCGCCCTGCCAGCCGAAGCCGGCGAAATAGGCGTCCTTGGTGCCGCTCGGGCTATAGAGGCGGATCGCCGGCGAATCCTTGGCGATCGTTTCCTTGTAGGTCGGCAGCACGACGTCGTCGATGCGCGCACCCTTCAGGTTGATGGAGCCTATGATCTTGGGCGTTCGGATGGCGACGCGCGGCGTTTCCTTCAGCACAAGCGCGCGATCGCGGATCGCGGTCGATGCATCCTGCGCCGGGGCCTCGCCCGCCGGGGTCAGCGGGGTGGTCTTGCCGCCCTCGATCTTCGTCGCGGGCGGATTGGCCGCCGGGAAGAAATGTTCGGAGATATAGGGCCAGCCGAACAGGATCGCGGCGGTCAGCAGCACCGCCAGAATGATATTCTTCTTGTCGTCCACGCTATTCGGCTCCGCCGTCTATACTCGTCAATGTCTCAGGGGACCGGGTCATAGCCCGAACCACCCCATGGGTGGCAACGCATTAGCCGCTTGAACCCCAGCCAGCTACCCTTGATCGCACCATATTTGCCGACCGCCTGGATCGCATATTCCGAACAGGAGGGGGCATAGCGACAGGTGGGGGGGAGGATGCGGGACGGACCCAGCTGCCAGGCGCGCGCGATCAGGATCAGCAGCCGGGCAATCATCACTCCTCCCCGCTGGCGGGGAGGTGGCGCGCCGCAGGCGCGTCGGAGGGGGAGGGCCGCTTGGCGTGATTCGTCGTTGCCGGGCTCGCGCCCTTGCGGCGGGGCGGGCGGCCCTGGCCTTCGGGCCGGGTTAATATCTTGCCCAGCGCCTTTTCCAGTTCGCCGCGCAGCAGCGCGAAGTCGCGCTCCACGCCTTCGGCACGACCGATCAGCACATGATCGGCACCAGCCACACCATGCACAGGCAGCAGTTCGCGTGCCAGGACGCGAAAACGGCGCTTCATCCGATTGCGGATGACAGCGCCGCCTATCTTCTTGGTCACCGTGATGCCGATACGCATCGCCGGATCGCCGTCGCCGCGCTCACGCACCAGCAGGACAAATCCCGGCATGGGCGCGCGTCGGCCCCGATTCGCCGCCAGGAAATCCGCGCGCTTGCCCATGATGGCAGGCGCGGCCGGCGGCGTCAGGTCGCTCAGGCGCTCAGGCTCTTGCGGCCGCGGGCACGACGGGCGCGCATGATGTTGCGGCCACCGGGGGTCGCCATGCGAGCGCGAAAACCGTGACGGCGCTTCCGAACCAGATTGCTCGGCTGAAAAGTGCGCTTCATCGTTCATTCCTCAAACAAACTAGAGAATCAGGTATGACAAAAAAGGGCCGCCACACGGGGCGACCGCAAGTCAGGGGCCGTCCGATAGGGAAATGGGGCGGGGAAGTCAATGGCGCTGCGCCGCGCTTCCCCGCAAACTCCTGCTTGTCCCGCCCGAACCGCTCTCGGGCTTACTTCCCGCGGGCGCTCGTCACCGCGTCCTTGAGCGAATCATAGCCGACCGCGCCGTTCAGCACCTGGTTGCCGATGACGAAGGTCGGGGTGCCGCTCGCCTGGAGCTTCTGAGCCAGGGCGATGTTCGACTGCAGCTCGGCATCATATTTGCTCGACGCCATCGCCGCTTCGGCATCGGCCTTGGTGATTCCGGCCTGGGTGGCGGCGCCGATGATCGATTCGCGGGTCACCTTGCCCGCGCCATAGAGCGCCTTGTGATAGGCCATGTAGCGATTGCGCTCGGCTGCCAGCAGCGACACCTTGGCCGCGTCGGAGCTTTCCTCCGACAGGATCGGCAGTTCGCGATAGACGATCTTCACCTTGGCATCGGCGCCGACCAGCTTGGCAAGGTCAGGCAGCGAGGCGCGGCAATAGCCGCAGGCATAGTCGAAAAACTCCACCACGGTGACATCGGCATTGGCTGCGCCTTCCCATGCGCCGGCAAAGGGCGTTTCGATCGTCTGGCGATTCGCGTCGATCGTGCCTTCCATCCGCTTGGCCTGCAGCTTCTCGATCGCCTGCGGGATGATCTCGGGATGCTCCAATATATAGTCGTGAACGATCTTTTCGATCGCGGCCTTGTCGCCGGTGGAGACGCTGCCGGGCGCCTGCACGGCAAGGGCGGTGCCGGCGGCGCCAGCGATCAAGGCGAGGGCGCCCAGGGTCATCTGCATTTTCCTGTTGGATAGGGCCGCACGAAAGCTGGGCCGGGTCTGATCTGTCATCTTCTCTTCCGCTTCTGCTCGACGGCAGCCCGCGAGACCATCGCGATATCCTGCGCCCGCAGATAGTCAACCGTTCCGGGCTTCAATCCCTGCATTGCCGCGTCCGCACTGCGCAGTGCCATACTGTCCTGCCCGATCATCGAAAAACGCTCGGCGCTGGCCAGCGCGGCGCGCGGCGTGTCGCCGCGATGCTCGTAGACGACGCCCAGTTGATACCAGGCGAAGGGATTTTCGCGGTCTCGCGCGATCGCATTGCGCAGCACGGTTTCGGCCTCGGCGTAATTTTTCTCATCCTCGGTCGCGATCAGGGCGTGGCCCAGCAATACCGCGATCAGCGGCTGCTGCGTCTTGGCGACGGCTTCGCGCAGCGGTTGGATCGCCTCGCCGGGCCGCCCGCTCTCCAGCAGGATCTGGCCCTTCAGCTCCAGGAAATAGGGGTCATGCGGCGCCGCCGTCAGCAGCGCGTCCGCCTCGCTCAGCGCCCTCTCGGGATAGGCACTTTTATGCCAGGCATAGGCGCGCGCATAATGGGCCGGGATCGACCGGTCGCTCTCGGGATATTTGAGCAGAGTCTGCTGCGGTTCGGACACGAATCCGATCAGCTTCGCCTTGATCCGCTCGAACCGCGCTTCCAACTGGGGATTGGGTGGCGTGTCCCAGGCCGGATCGACCGTATAGACCTCGCGCAGCACATTGATGCGCTCGCCCGACAGCGGATGGGTGCGGCCGTAACTATTCTCCTGCGGAATCGCGAGGCGATATTCCTGATTCTGCAGCTTCTTGAAGAATTCCAGGCTGCCCTTGCCGCTCAGATGCGCGGCACTCAGATAGCGTGCGCCGGCAAGGTCGGCGGAGCTTTCCTGCGCGCGGGAGAAGGCGAGATATTTGGACATGCCGACCTGCTGGCCCAGGCCCATGATGCCCATGCCGGCCTCCGCGCCGCCCGCTGCGATCGCCGCCGCGCCCAGCACCAGGCTCAGCAATGTGATGCTGGTCGCCTCCTTGATGCCGTCGGTGCGGATCACATGGCCGCCCTCGATATGGCCCAGTTCATGCGCGACCACGCCCTGCAACTGGTTCACATTATCGGCCTGCGCGATCAGCCCGCTATGCACCCAGACATATTGGCCACCCGCGACGAAGGCATTGATCTCCGGATCATTGATCACCATCACCTGGACATTGCGCGGCTGCATGCCCGCCGCCTTGACCAGATCACCCGACATGTCCGCCATGAAGGCTTCGGTCTCGGCGTCGCGCAGGATGCTCTGGGCCAGCGCCGGCCGCGCCATCAGCATCAGCGACCCCAGCAGAAGCGCGGCAAGGCGCAGCCACCGCGTCATCGTGCAAAGCCTTGATGGGGAAGGGGAACAGGCATTGGCCCGATTTATGCCCTTCTCGCCCTGAACATCAAGTGAAGCCACGAAAAACGCCGCCATCCGACCCCTGGGGCTGGATGGCGGCGTTTTTCATTCAGGCCTGTGCCCTGGCCTTATTGGCCGAAGGTGCGCTGCCACCAGCCACGGCGCGGTTCGCCATTCTCGTCGCTCTCGGCCTCGGCGGCGGGGTCGGCGGTGACGGCTTCGCTGGCCGGTGCAGCCGCAGCCGGTACCTCGGCGGGTGCGGCTGCGACTTCGGTCACGGCCGGCGCGGCCTCGACGGCGGCTTCCTCGGCGACCGGTTCGACCTTCTTCTTGCGGGTGCGCTTGGGCTTGGGCTTTTCGGCCAATTCCTCGGCAACCGCTTCGACGGCGGGCGCTTCGGCTGCCGCAGCGGCTTCGGCCTCGACATCCGCCTTCTTCTTGCGGGTGCGCTTGGGCTTGGGCTTTTCGGCCGCTTCCTCGGCAACCGGCTCGGCGGCGGGCGCTTCGGCAACGACTTCGGCCGGGGCTTCGGTTGCTTCGACGGCAGCCGGCTCGGCGGCCGCGTCCTTTGCCTTGCGGGCACGGGGGCGACGGCGCGTCTTGGGCGCTTCCTCGGCCGGGGCTTCTTCCGGCGCCGCTTCGGCAACCGGAGCCGCCTCGGCAGGCGCAGCCGCTTCGGCTTCGATCACCGTCTCGGCGCCGTCCTCGCCAGCGGTCTCACCGGCTTCGGCACCCGCTTCGCCACCTTCGCGACGGCGGCGACCGCCACGGCGACCGCGGCGACCACGACGACGGCTGCCGCCTTCGTCCTCGCCCTCGACGGCCGGCTCGGCTGCCACAGCTTCGGCATCGGTCTCGACTTCGGCCGATTCCTCGCCTTCTTCACCGTCTTCGGCGCCATTGTCTTCGCCGGTCTCGCCCTGCGCATCATCGCGCTGGCCACCGCGACGGCGGCGACGACGGCGACGGCGGCGTCCGCCTTCGCGTTCCTCGCCCCGGTCACCGCGCTCGCCACGCTCCTGACGTTCGGGGACGGCCTCTTCCTCGATCTCTTCCTCTTCTTCCTCTTCCTCGATCACGTCGAGGTCATCCTCTTCCTCCGCGAGCGGGGCATAGGTGACGACGCGTTCGGGGCGCGGACCGCTGGGCTCGACCGACATGCGGGCGCCCTCGATCTCGCCATCGGGCAGGACGACGATGCGCACGCCATAGCGCTGTTCGATCTCGTCCAGTTCGCGGCGCTTGTTGTTGAGGACGTAGAAGGCGGCTTCCTGGCTGGCGCGCAGGGTGATGACGCTGCCGCGACCACGGGCGGCCTCTTCCTCCAGCATGCGCAGCGCGCCAAGGCCCGCCGACGATGCGGTGCGGACCAGGCCGGTGCCTTCGCAATGCGGGCACTGGCGGGTCGATGCTTCCAGCACGCCGGTGCGCAGACGCTGGCGGCTCATTTCCATCAGGCCAAAGCCCGAAATGCGGCCGACCTGAATACGGGCGCGATCGTCCTTCAGCGCCTCCTTCATCGCCTTCTCGACCTTACGGATGTTGGAGTTCATCTCCATGTCGATGAAGTCGATGACGACCAGGCCTGCCATGTCGCGCAGGCGCAGCTGGCGGGCGATTTCGCGCGCGGCCTCCAAATTGGTGGCAACGGCGGTCTGCTCGATGCCATGCTCGCGGGTCGACCGGCCCGAGTTGATGTCGATCGACACCAGCGCCTCGGTCGGGTTGATGACCAGATAGCCGCCGGACTTCAGCTGAACGACGGGATTGTACATCGCCGCCAGCTGGTCCTCGACGCTGGCGCGCTGGAACAGCGACACCGCGTCGGCATATTGCTTCACGCGCCGGGCATGGCTCGGCATCAGCAGCTTCATGAAGTCCTTGGCGGCCTTGTAGCCATGCTCGCCCTCGACGATCACTTCCTCGATATCCTTGTTATAGATATCGCGGATCGCCCGCTTGATGAGGTCGCTGTCGTTATGGATCAGCTCGGGCGCGGCGGCGCGCAGCGTCTTCTCGCGAATCTCGTCCCACAGGCGGGCGAGATAGTCGAAGTCGCGCTTGATCTCGGGCTTGGTGCGCTGCAGGCCGGCGGTGCGCACGATGCAGCCCATCGACGAAGGCAGCGCCATTTCGGCGATGATCGACTTCAGTCGCTTGCGATCGGCTGCATTGCTGATCTTGCGCGAAATGCCGCCACCATGGCTGGTGTTGGGCATCAGCACGCAATAGCGACCGGCCAGCGACAAATAGGTGGTCAGCGCCGCACCCTTGTTGCCGCGCTCTTCCTTGACGACCTGCACCAGCAGCACCTGGCGGCGCTTGATGACGTCCTGGATCTTGTAGCGACGGCGCAGCGCCATGCGCTTGCGGCGCAGCTCGTCGGCCGCGTCGTCGCCCTTTTCGCGCTTGCGTCGGTTCGGGCGGCCGCCTTCGTTTCTTTCGCCTTCGCTGGCTTCGGCTTCGTGGGCGCCTTCCTCATCGTCATGATGGGTCGCTTCCACGACCTCGACGCCATCGTCGCCGGCGGCGTCCTCATCCTCGTCATAATCGGCGCGCAGCGCGGCCTCTTCCTCGGCATGCGCGCGTTCCTCGCGCAGCAACGCCTCGCGGTCTTCGCGCGGAATCTGGTAATAGTCGGGATGGATTTCGCTGAAAGCGAGGAAGCCGTGGCGATTGCCACCATAATCGACGAAGGCCGCCTGGAGCGAAGGCTCTACGCGGGTGACCTTGGCGAGATAGATATTGCCCTTGAGCTGCTTGTGCTCAGCGGATTCGAAGTCAAATTCCTCGATCCGGTTTCCCTTGACGACCGCGACCCGGGTTTCTTCCCGGTGGCGCGCATCGATCAGCATACGCATTGTCATTTATGTGTCTCCGGCGATGGCGGCCGCAGGCACTGGGCCGGGCCGCCACGCGATAGTGATGGGACGGCCGTGCGCGCGCCGGGTTCGGCGCGCGAGGCGGCATCGTCCAGGTTTGAAGGAAGAATTGCGTGTCTGCTGCGTCGGCAGGGCCGGACAGTGCGCCGGGCCGGACCATCCACGCCACAGCACCCGGTATCGGGGCCAGCGTGGAAGGAAAGTCATGCCTCATGCAGCGTCAACCTGTTGCGCATCGGCTCGAGCGACAGGCGCGCGCCGATGCAAATAATCAAGATCCGCAAAGGACCTTATTGATATGGTCGGTCCTCCCGGAATGTGAAGGGGTAGCAGTCATGGGCGCGCTGGGCAACGGTCCCTGAAAAGATTATGTCTTTATGATGACCTTGATCGGTCGGCCGGCGATTCATGCTGAAACCGATATTAACCGTTTCATTTTACCCCGTCACAACAGCCGATGCTTAATCCGAAATTCAGCGTGGGGACGCTGGACGGATAGACGTCATGAAAATGGGCTGGACGGCCGATGGGCGCGCGTTGCACAAGCGGCGCATGCTCAACATAATTGCGCTGGCAACGACGATGCTGGCCGCGACCCCCGGCGATGCCGGCGGCATCGCGGCCGTGGATGTGCAGGGCGACCGCGTCACCGTTCGGTTCGACGATCGGGTGGAGGGCGCGTCCGCCTTCCTGCTCGACGGGCCGCGCCGCATCGCGCTGGATGTCGCCGGTGCGCAGGCCGGTGCCAGCCGCTATGCCGGTTCCAATGCAGCGGTCAGTGGCATTCGCCAGGGCCAGCTCAGCGACACCATGGCGCGCATCGTGCTCGACCTGACGACGCCGGCGACGCTGGGCGATCCGCAGATCGCGGCCGATGGCAAGTCGCTCAGCTTCTCGCTCCAGAATGTGACTGATGGCCGATTTCGTACCGCCGTGGGGCAGGGGCGGCTGCGCTTCGATGTGCCCGCCAATATGAGTGCCCGGCCGCAAAAGCGCATTCATTCGATCACCGTGCCGATTCCGCCGGTCGCGCGCGGCGTCGATCTGCCCGCGATCGAGGGCGTGCGCGACGGATCGCGCCCGCTGGTAGTGATCGATGCGGGGCATGGCGGTCATGATCCGGGCGCCATCAACAAGGATAATGGCAAGCGCGAAAAGGATGTGACGCTGGCGATCGCGCAGGCGATCCGGGACCAGCTGGTCAAGTCCGGCCGGGTGCGCGTGGCGCTGACCCGCGACGATGACCGCTTCCTCGTGCTGCAGGAACGCTATGGCATCGCCCGCAAGCTGGGTGCCGATCTCTTCATCTCGGTCCATGCCGATTCGGCGGAAAATGCCGATGCCCATGGCGCCACCGTCTACACCCTCTCCGAAACCGCGTCGGACCGGGAAGCGGCTCGCCTCGCTGCGCGCGAGAACAAGGCCGATGTGCTCAACGGCGTCAATCTCGGCAACCAGTCGGGCGACGTCTCCTCGATCCTCATCGATCTGACGCAGCGGGAATCGATGAACATCTCGGCCAATTTCGCGCGGCTGCTGCAGCGCGAGGCTGCGCCCTATGTGCCGTTCCGCAGCGCCTATCACCGCTTCGCCTCGCTGATGGTGCTGAAGGCCCCGGACACCCCCTCGGTCCTGTTCGAGACCGGCTATATCAGCAATGCGGATGACGCCCTTTTCCTCTCCTCGCACGAGGGGCAGCAGGCGATCGCGCGCGGCGTCGCCCGTGCCATCGACGTCCATTTCGCCCGCAAGCTCGCCATGGGCAACGGCCGGTCGGGCGGCTGACGCGCCTATCCGCGCATCGGTGCTGGTATTGAAGGACTTTTGACCGGGAGTCAGGATGTAGAGCCTGATTCACGCCATCGATGGAAACGCAAAGCGCTTCCATCTCAGGCGATCAGGCTCTAGAGCCTCTTCCACCATGGAAGAGGCCCGTTCCAATCCGCCCGCATCGTCCTTCGCCTATCGCCTGCGCCGTGGCGCCGGGGGCATTGCCGACCGGTTGAAGCCCTTGTGGCAGCGCCGCCTATTCCGCTGGGCCGCGATCCTGCTGGGCGGCTTCCTGCTCGCCATCTTCCTGTTCTGGCTGATCTTTGCGCGCGGCCTGCCCGACGCGACCTCGCTGCTCGAATATGAGCCGCCGCTGCCGACCATGGTGCGCGACATCAATGGCCAGCCGGTCCACAGCTATGCGCGCGAACGCCGGGTCCAGCTGCAATATAGCGATTATCCCCAGCAGCTGATCCACGCCTATCTGGCGGCCGAGGACAAGACCTTCTTCGAGCATCATGGCGTCGACATTCCCGGTTTTGCCGGCGCGGTGTTTGACTATGCCAGCAAGCTCGGCTCGGGCCAGCGCGCCCGTGGCGGCTCCACCATTACCCAGCAGGTGGCGAAGAATCTGCTGATCGGCGACGAATATTCGCCCACGCGCAAGGTGAAGGAAATGATCCTCGCCTGGCGCATGGAAAATGTTCTCACCAAGCAGCAGATCCTCGAACTCTATCTCAATCAGATCTTCCTCGGCCGGAACGCCTATGGCGTGCAGGCGGCGGCGCGGGCCTATTTCGACAAGGACGTCGCCGATCTCCAGCTGCATGAAATGGCCTATTTGGCGATCCTGCCCAAGGGGCCGGCCAATTATCGCCCGGAAAGCACCACCGGCCATGCCCGCGCGATCGACCGTCGCAACTGGGCGCTGGGCGAGATGGAGAAGAATGGCTGGATCAGCGCGGCCCAGCGCGACGCCGCCATCGCCCTGCCGCTCGGCACCGTTGCCGCCCATGGTTCCAGCTTCGACGCTAACGCCGGCGGCTATTATATGGAGGAGGTGCGTCGTCGCCTGATCCAGCAGTTCGGCGAAAAGGCGGAGGATGGCCCCAACAGCGTCTATGCCGGCGGCCTGTGGGTGCGCAGCCCCTATGATCCCGTCGCGCAGGACCATACCCAGACCGCGCTGCGCAACGGCCTGTTGCGCTTTGGTGCCGGCCGCGGCTGGTCCGGCCCGGTCGGCCATATCGACCCCGACAAGGGCTGGGAACGCGAACTCGCTGCCAGCTTCATCAGCGTCGATTATGCCGGCTGGCGCGTCGCCGCCGTCATCAGCCGTGACCGCAGCGGCGCACAGATCGGCTTTGCCGACGGCACCACAGGTGCGCTGCCCGCCAGCCTGGCGCAGCTGCCCTATCGCCGCACCGGTGGCCCCGCCATCTCGGCGATGAAGCCGGGCGACCTGATCCTTGTCGCCCGTGACGGCGCCAGCTGGGCGCTGCGCAATATTCCCGAAGTGTCGGGCGGCATGGTGGTGGAGGAAGTGCATTCGGGCCGCATTCGCGCGATGCAGGGCGGCTTCGACTATCGTCTCTCCTCCTACAACCGCGCGACCCAGGCGCAGCGTCAGCCCGGCTCGACGATCAAGCCCTTCGTCTATGCCGCCGCGCTCGACAATGGCATGACGCCGGCCTCGATCATCGTCGACGGTCCCTTGTGCGTCTATCAGGGCGCGGGCCTTGGCCAGAAATGCTTCCGCAACTTCTCGGGCGGCAGTGCCGGGCCGCAGACGATGCGCTGGGGCGTCGAACAATCGCGCAACCTGATGACCGTGCGCGCCGCCAGCCAGACCGGCATGGACCGGGTCGTGCGCACCATCAAGAATATGGGCATCGGCGACTATCAGCCCTATCTGTCCTTCGCGCTGGGCGCGGGCGAGACGACGGTGGAGCGCATGGTCAACGCCTATGCCACGCTCGCCAATCAGGGGCGGCAATTCGCGCCCAAGCTGATGGACTATGTCCAGGACCGGCGCGGCAAGGTGATCTGGCCCGAACGCTGGCATCCTTGCGACAATTGCAACATGGCCAATTGGGACGGCAAGCCGATGCCGCGCTTCGGTTTCGAGGGGCGTCAGGTGATGAACCCGATGACCGCCTATCAGGTCGTCCATATCACCGAAGGCGTGATCCAGCGCGGCACCGCGACCGTGCTCGCCGACCTCAAGCGCCCGCTGTTCGGCAAGACCGGCACCACCAATGGCCCGACCAATGTCTGGTTCGTCGGCGGCTCGCCCGACCTCGTTGCCGGCGTCTATATCGGCTATGACCAGCCGCGTAGCCTGGGCGGCTGGGCACAGGGCGGCCGCATCGCCGCGCCGATCTGGAAGGAGGCGATGGCGCCGATCCTGGAGACCATCCCCAAGACGCCCTTCATCGCCCCGGCCGGCATCCGCATGGTCGCTATCGACCGCCGCTCGGGCAAGCGCGTCTATGGCGCCTGGCCGACCGATGAGCCCAAGCCCGCGGTCATTTGGGAAGCGTTCAGGCCCGAATCCGAACCGCGCCGCACCATCCGCAAGGAGGAGGCGGAGGCCCAGGCCAAGGTCGCGGCCAAGGCCGACGCGGTCCGCACCCGTCAGCGCAACGACGCCGACTTCCTGCAGGACCAGGGCGGCATCTATTGAGGGACGGGCGCGTCGGCGCCCGCCCTCTTTCCCTCAGCAGTGGCGTGGATTGGCGTCGCGGATCGACAGGCTGGCGGCGCCGCGCCGGCCCTCCAGCGCCTGCGCCAGCAGGATCTGGGTTGATCGCACCGCATAGCAGAAGGCGCAGGCGATCGCGTCGCTGCAGGCATAGGGAACGGGGCCGGTCCAGCGCGCCTGCAACAGGTCGATCAGCAGATTCTCGTCTTCGCTCAGGCGCGGTCCCCGGCCGGTGCGCAGTCCATGGCCGGTCACCTGCTCGCCCAGACGCAACAGGCTGTCGAGTGCAGGCGATAGCTGTTCGCAGCCATAGCGCCGCAGCCGCAGGTGCAACTGGGCCATCGCCGGCCGGCGTCGGCGTCGCGCCGCTGCCCAGCAACGCACGGCGTCGAGCAGGATATAGAGGGTGGCCGGGCTGTGCGTCGCCGGCATGGGCGTGGTCGGGTTCATGGGATCGCCTTTCATGGAAAAGGTTTCCCCCTTGATGCGCCGCCCTCGCGCGGGGCGGTCTGCGCCATCGGGCTAAGATGCCATTATGTCCGGCAGATTTCGGACCGTTGCCGCGCCGGCCCTCCGGCGGATTGATCTTCCCAAAAAGCCCGGCCTGGGATAGGGGCAGGCGTTTGATGCGTTCGGGTAGCTGACGCTGGACGCCACGAGATTCTGGAGACCTCCCATGCGCGCCGAAGCGCAGCAATATATCGACCGTATCGACGCCGCGCTGGACTTGCTGCGCCGCTTCCTCGACTGGGACCGTGCGCTGCGCCGGCTGGACGAGCTGAATGCCCGCGTCGAGGATCCGACCCTGTGGGACAATGCCAAGCTGGCGCAGGAGGTGATGCGCGAGCGCACACGTCTCGACAGCGCGATCGGCGCCACCCGCGCGATCGAGGCCGAAAAGACCGACAATGCCGAACTGATCGAAATGGCCGAGGCCGAAGGCGATGAGGATATGGTCTCCGAAGCTATCGCTGCGCTGAAGGCGCTGGCCGAGCGCGCCGACGAGGACAAGATTAAGGCGCTGCTGGCGGGCGAAGCCGATGCCAGCGACACCTATCTGGAAATCCACGCCGGCGCCGGCGGCACCGAAAGCCAGGACTGGGCCGAAATCCTCAGCCGCATGTATCGCCGCTGGGCCGAACGGCGCGGCTATAAGGTCGAACTGGTCGACTATCAGGCGGGCGAAACCGCCGGCATCAAGTCGGCCACCTTCCTCATCAAGGGCGAGAATGCCTATGGCTATGCCAAGACCGAAAGCGGCGTCCACCGCCTGGTCCGCATCAGCCCCTATGACAGCGCCGCGCGCCGCCATACCAGCTTCTCGTCGGTCTGGGTCTATCCGGTGATCGACGACAATATCGATATCGAGGTCAAGGAAAGCGACCTCAAGATCGATACCTATCGCGCCTCGGGTGCGGGCGGCCAGCACGTCAACACCACCGACTCCGCGGTCCGCATCACCCACGTGCCCTCGGGCATCATCGTGGCGTCGCAGAATGACCGCTCGCAGCACAAGAACCGCGCCACCGCGATGAACATGCTGAAGGCGCGTCTGTATGAGGCGGAACTGCGCAAGCGCGAGGAAGCGGCATCGACCGACTATGCCGCCAAGACGGAGATCGGCTGGGGCCACCAGATCCGCTCCTATGTGCTCCAGCCCTATCAGCTGGTGAAGGATCTGCGCACCGGCGTCACCTCGACCGCCCCCGACGATGTGCTCGATGGCGCGCTCGATCCGTTCATGGCCGCTGCCCTGTCGCAGAAGGTCACGGGCGAGAAGGTCGATGTGGAGGATGTCGACTGATGATCCGCATGGTGCTGGCGGGGCCGTTGCTCCTGCTGGCAGCCTGCGGGCCGCTGGCAGGCGGCAACCAGTCGGAACGCGCGGCCGGCGCCGCGTCCTTCCCCCGCGCCGACCGGCCGGTGGCGCCGATCGTGTCGACCCGCTGGTCGAGCGAGGAAGCGCGCGACCGGGTCAATGAGGCCGAGGACATCATGGACCGGGCCGGCATCCGGCCGGGCATGACCATTGCCGACATTGGTGCTGGCGAGGGCTATTATACCGTGCGCCTGGCCAAGCGCGTCGGCGCCAAGGGCCGGGTTCTGGCCGAGGACATCCTGCCCGAGGTGATCGATGCGCTCAGCCGTCGCATCACCCGCGAAAACTGGACCAATGTCAGCGTGAAGCTGGGCGCGCCGGAAGATCCCAAGCTGCCCGAAAACAGCTTCGACCGCATCTTCATGGTCCATATGTATCATGAGATCGCCGAGCCCTATGCGTTCCTCTGGCATCTCAGCCCCGCGCTGAAAGCCGATGGCGAACTGATCGTGGTCGATGCCGATCGGCCGACCGACCAGCATGGCACGCCCCGGCGCCTGCTCACCTGCGAACTGGCGGCAATGGGCTTCCGGCTGGAGGAGATGATCGCCAAGCCGACCGCCGGTGGCTATATGGCCCGCTTCCGCCGCAGCACCGCCCGCCCCGATCCGTCCAGCATCGTCCCCTGCGCGCTGCGCGGCTAGGGGCCTGCCCAGTCCGGTTCGCGACGCGACAGTTTCATGTCCGCCGAAGTTCACACCGTTATCGGGGTGATTCACCCTATTTGCGCCAGATATGCGCCTGCCGCGCGCCGGTGGCGCGCCTGTAACGCGACAGCCGGGCAGAACGCGACGCGTCGCTGACGCGCGCCCGAAGCGACAGTGACGCGACAAGGGTGCGCCAGTCAGGCGCCGGCCAGCCATTGGCGGGATGTCGCGCATGGATTGGCGGGCACTCTCGTCCATGGACAAGGGTGGAGCAGAGAATGACCGAATAGGAAAGGGCGGCTGACGACAGTCTCCCGTCATTGCGAGCGTAGCGAAGCAATCCCGGCGCGAGATGGATTGCTTCGCTACGCTCGCAATGACGATCTTCGGCTTTGACAACTGACGACTAAAGTCGGTCGCAAATTCCTCCTTGCAGGGGAAGATGGTCTAGAAGCGACCAGAAGCGGCCCATCCCATCATCGTCACCCTGAACTTGTTTCAGGGTCCATTTTCCCAATAGACCAATGGCTTGTTAGGCTTGATAGATGCTGAAACAAGTTCAGCATGACGTAGGTGGAATGGCCGCTCCCCACCGATGTCGCGCGGATCTAGTCCCGCGTGCCGGGCTGCCAATCCCTGGCGGCGCGCACGCCGGCCCGGCCGCGCCGCGCCAGTTCGCGTTTCAGGTCCGCGGGATGGGGCGCGATCAGGAAGCCGAAGCTGACCGTGCCGTCCTTGGTCTCGACCGCATGGTGCAGCCGATGCGCCTGGACGATCCGCTTCATGTAGCGCGAGCGGGCGACATAGCGGTGGCGCACCCGCTGGTGGACGATGATGTCGTGGAAGCCGAGATAGATAGCGCCATAGGCGGCGACGCCGGCGCCCACGGCCGTTGCCCAATTGCCCCAGCCCCATTGCACCCCGCCCAGCAGCAGCAGGATGGAGGGCATGGCGAAGATCACGAAATAGAGGTCATTGGCCTCGAAGAAGCCGGTGCGGGGGCGGTGGTGGCTGGCATGGAGGAACCAGCCCGGCCCATGCATCACCCAGCGGTGCATCACATAGGCAAAACCCTCCATCAGCGCGATCGTGACGACGAAGAGCAGCAGGAGGGCGATTGGAGGCATCGCCGCCTTATAGGCAGCGGCGCGGGCCAAGGCGACCCGTAAACACCGCATATAGAGCATCGTGCGCAAAAGTGGGAACCGGTTTTGCGCTTAAAACGATGCGGCAACAAAAACTTAGAGCGCGCGACCTGCGTCGGATATAACGCAGCGCGCTATAGAAAAGGGCCGCGATCCCCCCTGGAGAGCGCGGCCCTGTTCATCCCCGAAGGGAAGGCGGATCAGAAGGAGGCGGTGAGCGAACCGAGCACGCCGGCCTTGCTGATATTGTGGCCTGCCGACGAATAGAGCGACTTGTCGGTGTCGACATAGGATACGCCGAAGGTCAGGTGACCCCAGGTGTAGGTCGCGCCGATATTCCAGTCGGTATATTCCTTGCCGATGGTCAGGTAGCTCGGACCGAAGCTGTGGCCCAGATGCGCCGACACGCCCAACGGGGTGTTGGGGATCGAGGCCGAGACGTCGCCGGCGAGGTAGAGATTATCTTCCTTGCCATTGCCGACGGTCAGCGCCTTCGCCTTGGGGGCGTAGTTGGCGGTCAGCTTGGCGGTGGCGGGGCCGAACGTGCCCTTGATCGAGGCATAGGGCTCGACGAAGTCGGTGTTCGCACCGGCATTGCCCGGATAGTAATAATAGAGGACGCCGACGTCGATCGTCGCGCCGCCGACCGTGGTCGAATAGCCGCCGATCAGGTCGAGTTCCTGGTCCGAGCCGTTGGCGACATATTCGTCGATCGAGCTGCCCCAGGTCGAGACATAGAAGCCCGATTCATGGGTGACGGTGATGCCGCCCTGCAGCGCGAACTTCTTGTTGGTCTGTGAAATGCCGCGGAAGCGATAGTCGCTGACGACGGCCGCATTGCCGGTGACGGTGACCGCGGGAGCGGGCTCATCCTGGGCCATGGCGGGTGCCGACAGCGCAACAAGAGCGAAGGCCGAGAGGCCGAGAATGGACTTACGCATGATAATCCCCTTGATGGTTCTGCGATCGTCCCGCCTGCGTCCAGGCGCCTGCCTCTATGCTTCCCCCAGGGGAAGTGGGCCAGCTTGCCTCAACAAGTTTGGCCATGCCTGCGCGCGCTGCGGCGCACAAGATATTATTGCTATTTCATGTCTTTTGCGTCTTTTATTGTTGCTACGACGCAACAAGGTGCGCGGCTGCGATCGCCGGATGTCCGGCGTATCTGCATGATAAGGCATGATTTATTGGATATTTGAACGCTGTCGCGGTCGCTCAGGACGGGGAATGGTCCGAAATGTCGGGCTCATTCATTGCTGGATCATGTCTATCCTGCGGCTGCCGCAATTCGATGATCTGGCGCGGATAGGGGACGATGATGCCCTGTGCCTTGAACTTGTCCAGCACCCGCATCAGCACGTCGGATGTCACCCCGCCCACGCCATTTTCCGGATCGTTGATCCAGACGCGGATCTCATGCTCCAGCCGATATTGGCCGAGCGCGGTCAGCCATACCTTGGGCTCGGGATGCTTGAGCGCGCGCGGGCTTTCCTCGGCCGCTTCCAGCATCAGTTGCTGGGCCAGCGCGATGTCGCTGTCGTTGCTGATCCCCACCGGGATGCGGACGCGGATATTGCGGTCGGAATAGGACCAGTTCTCCACCTCCTGCGTCATCAGATTTTCGTTGGGGATGAGATGCTTCTTGCCGTCGCGGGTGATGATCGACACGGCGCGCACGCCGATCTTGCTGACCCAGCCGAAACTGTCGCCGACCGCGATCACGTCACCCGGCTTGATCGATCGGTCCATCAGCAGGATGATGCCGGCGATCAGATTGCCGACCGTCTTCTGCAGGCCGAAGCCGACCGCCAAGCCCAGCGCCCCGGAAAAGACGGTGAAGGCGGTGAGGTCGATGCCCAATATGTCGATGCCGATGAAGAAGGCGGCGATGATGACGGCGATGCCGGCCAGCTTCTGGCCCAGCAATTTCTGGGTCGGGTCGAGATCGGGCGCCTTCTGGATACTGCGCCGGATCAGCCGGTTGGCAAGGCGGATGCCGGCAAGCAGCGCAACCAATGTCGCCGCGACCGACAATAGGTCGAGCAGGCTGATCCGCCGCTTGCCCAGCGTCAGCGCGACATCATCGAGCATCGACCCGACCGGCGCGATGCCGCCGCTGCTGCCCGATATCACCATGACGAACAGCAGCAGGGCGAGCGGGGTGATCGCCCAGCGCGGGAAGCTGAGCGCCTGCAACAGATGCAGCGCGAACAGGGCGACGGCAAAGGCGAGCGCCGCGCCCAGGATCAGATGGGCGATGCTGTCCGCCGGCCACAGCGCCAGTGCCGTCGCGAACAGCGGCGCGCTGATCGCATGGCGCAGCATCGGGCGGACATGGGTGGATGCCAGTTCGCTGAGGGCAGGCAGGCGCTCGCGGATGCGCGGGGCCAGCAGCCGCGCCAGGCCATAGGCCATGGCATGGAGCAGCAGCGCGATGCCGACCGCGATCAGCGGCTGGGTGATGTCCGCATTGCCCGGCAGCCGGGCCAGCCATGCGGACAGCTGCGTCATCCGCGCGCTGCCCGGAAGCGGGCGAGACCGGCGTCAAGGTCGGCGATCAGGTCGGCGGGATCCTCCAGCCCGATCTGCAGCCGGATGACCGGGCCTTCCGCCTGCCATATGGTCGCGGTGCGATAGCGGGCCGGATCGACCGGCAGGGCCAGGCTCTCGAACCCGCCCCAACTATAGCCGATGCCGAAATGGGCGAGCCCGTCGATCAGCGCGGCGCGGGCCGTCTCGTCCCCGCCCTGCAGCACGAAGCTGAACAGGCCGGTCGAGCCGCTGAAATCGCGCGCCCACAGATCATGGCCGGGGCAGTCGGGCAGAGCGGGGTGCAGCACGCGGGCGACATCGGGCTGGTCCTTCAGCCACTGCGCGATCTCCAGCGCGCTCGCCTGATGCTGGGCCAGGCGGACGCCCAGCGTGCGCAGGCCGCGGCTGGCAAGCCAGGCATCGTCGGGGCTGGTCATCTGGCCGAACAGATAAGCGGACTGGCGGACCTTGGGGAACAGCGCCGGTGTGGCAGTGACCGACCCCATCATCACATCGCTATGACCGACAATATATTTGGTGCAGGCGAGGATCGCGATGTCCACGCCATGGGCCAGCGCCGGGAAGAAAAGCGGCGTCGCCCAGGTATTGTCGAGCAGGGTGACGATGCCGCGATCGCGCGCGATGGCAGTGATCGCAGGCACGTCCTGCACCTCGAAGGTCAGGCTGCCGGGGCATTCCAGGAAGATGGCGCGGGTGCGATCGGTCAGCAGCTCGGCGATGCCGGCGCCGATGGTCGGATCATAATAGAGCGTCTCGACGCCGAAGGGTTTGAGCACCTGTTCGCAGAAATTGCGGGTCGGGTCATAGGCGCTGTCGACCATCAGCAACTGGTCGCCCGGCCGCAGCACCGCCATCAGCGCGCAGGCGATCGCCGCCACGCCCGAGGGAAAGAGCATCGTGCCCTCCGCGCCCGGCTCCATCTCGGTCAGCGCATCGGCCAGGCTCCAGCTGGTCGGCGTGCCCTTGCGCCCGTAGAACAGCCGTTCATGGGTGCTGCTGCCGGCCGCCTTCCGCAGATGGGCGACATCGTCATAGAGGATGGTGGACGCGCGCCACACGCCCGGACTGACGATCGCGCCGGGTTGTCCCGGCATGCCGGTCCAGTCGGCGCGTCGGCCGGCCTGCGCCAGCTTGGTTAGCGGCCTTCTGCTGTCCTCGCTCATGCGGCCGGCCCGGTCGCCTTGGGCGTGGCGGGATCGAAGCCCCATTCCGACCAGCTGCCGTCATAGAGGCTGACGTCGCGCTTCCCGAGTGTTTCGAGCGCCGCGAGGATGATCGCGGCGGTCACGCCGCTGCCGCAGGTGGTGATGATCGGCCGGTCGAGATCGGTGCCGGCGTCGATCAGCAGGCGGCGCAGTTCCTCGCCCTGCTTCAAGCTGTTGTCGGCGGCAAAGAAGGCGGAGGAGGGGATGTTGCGGCTGCCGGGAATATGGCCCGACGCCATGCCGGGGCGCGGTTCGGCCTCGGCGCCGGTGAAGCGCCCCGCGCCGCGCGCGTCGAGCAGTTGCGCCGTGCCGCTGTCGAGATTGGCGAGGATGTCCGCCTTGCTACGGACCTGTGTGCGGTCCAGCCGGGCGACGGCGTTGCCCGGCGCGATGGCGGGCGTGCCGCTGTCGACCTGGCGGCCTTCGGCGACCCATTTGGGCAGGCCGCCGTCCAGGATCGCAGCCGATGCGCCCAGGCCATAGACGCGCATCATCCACCAGCCGCGCGCCGCGCTGTGGGTCGGGCTGTTGTCATAGACGACGATGCGGCTGTCGGCGTTGACGCCCAGCGCCTGCATGCGCTGCGTCATCAGCGCGTCGGGCGGCAACTGGCCCGGCACCGGATCGGCGGGATCGCTGAGGCTCGGCAGGTCCATGAAGGCGGCGCCGGGAATATGGGCCGCGTCGAACTCGGCGCGCGGATCGCGCGGCGTGCCGGGCAGGAACAGGCTGGCGTCGAGAATGACGAGATCGGGCTTGCCGATTTCGCCGGCCAGCCAGTCGGTGGAAACGAGAATGTCCATGCGGCCCCTTTTGCCTTGTCCGGCAGGCACTTTAGGAGCGCCTGGCCGGACAGGAAAGGGAAATGCTCAGGCCGGCGGCACTTCGGCGGCGGCGCGGGCGGCCGGCCGGCGAAATTGGCGCGGCCCCTGGTCGAGGCGGAAGGGCGACAGGCGTTCGGCGGGCGGATCCTGTTCCTGGCCGACGATGAAGGCCCGGCCGGTGCGGCCGGTGCCTTCGGGCGCTTCCTCATCCTCGCCCCAGCGATAATGGGCGTCGAAGGCGGCGATCGGCACCAGCAGTGTCCGCTCGCCCATCGTCACCGGCACGATCTCGTCCTGGGCCAGGCGCAGCTCGTTGGTCATGCGCACGGTTTCGCCCGGCGCGATCGAGACGATCGAATGCAGCGGCATGCCGGTCTCGCCACCGAAGAAATGGCGCAGCAACGCATCCTGCTGCGCGCCCGCATTGCCCAATATGCCGCGCACCATGATGTCGCGGGCCGGGCGATCGCCGCGATTGTGGAGCAGCAGCGTATAGCCGATGGTCACACCGATCAGCGAGGAGCGGGCGAGGCTGATGTCGAGGCCGAGGTCGATCCAGGGGCGATCGCCGGCGTCGCTGGCCGGCGCCGATGCCACGGGTTCGGGGGCTGTTGCCGGTGTGGGCGCGGGAGCAGGCGGGGGCGGCGCAACGGGGGCTGGGGCTGGCTGGGGGGCTGCCGGGGGGGGCGCGCTCGCCGGCACGGCGTCGACGTCCGCCCCCGCACGACGGCGCCGCATCAGCAGAAAGCCGGCGATCACCGCCAGCGCGGCGATGGCGGCGGCGATCCAGGGCCAGCTCAGACCCTGCGCTTCGGTTGCCGGCGCGGGTTCGGCAGTGGTGACGCTGTTGTCGGCCGTGACCGGCTCGGGCGCGGGCAGGGCGGCCGGCGACGGCGTTTCCACGGCGTTGGCGGCATTGTCCGGTTCCGCCACAGCGGGCGCCGGGCTGGGCTGCGCCGGTGTGGTGTCGCGCGCGGCCGGGCGTTCGGCCGGGGTAGGGGCGGGCGTCGTGCGCGGTGTTTCGGTGCGCGTCGGCGCTGGCGTCGGTGTCGGGCGCTGCGATGCGGGGGCAGGCGTGGTCGCTGGCGGGCGCTGGGTCGGCGCCGGCGTCACCGTGGGGGCGACGATCGGCGGCAGCGACGGAGTGGGCGTCGGGGTCGGCGTTGCCGTGCCCCGGAACACGTCGAGTTCCGGGCCTTGACGGCGCGGGTCATCGGCCGGCGGCGGCGGCGCGGCGCGCTGCAGATTGACGACCGGATCGCTGCCGGTGGCTTGCTGTGCCAGCGCGGGTGTGACTGCCAGCAGCGGCAGGGCGGAAAAGAACAGACGCATAGACCCCATGGCCCTGCCAAGGCAGAAATTTTGCTGAACGCCAGATGAACGGATGGCCTTGCGCGCCGGACCGATGACAAATTGCGTGTAATCGACTACATGCGCCCTCATGACCGATACCCCGCTCCATCTCGGCCGCGCCAGCACCCTGCCGCAGCGGCCCGAGGACGCCGTCCTCGACTATGTCCCCAATCCCCGTCCGGGCAAGCCCTATCTGGTGCGCTTCACGGCGCCGGAATTCACCTCGCTCTGCCCGGTGACCGGCCAGCCCGACTTCGCCCATCTGGTGATCGACTATGCGCCCGGCGCGACGATCGTCGAATCCAAGGCGCTCAAGCTGTTCCTGGGCAGCTTCCGCAACCATGCCGGCTTCCATGAGGATTGCACCGTCGGCATCGGCGAGCGGCTGTTCACCGAAATGCAGCCGATCTGGCTGCGCATCGGCGGCTATTGGTATCCGCGCGGCGGCATCCCGATCGACGTCTTCTGGCAGTCGGGCGAGCCGCCCGCCGGCCTGTGGCTGCCGCCGCAGGACGTGCCGGGCTATCGCGGCCGCGGCTGAACCATACGGCCGTTCGTTTCGAGCTTGTCGAGAAACAGAGGTGCTTGTCGCTTCTCGACTGGGCTCGAAGCGAACGGAGGAGGGCATTGGCCGGCCTTCTTGTTGGACGAACGCGCAACAGGCTTCGACCAACGACATTCTCTTGCGGATAGTTCACTTGACCCCCCGCGGGAAAGGGCCGATCCGGTTTGCATGTTGCGCGTGACTATGTCTCATTGCGCCATCCAAGCCGTATCGGAGTTGCTTCCCCCATGCCCTTGTCGAAAATCCTGCCGTTCCTGATGGCGGCTGCGCCGCTGGCGATCGCGGCGCCCGCGCTGGCCCAGACCGCGCCTGCCGGTCCCGCCGCCGGCGTCACCACCCAGCTACCCCGTGGCGCCGCACCCAGCCATTATGCGATCGAAGTGACGCCCGATGCGGCGAACCTCAAATTCACCGGCAAGGTGACGATCGACGTCACTGTCGCCGCCGCCATGCCGGCGCTGGTGCTAAATGCGGCCGACCTGACCGTTTCCAGCGTCACCCTGACCCCGGCCAAGGGCAAGGCGATCACTGGCACGGCCAAGGTCGATGCCGATGCCCAGACCGTCAGCCTCGACTTCGGCAAGCCGGTCCAGCCGGGCAGCTACAAGCTGACCATGGTCTATGCCGGCATCATCAACCAACAGGCGAACGGCCTGTTCGCGCTCGACTATACCGACAATGAAGGCGCCGCGAAGCGCGCGCTCTTCACCCAGTTCGAGGCGCCCGACGCCCGCCGTTTCGTGCCGAGCTTCGACGAGCCGAGCTACAAGGCGACGTTCGATCTCTCCGCCGTGGTGCCGGCGGGCCAGTTGGCGGTCGGCAACATGCCGGTCAAGACCAGCAAGGACATCGGTGGCGGGAAAAAGCTGGTGACCTTCGGCACCAGCCCCAAAATGTCGTCCTATCTGCTCTTCTTTGGCCTGGGCGAACTGGACCGCGCGACCAAGATGGCAGGCAATACCGAAGTCGGCGTCATCACCGGCCGGGGCAATACCGGCAAGGCGCAGCTGGCGCTCGACGCGTCGGCCGCGATCCTGCCCTATTATAACGACTATTTCGGCGTGCCCTTCCCGCTGCCCAAGCTCGACAATGTCGCGGGGCCGGGCCAGAGCCAGTTCTTCAGCGCGATGGAGAATTGGGGCGCGATCTTCACCTTCGAACGCACCCTGCTGGTCGATCCGCGCTTCACCTCGGAAGAGACCAAGCGCGCCATTTATGAAGTGGCCGCGCATGAAATGGCGCATCAGTGGTTCGGCGATCTCGTCACCATGGCCTGGTGGGACGATCTCTGGCTGAACGAGGGTTTTGCGAGCTGGATGGCGACCAAGGTCACCGACAAGCTGAACCCGGAATGGGAAGCGCTGCTGTCGCGCGTCGATGGCCGCGAGCGGGCGATGAGCCTCGACGCGCTCAAGACCACCCATCCGGTCGTGCAGAAGATCACCACCGTCGATCAGGTGAACCAGGCGTTTGACGCCATCACCTATCAGAAGGGCGAAGCGGTCATCACCATGCTCGAAGGCTATGCCGGCGAAGATGCGTGGAAGGCGGGCATCCAGTCCTATATGAAGAGCCACGCCTATGGGAACACCGTCACCGACGATCTGTGGAAGGCGGTCGAGGGCGCGGGCGCCAAGGGCCTGGTCAGCATCGCGCATGATTTCACCAGCCAGCCGGGCATCCCGCTGGTCAAGGTGGAGAGCGCCCAGTGCCAGGGCGGCAACACCATCCTGACGCTGAGTCAGGGCGAGTATAGCCGCGACGCCAAGGACAAGGCGCCGCTCAAGTGGAATGTGCCGGTCAAGGCGCAGGTGCAGGGCGGCGAGGCGCAGCGCCTGATCCTGCAGGGCAATGGCCAGATCACGCTGCCGGGCTGCGGCGCCTATGTCATCAATGCGGGGCAGACCGGCTATTATCGCTCGCTCTATCCCGCCGCCAATATCCAGGCGCTGGCCAAGGGCTTCAGCCAGTTGTCCAGCATGGACCAGACCGGCCTGATGGCGGACAATTTCCAGCTGGCGCTGGGCGGATACCAGCCGATCGGCCTGGCGCTCGATCTGGTCGACGCCGTGCCGGTGACCGGTAGCCCGGCCGTGCTGGCCGAAGTGCCCGGCTATTTGAAGAGCAGCTATGACATGCTGGAGGGCGACGCCGCTGCCCAGGCGAAGGTCGCGGCCTATGCCTCGGCCAAGCTGACCCCGGCGCTGACGGCCATCGGCTATGATGCCAAGGCCGGCGAAGGGCCGCAGGTGCCGGTGCTGCGCACCAGCCTGGTCGCGACGCTGGGCAGCATGGGCGACAAGGGCGTCGTGGCTGAGGCCAACCGTCGCTTCGCCGCGCTGGCGACCAACCCGGCCGCGCTCGATGGGCCGCTGCGCAATGTCTGGCTGGGCATCATCGCCCAGAATGCCGACCAGGCGACCTGGGACAAGCTGCGCGTGATGGCCAAGGGCGCGCAGAGCGACCTTGAAAAGAGCACGCTCTACGCGCTGCTCGGCAAGGCGAAGGACGAGAAGCTGGGTAGCCAGGCTCTGGATCTCGCCCTAACCGATGAGCCGGGCAAGACCACCAGCGCGGCGATCATCGGCCAGGTGGGCGTCGCCCATCCGATGTTGGCGGTCGACTATGTGCTGGCGCACAAGGCGCAATATGAGGCGCTGATCGACGTGTCGGCCCGCAGCCAGGCGCTGGCCCGTCTGGGCGGCGGATCGGCCGACCCGGCGATGGTGACCAAGCTCGACGCCTATGCGACCCAGTATCTGACGCCGGAATCGCGCAAGGTGGTCGATCGCTCGATCGCCGCGATCAAGACCCGGATCGAGACGCGCAGCCGCCTGAAGGCGCCGACCGCGGCCTGGTTCGCAGCGAAGAAATAAGGGCATGGGGCGGCGGAGCGATCCGCCGCCCTTTCCAAATGGGAAGAGCATGAATCAGACGGAACCACGGGTCGGATGCGGCGCGGCGATCCTGCGCGACGGCAAGTTGCTGCTGGTGCAGCGACGGCGGGAGCCGGAAGCGGGGCATTGGGGCCTGCCGGGCGGCAAGGTCGACCTGTTCGAGGCGATGGCCGCCGCGGCCGAGCGCGAGATTTTCGAGGAGCTGGGCCTGACGATCAGGGCGCGTGAATTGCTGTGCCTGACGGACCAGATCGATGAAGCACGCGGCACCCATTGGGTCGCGCCAGTCTATCTGGTTGAGGATGCGCAGGGCGAACCGGTGGTGAAGGAGCCCGACGCGCTGGCGCGCTGCGGCTGGTTTGCGCTGGATGCGCTGCCGCAGCCACTGACCCTGTCGACACGGGCGGCGCTGGCCGCCTTGCAGGCGCGATAACAAGGAAGGGCGGCATCGCGGCCGCCCTTTCCGGTTTCGGTCAGTTCGGCAGGCCCAATGCCCTGGCGATGTCGTCCCAGGCGAGCAGCTTGAAATTCTGCGCCGCCGCCGCGTTATGGCCGTCCTGCGCGATGAACAGCCCGCCGGGATAGGCCGGGCCGAAATCGCCCAGCATCAGTTCGATGCCGTCGGTTTCCTCCGACCCGCCAATCGCGCCATCGACGATGCGGAAGCGACCGACATAGGCGTCGTCGGACAGACGATAGGCGACATAGGCATTGTCACCCTGGCTGGAGACGAGGACATAGCCATCCTTCTCGCCGATCGCGGCGATGGCGACGCCTTCGGCATCCATCACCAGATGCTTGCCATCCGCCGACGCGATCTTCGTGGGCGTGGTGGCGCCAGATGCGCGCGCGTCGAAGCGCCAAAGGCCGACATCTTCCTCCGCGACATAGAGGATCCCGGTGCGGTCATCCACGGCGCAGCCTTCCGACTGGGTGCCAAGCTTCATGCTGCGGACGATCCGGCCGGTCGGCGTGGCGCCGGAGGCGTCGATCGCGACCTGATTGATCGTCCCGTCTTTCAGCACGATGAAGGCGTAGGTCGCCTCCGGTGCTTTGTACAGGCAGATGCCATAGGCCTCGCCCTTGCCGGCATCGACCTTGCCCAGGGCTGTCAACTTCGCTGTCACGCTGTCGAGGTGGAACAGGGCGAGCTTGGCGTTCGCCACATCATTGCGGTCCGACGCGACCACCAGGATACCGGCCTGGCCGTTCACCGCCACGCCGTCGCGCAGATCGACATTGTTGACCCGGCCGGCGTCCAGGAAATCGCGGGTCTTGCCGTCCAGGCCATAGACATAGAGGCCGGCCTTCTTGTCGGTGCCGACGATCAGGCTGGCGGCCGGGTTGGCGGCATTGCGCCAGATCGCCGGATCATCCGCCGCGTCGGCATTGGGCGTGCCGACCGGCATGGTTTCGCCGCGCGCAGTGACGGTCACGGCCGGGGTCGCATTGGCGATGCGCACTTCGACCGGCACTTCCGTTTCGGTGGTGGTGCAGGCGGCCAGCGCGAGAAGGCTGGTGAGCGACAGGGCTAAGGGCTTCATCATGATATTCCTCACTTGCCGCGCGCGACGCATTTGCCGCCATCGGGGCCGATATTGCCGGTACAGGTGCGCACCGCGATGGTGGGTTCGCTGGTGTCGGTCAGGTGATTACCGTCAGCCCGCTTTGTGAGGTCGAAGCCGTCATAGAGCTTGCCCGACGCGGTATAGGTGCGGAATTTCAGGCGATCGCCATCCACGTCCACGACCTGATAGAGTTCGGTCGCTTCCGCCGTCTTGTCTGGCTGGGTGCGGGCACGGTCGTTGAGGCCGTACATCTTGGAGCCGGTGACCGAGACGAGATAGACCGGCCCCTGGATTGTGCCATTGGCCCGCGCCTGCGCCGATGCCTCGCGCCCGGCTTCGGAGGTTAGGCGGCTGTAGCAATGGTCATGGCCCTGCAGCACCAGATCGACCTTGCGCTTGTCGAACACCGGCTTCCACGCGGCCTTCACCTCGGACGTGTCCTGCGGTCGGGCGCAGGTGAAGACGGGCTGGTGGAACAGCACGACATTCCATTTCGCCTTGCTGGACGCCAGGGTGGCGTCGAGCCATGCGGTCTGCTGCGCCATGGTGCCGAGATCGATCGCCGACGTGCCGTCGAGGATGATGAAGCGCACCCCCTGATAATCGACAAAATAGGTGGCCCTGAGGCCCGGCACACCATTGTCGGGGAGCGCAAACTGCAGCGGGAAATAGGGGCCGAGCGTGCGGCTTTCGCTGCCGTCGGGCTTCACCACATCGACATATTCATGATTGCCGGTGGCGGGCAGTTGCGGGACGATCGACCAGTTATAGCTGCCGGCCTGGTTGAACTCGCCCCATTCGTCGTCGTGATCCAGATCGTCGCGCTGGGCGGCGAGGTCGCCGGCATGGGCGACCAGCTCGATCCCGCCATTGGCGTGGAAAGCCTGGCGGATGACGCGGCTGGCATAGGTCAGGATGCCGTTCTGGATGTCGCCCAGATAGAGGAAGCGGAACGGCCTGACCTCAGCCGCCGCCGTGCGGAATTGCAGCCACTCGCTCCAGCCCGCGCTGCCCTTCAGCCGATAGGCATAGACGGTATCGGGCGTCAGATTGTCGAAGTGGATCTGGTGATAGAGGGCCGGGCCATTGGCGCTGTCCTTGGCCGTTCCGACGGGGCCGGTCACGGTCCTGGCCTTTTCCTCCAGCGTCGGGCCGTCGACGGAGATGGCGATCTGCGCTTCGCTGGCGATCTGGGCGGCATCGGTGCGCCAGGCGACGGCCATGCCGCGCGACGGATCGGCAGCAGGCGTCAGCATGATCCGGTCGGGCAGGGTGCGCGCCGCATAGGGCGTGCCGGCGGAGCGGGGCACGGGCGGGGTAGCGGCGGTCTGAGCAGAGAGCGGCGCGGCGCTCGCCATCAGCAGCATGGTCAGGAACAGTCGGGACATGGGCGTCCTTTCCGGGAAAACGGGACTTGCCGGCCGCGCAAGGGCGCGACCGGCAAGCAGGGGACATCGAACGGGATCAGAAGCTGGCGGTAATGCCGAACTTCGCGGTCCAGTTATATTCCTCATATTGCAGCAGGCGCTTGGCGCCGGCATAGTTTTGATAGGCGAAATAGGGCTCGTTGGTGGCGTTGATCCACTCGGCAAAGACCCGGACGCCCGGTGCGACGCGATATTTCGCGCTCAGGTCGAGCTGGAAATGATCGTCGACATAGCGATCATCCTCGGCCTTGCCGCCCAGCTCATCCAGATATTTGTCACGATAGGTGCCCGCGGCGCGCAGCGAGATCGGCCCCTTTTCGTAACCCAGGACGATGTTGAATGTGTTCTTCGACGAAGCCGCCAGCGGCACCTTGCGCGGATCGGCGATGTCGCCGTCAGTCAGCACCGTGCCCTTGGCATCGGTATAGGTGTAGTTGGCGTTCAGCAGCAGGCCGTCGAACGGCGCCGGCAGGAAGCTGAAGACCTGGCTATAGGACAGTTCGAAGCCTTTGATCTTGGCCGTGTCGCCATTGATGTAGGTCGTCAGCTGATCATAATTGACGCCATAGATCACGCCCGGCTCCTCGATCGTCTGTTCGACGACGAAGTCCTTGATCGACTTCCAGAAGAAGCCGCCGGTCAGCGCTGCGTTGGTGCCGAAATACCATTCGGCCGACGCGTCGATGTTCCAGGCGCTATAGGGCTTGAGGTTCGGGTTGCCGAGCGTCGCTTCACGATCCTCGTTGATGTCGAAGCGCGGTGCCAGGTTGGACAGTTTCGGACGGACCAGGCTCTTATAGCCACCGAAGCGGAAGACCAGGTTGGTGACCGGCTCGTAGCGGACCGTCAGGCTGGGCAGCCAGTTGGTATAGTTGCGCACGAAGCGGGTCGGCGTGATCGTGATATCCTCGACCTCGTCGCCGGTCGCCAGCGTCTGGAAGGCGCGAATGTCGTTGCGGGTCTGCTCCATACGCACACCGGCAATGACGCGCAGCGTGTCGCTGTCCCAGCGGCCCAGCAGGTAGCTGGCGAGAATGTCCTCGGTCACCGAATAGTCGGAGGTGGTCGAGTTGAGCAGCGTGTCGAACTCGTTCAGCTCGAAATTGGCCTGGTTGTCGTAGAAGAAATTGGACGGGCCGGTATGGCTGGGCAGCGGCAGAATATCCTGGATGCGATAGGTCTGCCCGCCGAGCACATCGGCCAGCGTATAATCGCCATCATAGCCGTCATAGACATCCGATTGGAGATTATAGCTCTTCTTGCGCCAGCGCGCCTTCATGCCGGTCTGGACGGTGAAGGTGCCGCCATCGGTGGCGAAGGCACGGCTGATGTCGCCCTTGATCGTATATTCGCGATCCTTCGAGTCCGACAGCGTGGTGCGTTCCAGCTCATCAAACTCATAGTTGGATGCGTCATAGAAGGCGTCGGTATTACCGGTGACCGTGTAGCGCGGCTTCATCGGATTCGAATAGTCGAAGCCGACATTCACGCCATTTTCTTCGAAATCCGCCTGGAAGCGGGTCGGGTCGATCGAGCCATTTTCGCGCTCGCTGGCTTCCGACCAGCTACCCGAATAGGTCAGCTTCCAGGGACCGGTATTGGTTTCACCGCCCAGGGTCAGAGACTTGATACGCTGCTTTTCGAAGCGGTCCTTCATCCGGCGACGGACGCGGATGCGGTCATCCTCATCGGAGAATTGCGCGCTGGTCGCGTCGCCCGATTCCGGTTCGCCGCTCATCTGGAAAATGATGTCGCCGCGATATTCCTGATCTTCAAACTGGCTGTAGAGGCCGCGCGCGTAGAGCTTGGTGGTGTCGGAGGCGAGCCAGTCGAGGCTGAGCGAGCCGCCCAGGCGCTTACGCTGCACGTCATAGTCGCGATACTGGAGCTCCTCGGCATAGGCGATGCCATCGTCTGTCTGGTTCCAGTCGGCCGCCTCGATATTGTCGCTCTCGAACTTGCGCTTGTAATAGCTGAAGCCGCCGGCGATGCCGAAGCGATCGGTGATGCGGGTCGAGAAATCGACGCTGCCCTTGGGCGTCAGCGCGTCGGCATAGTCGTTATAGCTGCCTTCCAGCTTGACCGAATAGAGATCCTTCTTGCGGTCGAAGGCGCTGGTGGTCTGGATTTCGATCGAGGCACCGATGGTGTCGCCGTCCATGTCCGGGGTCAGCGACTTCTTGATCTCGATCGATTCGATCAGTTCCGAAGGGATGACGTCCAGCGCGACCGAGCGGACATCGCTTTCCGGCGCCGGCACGCGGGTGCCGTTGATCGACGCGGCGTTGAGTTCCGGGTCGAGGCCGCGAACCGACACGAAGCGGCCTTCGCCCTGGTCGTTCAGGATGTTGACGCCGGGCAGGCGGCGGATCGATTCCGCGACATTCTGGTCGGGGAACTGGCCGATCGCGTCGCGGGTCAGGACGCTTTCGACGCCGTCGGCCGCGCGCTGGCGCGACAGCGTCGACGCCTGGTTGGCCACCTGGCCGACGACGATGATCGATGCGTCGATGTTCGAGCCGATGCGGATGTCGGCATCGACATCGCCAGTGGTGGGCACGACGACGGTGGTGCGCACCGGATCGGCACCGGTGTAGCGGGCTTCGATCGTGTAGGTGCCCGGCGCGACGTCGGGGAAGCGGTAGGAGCCGTCACGGCCGGCTTCGGCGATGCGGCCATTTTCGACGATGCGCAGTTGGGTCGACTGCAGCGCACGGGTGCCGGTGCCGTCGGACACGGTGCCGCTGATGGTGCCGGCCAGGGCGGCGACGGGCATGGTGGTAGCAAGGATGATCGCGGCGCGGCTCGCGCCACGGAACAAGGTCTTCATGGTGAATGCTCCCCTTCGGTTGGGGAGGCCATTGGCGATGAGTCCTTACGGCTTCATGGCATTATGATTGCAGTTAAAAGTCTAAAAAATGTAACTTATGTGACGTGATGCAGGGGCCACATTATGGGGCGCTCAGTCGCGACGCGGGCCGCTGCGCCGGGACAGGCCGCCACGATGGTGCAGCCGGCCGCCTTTTTCCAGCCGAGCCATATGGTCGATGAAAAAGACGGCGCCGATACACAAGATGATGGCAATCAGGAATTCGGGCGGCATGTGGACTCTCCAGCCTTTGGGTGATGCTGAAGAATTAAACCGCCGGACATAGGGTTTCGAGCCGCAGGTCGGCCCATATCCATTCTATTGTCGTAGGATTTTGAAGAATAGGGCGACCTGGCGTCGGTCGCCCCATCTCATCTCGTCAGGCGAGCGGCGCGGTCGCCCAGTGGCGCAGGCGCGCATAAAGGGCGGCGATCACGCCGGCGAAGATCAGCACCGACAGCGGCACCGCCCAATGGCTTTCGCCGACCAGCGCCAGCGGCGCGTCGCTGTCGGTCGAGGCGACGATGCCGGCAAAGGCGACGCCGAACAGGCTTTCGCCGACGATGAAGCCGGTCGCCATCAGCACGCCCATGCGCTCGGCAAATTCCGGGTTCGCCTGGCGCAGCGACCAGCGATTGTAGAAATGGCCGATCACCGCACCGACCGGGATCAGCAAGGTCAGCGCCATCGGCAGATAGATGCCCATGCCGACCGCGAGCGGGGGCAGGCGCATCTTGCCGGTCTTGCCGAGCAGTTCGTCGAGCGCGACCACGACCACGCCGATGCCGGCGCCAAAGCCGATCAGGCCCCAGTCGAGGTCGCCGCCCAGCACGCCCTTGGCGAGCGCGGAAATGAGCGCGGCCTGCGGCGCGGGCAGGGCGGTCGCCTTGGCGCCGGGCGCGCCGGCAAAGCCGAAGGCGCTGTTCAGCAGGTCGAGCACCGGCGGGATCACCAGCGCGCCGAACAGCACGCCCAGCACCAGTGCGATCTGCTGCTTCCACGGCGTCGCGCCGACCAGCTGGCCGGTCTTCAGGTCCTGGAGGTTATCGTTGGAAATGGTGGCGACGCCGAACACGATCGCGGTGGTGAACAGCGCATAGGCGATCAGCGCCTGGCTCTGTTCGGGATGGCCCGAGCCGTAGATGGCGGCGAGGATCAGCGACGCGCCGAGCACGGCAAGAATCCCGACGCCCGAGATCGGGCTGTTCGACGCGCCGATAAGACCCGCCATATAGCCGCAGACCGACGCGATGACGATGCCGGCGACCAGGATATAGGCCAGCGTCAGGCCGATGATCGGCACCGGATTGGCGGCGATCGGCCCGCCCTGGGCAAAGATCCACAGCAAGACGGCGATCGGCACCAGCGAGGCGAGGATGGTGCCAAAGACGATGCCGATCGGCAGGTCGCGCTCGGTGATGTCCAGCGTGCCGGCGTCGCCCGACTTGCGGACCTTGGCGGCGTTGAGGGCGGAGCGGATGCCGCTGATGATCGGACCCAGGATCTTGAGCAGGGTCCAGATCGCGGCAATGCCGATCGTGCCGGCGCCGATGAAGCGGGCCTTCATGCGGAAGGTGGTGCCGACCAGGTCGGCCAGGTCCGCGCCGGCGGGCAGCGGGCTGGTGAGATAGGGGACGATGCCGACCCAGCTGATGAGCAGGCCGACGAACATGGCGGCGCCGACGGAGATGCCGACCAGATGGCCGACGCCGATCAGCGCCATCGAGAAGCTGGTCGAGACCGAGCTGGCGCCCGCGCCCAGCTTGAAGAAGGTGGCGGCTTCCTCGGCCAGGATCTTGGTCTTGGCGATGATCGAGAAGCCGGCGGCGGCGATCGAACTCATGACGATGGCGGCCAGGCCGCGCTTATTCTCTTCCAGGCCCTCGCGCGAGCCGGCGCCGACTTTCAGCACTTCGGCGGCGGCGACACCCTCGGGATAGGGCAGGTCCGATCCGGTGACGAGCGCGCGGCGCAGCGGCACTGAATACATGACGCCCAATATGCCGCCCAGCGCGATGGTGCAGGCCGACAGCCAATAGGGGAAGCCCTGCCACCAGCCGATGATGACCAGGCCCGGCAGCACGAAGATGATCGCCGAGAGCGTGCCGGCGGCCGATGCGATGGTCTGGACGATGTTGTTTTCCAGGATCGTGCCGGTCGCGAACAGGCGCAGCACCGCCATGGAAATGACGGCGGCGGGGATTGAGGTGGCGAAGGTCAGGCCGATCTTGAGGCCCAGATAGACGTTCGCGGCGGTGAACAGCAGGGTGATGAGCGCGCCCAATATGACGCCGCGTAGCGTCAGCTCCGCCATCGGCACGGCCTTGGCCGAATCGGTTGTCACTGCTCTTTTCCCTTCGCCAGTCGATCGATCAAGCGGCTGGTAATAATGTTGCTGGCGCTTGGATCAATCTTAAACTGGCCGGCAGGGCGGTCAGGAATCGCGGCCGGCGCCCGTATCCGCCAGCACGGCATGGTCCAGATAGGCGTCGACCAGCTTGGTCCAGCGCTCGTAACCGCGCGGATTCATGTGCAAACCATCGGCACGGAACAGCGATGCATCGGGCAGGCCGTCGGTGGCGAGCAAGGGGCGACCGACATCGAGATAATCGAACTTCATCGCCCTGCTGCGCGCCGAAACGGTCATGTTGACCGCCGCCATCTGGGGCCAGAGCGTCCAGCGGATCGGGCTGGGCTTGAGCGAGAGATAGGCGATATGCGCCCTGGGATAGTCGGCGCGAAGCTGGCGGAGCAGGGTCAGCACGTCGGTAGCGACCTTGTCCGGCGTGGCGCCGGCGGCCAGGTCATTCTCGCCGACATAGACGATGATCGAGCGTGGCTTGGCCTTGGGCAGCAGCCGTTTGTAATAATGCAGCACGTCGGGCGTGGTCGCGCCGCCAAAGCCGCGATTGACCGTGCCGATATCGGTGAAGCTGCCCTTGATGTCCCACAGGCGGATGCTGGAACTGCCCAGGAACAGCGTGGCGTCGGCGACTGGCGGGCCGGCCGCTTCCGCTTTCGCAAAGGCGGCGATCTCGTTGGAGAAGGGGAAGGTCGGGTCGGCATTGGGAACCGCGATCTTGTCCGGCGCCGGGGCCTGCGTCGGCAACGGGGCAGCCTGCAACGGCCCGGCCGCGGCGAGCAGCAGGGCAAGGCCCAGCGCCGCCCGCCGGTGCGGCTCAGTGCCGGTGGCGCGGGCGCAGCTGATATTTGCCATCCGCATAATCGCCGAACAGGCCGGTGATCGCTGGGTGATCGACCGGCTCCTCGCTGTCGTCGGCCACCAGATTCTGCTGGCTGACATAGGCGACATAGCTGTTCTCGCCATTTTCGGCGAGCAGGTGGTAGAAGGGTTGCTGCTTGTCGGGCCGGGCATGTTCGGGGATCGATTCATACCATTCCTCGCTGTTGGCGAAGACCGGGTCGATGTCGAACACCACGCCGCGAAAGCCGAAGCTGCGATGCTTGAGGACATCGCCGATGCTGAAGCGGGCATGGACGACCGGCGGGGCCGTGATGCCGGTACCGATATTCTGAATCGTGACTTTCATATGACCAATTTAGGGTGCCCGCGCAGGGAGACAAGAAAAATACCGAAAAGGGTGCTTGGCAAGGATGGAATCATTCGCTAATGGGCGCCCCTCGACCCGATCGGTGCGGCATTTTTCCTTGCGGTTCAATGCTTCCGGTCTTCTGCGGAGAGGTGGCAGAGTGGTCGAATGCACCGCACTCGAAATGCGGCGTGCCCGTGAGGGTACCGAGGGTTCGAATCCCTCCCTCTCCGCCATAATCTTCCCGTAAGATTGTGAGATAAAACGATTTCTTCCTGATCCACGGCTGCCGAGCGTTCAACCGCTACGCAATGGTGCTACAGAATGAGATCGATGACTTATCTCCGGGTGACCACAGATGGTGGTTTCGAGGTCCGCATGACCGTCCCGAAAACGCTTCAGTCGAGCATCGGAAAATCCAATCCCACTTGACGATTGGGACGAGCATCGCGAGCAGAAGCTAATCGTCGGGCTGCGTCGGCGATCGTCGAATTTCAGGTTCGGATCGAGGCTGCCCGTGAGGGATGGCTTGACGACGATGCCGCCCCATCGCCGAAACCCGGAACTCTCTCTCAGGCTCTTCGGATCGATCCAGTGCCGGCACGAAAGTCGCTTTTTGAAGCGATCATCAATGGACGGAGAAGCAAGCCTTCCATCAAACCTTCAGTGCGCGGTCTGCGTGCGCTGGCTGCGCCGTAGGTCATCCCCCGTCAATGGTCAGGCGCAGGCCGGTCACGCTGCCCTTGGGCGCGATCAGTTCCAGTTTCTGGACGGGGCAGTGATCGGGGATGGTTGCGCTTTGTTCGGCCCCCATCCCGGACAGGGCATGCAAGCTGAGCGGTGGGCCACCGCCGCTACAGCGCAGGCGAAGGGTCGGGAAGGTCTGGTCATCGGCGGGCCGCCCGCTCATCCTGAAGCGATGCGCGCCGGGCGGGAGCAGCAGCCGACGGACGGCGATGCTGTGCGGGCCACTATCCGGATTGCGATAGGAAAGGCTGGCGTCGTGCGGATCGACATGCAGCGGAAGATCGTCGCGTGGCTGCAATTGCCAGGCGAAGGGTGTGGCCGTGTCGCTGAAGCCGCGATCCGCGTGGCTGGCGGTGTCCGCCGATGCGCAAAGGCCGTCCCAGGTGTCGCGCGCGGCTGTTGCGATGCCCTGATCGAGCCAGCGCGACACCAGCCTGTTGAGGGCGCGGCAGTCGATCCGGGCGCGATGGCTGGCCAGATGCTGGAGCAGGGTGCGGAATTGCGGTGGCGCGAGGGTCGTGCGGGCTATCGAGAGAAGCGGATATTGGAAGTCCGGATTGTCGGCGAGCAAGCGGGCGAGCGCGGCACGGCCCGGAGGGCTGGCCATGAAGGGCATGATCGCCTGGCGGATGGTCGGTTCGCTGGCCTGTGTCTGCAGCAGCGCGCGCAGGCGAAGCGCGGCGTCGTCCCAGCGCCCGCCCCGTGCTGCGTCGACCAGCGCCATATATTGCGGGATATCGTCATGCCAGCCGCGCGAGGCGGCGAGGCTGAAGGCCTGGAGGGCGTGTTGCCGATCGCCAGCCCGGAGCGCGGACAGGCCGAACAGGGTCAGATTTTCCGACGCGATGGGGCGCCGCAGCAGCAGGCGCCGGGCTTGAGGGTAGAGGAGGGCGGGGTCCGTGCCGCGTGCGAGCCCCTGTTCGACGATGGCGGCCTGGGCGAAGAAACGGAAGGGCGGGGGGACGAACGCGGCGAGGGCGGGGCGGGCGCGGGCTTCCCGGTCGAGTTGCGCGCCCGTCACAATGAGCGCCCAAGCCAGGCAGGCGAGGGGCACCAGCAGCGCGATTGGCCGGTGCCCCCATGGCGCGTCTCTGGTCATGCCCCGCTATCGGCAGGGCGGCCATATTCGTAATAATCATAGCCATAATAGGCGGCATTTCCGCCCGCGCGCCGGGGATCGAATTTCGTCAGCAGTGCGCCGACGACCGGAGCATGGACGAGGGTGAGCCGGCGCAGGGTGCTCTTGATCGTCCCGCGATGCCCCTTGCTCGCGTCGATCACCAGCAGGGTGGCATCGGAGGCGACGGACAGGGATGTGGCGTCCGAAAGGCCCAGCATCGGCGGGCTGTCGATGATGACATGGTCGAACTGGCCGCGGCAATGCTGCATCAGCGCTTCCAGCCGGGTGCTGCCGAGCAGCAGCGACGGGTTGACCGGGGTGGGGAGCGCCGTGATGGCATGGAGGTTCGGCACATCGGTTCCCAGGATCGCCCGATCCAAGCCGATCTCGCCGGTCAGCAGGGCGGTCAGGCCGTGTGCGCTGGGCAGGTCGAGGATCTTGTGAACGGTGGGCCTGCGCAGATCGCCGTCGATGAGCAGGGTCTTTCGTCCGAGTTTCGCGAGTTGTTCGGCGATCGCCACCGATGTTGTCGACTTGCCCTCTTCCGCGCGGGAACTGGTGATGGTGAGGATCTTAGGGAAGCCGTCCGCGCCGGCATAGCGCAGATTGGCGATGAGCGAATTATAGGCTTCGCTGAGCGCCGATTTGGGATCGCGCATTTCCAGCCGGATATCGTCACTGGCTTCCTGCGGGACCAGGCCGAGCAGGGGAACGCCGAGCTTGTGCTCGACATCGTCGGGTGCGCGGATCGCATCGTCGAAATGTTCGCGGACGAAGACGAATATGCCCGCACACAATATGCCGGCGAGCAAGGCGAGGCCGAGGTTGAGCACCAGTTTCGGCGATGCGGGGAAGCGCGGCGTTTCGGCCCGATCGACCAGCGAGACATTGTTGGAGGTCGCGCCGGCGGTTGCATTCAGCTCATTATAGCGGGCGAGCAGCGTGTCATAGAGCGAGCGGTTGGTTTCGGCGACACGCTTGAGGATATTATATTGGACGCCGCGATCCTGTTCGCCCAGGGCAAGGGTGCGCAGATCGACGACCTGGCGCTGCAGGGTCGCCTCCTTGGCCTGTGCTGCCTGAAATTCGATGTGCACCGAGCTTTTGATCGCATTGCCGACCGCCATGATCTGGGCGCTCAGCCGATCGACCTGCGCCTGCAGCGCTGCGGCGGTCGGATGGCCGGCCAGATGGCGCGAGCTTTCCTGGGCCAATTGCGATTCGACCTCGCTCCGCTGTCGGATAAGGGCCTGAATGGCCGGGTTTTCCAGCACCTGGGGCACGGTCATCACGGGCGAGTTGCGGACGCTGTTCCACCGATCCTCCGCGGCGATCCGCTCCGCCGTGGCCTGGCTTGCGGCGCCATTGACCTGGACGAGCGTGTCGTTGGTTACCGATAGCGTGGCTTCCTTGTCCGCATTCTGGCCTTGTCCCTGGACCCGGACGAGGCCGGCGGCACGGGAATATTGGTTGAGGTCGCGCTCCGACGTTTCCAGCCGGATACGGGCCTGGTCGAGTTGTTGCGCGAGATATTCGCGGGCATAGGAGGAACTGTCGAACTTGCGCGCCAGATTGGCGGAGACATAGCTTTCGGCGAAGAGATTGGCCAGCTTCGCGGCATAATTGGGGTCGCTGCCGCTGAAGCTGATGGCCACCAGGCGGCTGGCATCGGGCAGTGAGACGGACAGGTTGCGGGCGACCGCATCAATGGCGGTGTCGCGCCGGAGCCGCTGCAGCGCATCCTTGCCCTGATAGCGATAGTCGAGATCGGCCTCGGTCGGCATGGGGGTGCCCACGGCATCGAAAAAGGCGGGCTCGGTCCAGAATTTCCCGTCATCCACCACCTTGGCGGCGAGTGCCCGGCTGCGGATCACATCCACCTGGGTCTGGAGGAAACGGTCGGCATCCTGATAGGCAACCGCCGGCGTGACATCGTTATTCTCGATGATCTGGTCCGCCTGCTGCTCGATCAACACGCGCGAGGTGGCGATGTAGCGGGGCTGCATCAGCAAGGTCGCCACCAGGCCGAGCGCGAGTGCGCAGGCGATGATCGCACCGATCCACCAGATATTGCGGCGGATCGCGAAGATGATCCTGGAAAGGTCGAGGTCGAACAGCGGCGCTTCGGCCGGATCGCCCTGGGCGCCGGCGCTTGCGGGCCGGGCAGGAGCGACATGCGGGGTGGGGAGGGAATCAAGTCGCGCGGTCATCGATCAATACCTGCGGAAGATGTTGAAGAGCGGGGCAGCGGTCAGGAAGTCCCGATAGGTGCCCTTGACGGCAGAAAAGCCGATGACGATCTGGTCGCCGCCCAATATCTGGGGATCGGGGGCCCTTCCTTCCTCTATCAGCGCCAGATTGAAGATGGCGCCGCTGCGCTGACCATCGATCGTGCGGAAGATGAGCACCTGATCCTTGACGGCGACGCGTGTGAGCCCCTCGGCGCGCGAGACGGCTTCCAGCAGGGACGAGGTGCCGGCAATTTCGTAGACGCCGGGCTTCATGACATTGCCGCTGACGGTGACGCGCTGCGCGACCGATTGGACGATCCCGACCATGACCTGCGGATCGCGAATGAAATTCTGGCCGAGCCGGGACGCGATCATCGCGCCCAGTTCATTGGGTGTCTTGCCGGATACGGCCAGTTCGCCGATCAGCGGGAAATTGATGTTGCCGCCGGAGTCGACCTGCAGTTCGTCGAAGCTGAGATCCGGTTCCTGGAAGACCCTGATCGATATCTTGTCTTCCGGTCCGATATAATAGGGACGCCTGGGCGATGCCGGATCTTGCGCTGGCATGAGCCGATAGGCGGCTTCCCCTCTGGGCAGGTCGGCGGGAGAGAAGCAGCCGCTCAAGGAAAGGACAAGTGGGAGGAAAAGAGGAGCAATTGTTAACCTTCGGATGGAATTCATTTCATTCGAATCCTTTTGCTCTCGCTTGCTATCAAAGCAATCATCGACGCTGCAATGCACAATATTGCTTGGTTCCTCAAGGGGTAGTCGATGAATGATTGCAAAAGGATAGCAATCAGAATGATTGCCGGTGCTGTCACCCGATCTTCATCGTCGCGGAGCAATGGAATTGTCAGCCTGCCAGCATAGGCGATCCAGCCCAGGCACAGGATTGCGCCGGCAAGACCGCTTTCCAGCACAAGTTCGAGGAGATCATTATGGGCGCGTCCGGCCCGATGGCGGTTCACATTCTCGATCGATTCATCGATCTGGAAGACCTCGTCGAACGTGCCTATGCCGCTGCCGATCGGCCAGTAGCGCCCGATGGCGATGAGGCTGTCCTGCCAGATCAGGCCGCGGGCGTCATGGAGGCTGTCAAACCGGTCGAAGGCCTTACTCAATCGGGCGTTGTTCATGGCGATGACGGCGAATCCGGCCAGGGCGATCGTCATGGCGGCGGCGAGTATGGCGGTGCGACGCGCGCGGTTGAATGATTGGTGCCGGCCTGGGGCCAGCAGCCATTGGATGGCCGGCAGGATCAGCAGCATGATGCTGGAGCGTGACTGGGTCAGCAGGACGCCCATGGCCAGGAGGAGGCAGGTCGCCAGCTTGATCACCTGTCTTGCCGGCCGAGCCGGTGTCGGGATGGCGATGGCAGCGCACAGGGCGATGACGAGGAACAGGCCGGATGAGTTGTGATTGGCGAAGCTGCCATAGAGTTGGTGGGGATTGCCGCCTGGAAACCAGTTCAGGGCCTGACGGGCGGATATGAGCTGGCCCGCGCCCAGCACAAGGCTGGCAAGGCCCAGGGCGGCGAGGCCGGGCAGGATCAGCGCGCGTTCGGATTTTCCGCTGTCCATCGCCAGCAGCAGCAGGATGGTCGGGGCGGTCAGGCCGACCAGGGCGACGAGCGTCCGGCCCGGATCGAGCGAGAGGGGCATCCATAGCCCTGGACGGCCGGCAAGGGCCAGGCTTTCAGCGACCAGATCGCGCCCCGGCAGGGCCTGCCACAATGTGGGCGGAAGCGGGACCAGCTGGATTGCGGGCAGGGCCAGGGTGCCGACCAGCAGGATGTGCAGTCCGGTCGGCGCTGCCTGCCAGAATGTTCGCACGCAGGCGGGGCGGACGGCGAGGAGGGCGAGGGCGGCAAGCTGCACCGCCGCATTCATGAGGGCGTAGCGCACGCCGCCACCGCCAAGAATGATGGCGATGCCGAGGAGAAGGAGGGCGCTGCCCCGGCGCCAGCCTGTCAGCGAGGGGCGCATGCTGGGCCTGCCGTTGGTCATGCCTGTATTGCCCCCGGAGCAAGGCCTGCTCCCTGATGCGGGGGCGGGGCAGGTGTCGATAAGGGGCAGTTCCGATCCGACTGCGTCACATCGGCTGCGCCGGTATACCGCTGTGTCGCATCATCAGCTGATATCATCTGATGATGCGACGAAGTCTCAGCTCGCGCCGCGGGACTTGTTGTCGTCGATGACCTTCGCGACGGCGACCGTGCCGCCGATGGTGGCAACCACCAGAAGCAGCAACGGCAAGGGGGCGATCCCATTTTCCCGCCGAACGGTCATGCTCTTGCGCGGCCCCTGGTCGCTCCATGCCGATTGGCTGGTGGCGGGGCGGGCGAGCGTCGAGGCCCTGGTTCCGGCCTGGGCCGCAAGCGGGGTCATCAACATTCCTGTCACGATTGCACTGGATAAGATCGACTTTATTGCCATGATCGGTCTCCCAATTGAAGTTTTGATACGAATCTTGCGATCAATCAATTCGAATTCTATAGGTTCCTTGAATCATTCATGCAACGAAAAAGGCGAATGCGTGAAGTTCGGATTGTTTCGTGCAGGAATGGTTTTCCTCTTTTCTTTCTGCCTGATCATGCCCGGTGGGTCATCGGGGGCGGATCGTCGCGAGCAAGTGGAGGCCTATCTGCTCCGGGTGGCGCGGATCGACTGGCGGATTCGCCGGGCCGCGCTGAAGGATTGCCCGGTGTCGGCGATGCGACCTGGCTTCGTGCTCGACGCCAGAAGTGCATATATGGCGGGGAAAGAGGCGCGCCTGTCCGACCTGCCCTGGGTCATCGGCTTTACCGACATGGCTGCGGCTGACGGAGCGCTCCTGCCCGGCGATGAAATCAGGGAGATCGAGCGGGTTCCCGTGTCCCAACTGATGCAGGGCGCCGATGGGCAGATACTGCCGGAGCATATCCTCGCCCATATCGACCATATGGTGCCGCAAGCCAGCTATCGACTGGAGGTGCAGCGGGCCGGCCATGCCCGGTCGGTGGATGTCCCTGCACGCGCCCTGTGTCCTGGCCTGACGATCGTCAAGCAAGGCCGGCGGGGTGATGCCTTCAGCGATCTGCACAATGTGGCGATCACGACCGGTCTGCTGGACAAGCTGGGGTCCGATGACGCGGTCGCCTTCATTATCGGCCATGAACTGGCGCACACGATATTTGCAGATTCGCGCAAGGGCCCCTTGTCCCGCCGTGACAAGGAATCGCGGGCCGATCTTTATGGTGCCCATATCGCCGCATGTGCCGGCTTTGATCCCGGCAAGGCGATTGAGGCGCTGGCGGTTGTTCGCTCCATGAATGTCGGCGGGCTGTCGCTGACGCATCGCCCCTACAAGGTGCGGCAGCAGGCGATCGCCCAATATCTGTCCGTTCGGCCTGATTGCCAGGCCGCATTTACATGGGAGCGGGGGGAGAAGTGATGAGTCAGGATCTGTTCTTGCAGGCCGGCGCCGTTGCAGCCGGTGCGGCTGCGGTCCTGTTCTGGTTGCTCGGGCTTGTGCATCTGTGGCGCCGGCAGAGCGCATCGCGCCCCTTTGTCGCCGTCGGGGTGGGAGACCGGCTGGTCGCTCTGCTCTGGCCGCTTGTCTATCTGGTTGCGCTTGTTGCGCTCATCTTTGCGGCGGTGCGCGGCGCGGGCCGTCGATAGGGGCGGCGTTATCCGTGGCCCGGCGGCCATTGTGCCGGGTGGTTGGGCACGTCGACCAGTGGTTGCGGCACGGTGTCCGGCTGGTCGCGCATGTTGGCAAATTGCAGGTCGCATTCGGCCAGGCAGTTGCGCGCGCGCAAGGCGTGCAGCGTATTGTTGTCGAGATGGATCTGGCTGGCGCGCAGGGAAATGCCGTCGACCATCCGGTCGGGGCCGAGCTGGGTGATATGCCATCCGATGCTGCCGAGAAAATCGGACCAGATGCTTTCCATCACCGTCGTATAGGCGCTTATCCCGGTCAGCAGCCCATATTGGACAAGCGCGCTTGCCAGTTGCAGCATGACCCGCCGTCGCTGGTTGCGCAGTTCGGGGTGCAGATAGATTTGCGAGACTTCCCGGATGTGTGCGCCCTGGGGAATGTGCGCCTGACACAGGTCGGGAAACAGCGTGTTCAGAAGATGGGCGCGATCGGTCGGCAACAGGCGGAGCGACCCCAATATGCTGCCCATGCCGGGGTCTGTCACGACGAGATATTGCGTCAGTTTGCTATCGAATTCGTCGCATTCGAACGGGGATGCGGAGGGGGCCGTTTTCGCGGGCGGACCATATTGGGGGTGGCGTGTGTGGCAGGGGGTGGCGCGGCTTGGCCGTTCGGACACGCCGATCAGGCGCGGGAAGGTGGCGTGATAGCCCGGCATCCGGGCGATCTGCTGGGAAAATGACAATGTGCAGCCCATGGTCGACATCACTCAATGAGGAGCGGGCGCGCTGCCTGACGGCAACGGTCCGGAAGAAAGCGAAAGGCGGCAGGCCGCCCGCAAGATCGAAATTTCGAAAGTGCTGCCGATATTGCGTCATGAAGACGCATGCCGATCGGCAAGTCCGTATCCGGCGTGGCGCTAAGGCTTTCGCCGCGCATCGGAGGCGGGGCGGGGGAGCAGGAATGTGCGCCCGGTAGGGGGCGGAAAAAGGCGGGTCAAGGAACGTTCTCCATGACGATTACCGGCGCCATGCCGGAGATGGCATGGCACCAGCAATCGATATGCGGTGCGACCCGTTGGAGCTTGATTCTTCTGTTCTATTTAATCGATTGTTTACGAAGTGAAACGAATGTCAGCAATCACGATGTTGATATGTAATTTATCGGAATTGCCTAAACCATCCCGGAGACTTCATCTGCGTCAATGCTCTCAAAATCTCCGGGATGCTCCATCTCGCAGCTGCACCTGCGTTTGGAAAGAAACATATTGAATACAGATGTGTAATGGGAATTCGAAGTCCGCGCTACGTTGGGACATGATCGTTCGTGGCACATTCGCAGGCAATCAACAAGCGATTCATTGACGAATATGCTTGATTATTACAGATGTAAAAATGGCCAATCGGTCCCAGCCGCCGGAAGCGCTGGGCATTGTCAGGGGAGAGGATAGGCGATGGTCGAGGCGTTCGGCTAATGCGGCGGCCCGTGAAGGAAGAAGCCGATCTTGCTTGAGCGGGGCTGAAGCGCTGCCCTAAGGCACAGGCTTTCGGTCCTGAGAGGGTGGCGGCACTTTGGCTTATGGTGGCTGTGCGATATCGACCAGAGCGGCCTGCTCTGGCTGCGGCAGCGATCAATCCTGTCTGGTGGATGCTGCTGTCGACGGATGTCGGCTGCTCCAGGGCGGCGATGGCGCCATGTCGGCGCAATTCACTGGGGCGCGAAAGCATCATGGCGACGGCCAATGCGACAGGAGTAGGATCTTCTCATAGCATTGAGCGATTCTGCCTGGCGGCATTGCTCGCCGGAATGTCGAGATATGATGCGAATAAAGATATTATGATATGATCGTTATTTTGGGAATGATGTAAAATGTATACAATTTATAGTTATCGAGGATCGATAGTTTGCGAATGATTTTCAAATTAATATCGTTTTAACGAAACTGTTGTCAATTTAACGAGGAAACGATATTCCAATGATGGCGAATGCTGGTCGGGCTTGGCGAGGATAGAAATCCGGACATGACAAATGCAAGTGTTGAAAAAGACTCCCTGGTTGGTCTGACGGCGAGCATCGTCTCCGCCAATGTTTCCAACAGTCCCGTTGGAACCCATGACATGTGTGACATGATCCTGAGCGTGCATTCCGCCCTGTCGAGCCTGGCGACGACCGGTGCCGTGCCGATGGCCGCAGTCGAGGCGGCGCGTCGTGAACCCGCCGTGCCGATCGAGGAATCGATCCAGCATGATTTCATCGTCTGTCTGGAAGATGGCAAGAAACTGAAGACGCTCAAGCGCCATTTGCGGGCCAAATATCAGATGAGCCCGGAAGAATATCGCGCCAAATGGGGGCTGCCGATCGATTATCCGATGGCTGCGCCCAGCTATCTCGATCAGCGCCGGCAGATGGCGCACAAGATCGGTCTCGGCCTGCGTCCCAAGGCGGGCAGGAGCAAGGATGATGACGGGGCGGTCTCTGCCGCCGCTGAAAAGCGCGAAACGCCTGCGCGCCGCCGCAAGGCGAACTGAACCCTGGACGCCGCACTGGCCCCTCAAGTCGGTGTCAGTGCGGCCAGTTCAGCGCGCGATGCGACGCGAAGTTTGCGCGACCGTCTGTCTGCGTCAAAGGCGGCACGCATAAGTCGGCCTTTATCCAATGGGATCAGGCAAAGCTGGAATCGGAATCGATTCCGCAGCCGATTTCGACCAATTGCGGGCATTTGTTCTCTCTGCTCTACTTGCCGAATGCAGACGCTAGAGAAACTCCTGAGCAGATTCGCCAAGGAAACGGACTCACGCTGGTGGATCGGAAAGAGGCCGGACGTTCGCGAAGGACAGCTTGCAAAGACGATTGCTAAAAATGTCGGTTTGCCGACGTCGACCGATGACCCGTTTGCGCGACAGGGGATGATCCGTTTGGACAAAGCGAATGCTGCTAGGGTCCTCGCGGTGGCTGGGTCCACGAGTCTGGCTTACGAACAGCCTTCGCCACCAAGCGGAGTGCTTTCAGATGCGAAAAGCGCGCTCAATGACCTAGATGAAGATGCTACCTTCTTTAGCAATGGGCGCTGGGAAGAGGGTGGTTCACAAAGTTGGAATCCGCTCACTACCGCAACGTTTGATTGTGGCCTCATAGGCTTTGACAGCAAAAACGCCTTCATTTTCTGGATCGAGGAAGAAGACTGAGACGTCAGCTATAAAAACCGTCCAACCAAAAGCCGCCAGTCTTCTAACCACCCATTCCTGCCATTCGGCGCTGCGTGACTTGTCCGCGCTTTTCAGCCTGCGGCTCTGCGCGGTGAGGGCGCGCAATTGGCGTCGGGGGGTGAGCAGTGGTGCCGCGCTTTGCGGATGCCGGCCTGTAGGTGGTGTGGGCGGAACGGCTTGCCGATGCGGACCACATTGCCCGGCAGTTGTGCGATGTCGTCGATCGCGGAGACCAGCAGGAAAGGGATGCCGGGATGCTGCGCGTCCAGCCGATTGGCAAGCAACAGGCCAGTCATGCCGGGCATGAGATGGTCCGCGACGATCAGGTCGGGAATGGTACCCGCTTCGATTTCCGCCAGGCAGGATCCGGCGTTGTCCATTTCGACGACGCGATAGCCATCCTCGCGCAGCAGGGCGGCGATGCCTTTCCGCACGAGGCCATGGTCGTCGATGACGAAGGCCAGTTTCGCATCGTTCGACGCGTGCTGTTCGTCCGATGCGGCCGGGGTCTGGGGCGCAAGCGGCAGCCAGAGGCCGATTTCCGTTCCGCTCTTCCGGTTGCTGATGATATCCAATCTTCCACCCCCATTTTCGGCCATGTCGCGTACCATCGCGAGGCCCAAACCTGTTCCCATGCCGCGCTTCTTGGTCGTGAAGAAGCGCTCGCCAGCCCTGCGTCGTGTCGTTTCGTCCATGCCGCTTCCCCGATCCCTGACGAACAGGCGGATCCATGGGATGGGCACGGCGTTCCGCGCGGTCGTCTCATCGATCCGTTGGGCGCCGACGATCACTTCCCCGCCCGCAGGCATGGCATCGCGGGCATTGGCGACCAGATGGAGCAGCGCCACTTCCAGCAATTGCCGCTCGGCAATCAGCTTCGGCAAATCCGGGGCGGCTTCGATGCGCAGGCTGATCGTCGGGCCGGCGATCGTCGACAGGATCGGCTGCATCTCGTCCAGGAAGCGGGATGGTGCCAGGGCGGTCGATTGCACGGCTTCCTTGCGGGTGAAATCGAGCAGATTGCGGAGCAATGTCTGGGCGGAGGCGGTAGCGGACATCGCCATGTCGAGATGGTCGCTGACCTGCCGGTCATGCCCTGTCGACCGCGCGATCAGTTCAAGGCCGGCCATGATGGGCAACAGGAGCTTGCCAAGGTCATGGACCAGCGTGGCGGCATGTCGGCCGAGCGCTTCCATCTTATGGGAATGCAGCGAATCCGCCGTGGCCGGCCCGGCCATGGCCTCGGCTTTGGCGGCGCTGCGTTGCGCCCCGGCTGCGCATGGCTCCGTCAAACGAGGCAGGGTGGCGGCCCCCGCGTTGGCGAAGAGTTCGAGCAAGCTGGTTTCCGCGTCGGTCGGATGGTCCGCATCATGCCAATAGACCCGGAGCATCGCCGGGGACGGTTGCGTCCCGATCGGGAAGGAGGCCATGCTTTTCATGCCGTTGCGCATCGGGGACGGAGACGTGGCGTTCCGGGGCGCCAGGAACGCGCGCGTGCCGGCATATCCGATGGGGGAGACGGATGGTGCGGCGCCTGTCATGCCCGCTCCATGCGTGTTGGTGGCTGGCAGGCCCGCGTCTGCGGGAAAGAGGAGGACGCTATCCTTTGCGCCGACAATGTCCTGGCATGCGCAGCGCAGCGCCGTTTCGAGATCGGCCTGGGTCGCCGCGCCGGCAACGGTGGCGAGGGCATGGACGATGTCGCTCCAGCGCATCGAAGGGCGGCCGGTCTGCCAGAAGGATTTGGGATCAATCTCTGGCATGGTTGTCCCACTCGGTCATGCTGCCGACGCGTTCGGGGCGACCCGCGGCGGCATCGTGGCCGCTTGAATGGAGGGCGCGAAACATGTCGAGGTGCAGGATGTTGGCGGTTTGCAAGGTGCCGGGAAGGTGTGGCCCCAGGATGGGGCGGGCCAGATGATAGCCCTGCAGGCCATTGGCGCCCGCCTGGCGCGCCATGTCCGCTTGCTGCGCGGTCTCTATACCCTCCACAATGACGGTCGCCCCAAGGCTGCTGCCCAGCCGGACGAGATGCAGGAAGGTGGCAAAGGCGCCGGCCGCATCCGCGGCATGGCGTACAAAGCTGCCGTCGATCTTGATGATGTCGACGGCGAGTCGGGCGGCCTGCTCGATCGATCGCCGGCCCGTGCCGAAATCGTCCAGCGCAATGCGCACGCCCAACTGGCGGCAACCGGCGACAAATTCACAGGCCTCCTCCAGCGAGGCGAAATCGGCTGTTTCGGTGATTTCCAGCGTCAGGCGGCAGGCGACCTCGGGCCGATCCCTCAGTCTGTCGCGCAATCTGTTCCACATCGTGTGGCGGCCGAACCGGTGGAAGGAACTGGACCGGGCGGAGATGTTCACGCCCAGCCGCAGTGTCGCGTCATGTTCAAGCCGATCGACCGCGATGGCGGCCAGCCTGGCATCCATCGCGAAGGAAAGGTCGAGCCGCTCCACGGCCAGGATGGCCATTTCACATGCCGCGAACGCGCCATCGTCATCGCCGATCCGAAGCAGGCTTTCATGATAAAGCGGGGGCAATCCCTGGCCGGTGGCGGCAATCGCCTGATGGGCAAAGGCCGCCCGTCCATTGGCCAACTGGCCCAGCAATTCGGCGGCGCTTTTCATGTCCGCGCGATAGCTGGCCGCTTCGGTCCTGGCATGCGCCAGCGGACGTTGCCGATCGGCATAGTCATAGGCCTTGAGGCGCGCGATGTCCCGCTCGCTGCGGCCGGGCATGAAGGCGATGGCGGTGATGGCCGGGATGACGAAAAACGGCCCCTTGTCCGAGTTCAGGGGCGTGGCCAGCGCCAGTGCCCGTATCTGTTCGGCGAGCATGGCCGTCCGCTTGTGTCGCGGCATCCGGCTGAGGCGCATCGTGACCTCGATAATGCCCAGAGAGCGATGCGCTTCGATCCTTTCATGGCCAATGGTCTGGCGAACGGAAAGCAGAAGGCGTTCGAAGGCCTGCTCGCGGGCCTTGGGGCCGAAGGCGGCTTCGATCTCGGACAGGTTGGCCACGGAAATATGCACGAAGAGACAGGCCATCGGATCGCGCGGGGCGACGGCCGGGGGATCGGTCTTTGCTGGACTCATGATCGCCTCCTCGATCATCCGGAGATGAAAAGCGGAAAGGATTGGTGAATGAAAGGATTCGATTTCAATGGATGGGATATGTTTTTCGATATTGTTTGCTCAATGGCGAATTACATGATTCGGGATGAGTTGCGATTTATTGGCGTTGATTGGATGGTGCGGATGGCTCATTCAAGCTGATCCCGTCTGCAATATGCGGCGGCTTGCCTGTTCAAGCACAAGGGCCGTGAGACGGCCGGAAGCATAGGCGCCGGTATCGATGCCGATGCGCGATGCGCCTTGCGACACCTGATCGGTGATCGTGTGCCCATGGACCACGACCTTCTCATAATCCACATCCCGGTCTGCAAAGCCGTCCCTGATCCATCGGGTGAGGCTCGGCTCCTGTTCGAGCGGACCTTTGCCGACATCGACGCCGGCATGAACGAACAGATAGTCGCCCAGCAGGACATGCGTGCGGAGACGGTGCAGGAAGTCGCGATGCCGGGTGGGGACCGCGGCCTGCAGGAAGTCGGCAATCTGCGCCAGCGTGGCGGCATCATATTGCGCGGGCGTCATGCCATAGCTCAGCAGCGTTTCCCGGCCGCCCATCTTGAGAAACAGCCGGACGAGGGCTGGGGCGCCGTCGATGATCCTCAACAGGATCTCCTCATGATTGCCCATGAGGAAGACATGTTCGTCGGACGCCGGCGCCATGGCACTCAGCCGGTCCAGAACCTGCCGGCTGGAGGGCCCCCGATTGACATAGTCGCCCAGGAAGATGATCCGGCATTGGCCGTCATGGCCGGTGCGATCCCGCCCGATCCGCTCAAGCAGTTCTTCGAGCAGATCGGCGCGCCCATGGATGTCGCCAATGGCGTAGACGCGCATTCCATCCGGGACGGATGCCGGCGCGCGCACGGGATCGCGCCTTTGCAGGCTGCTGGTGAAGCGTTTCAGCATGGCGGCGAGTCCGCCTGGAGGATCGGCCGGATCGAACTGGCCGGGGCGGGCTGCGCATCCCTGGGGCGCCGCAGGAGCAGGCGCAGCATCGGGGCTTCGACATAGGTGTAGATGAGGATCGAGAGAAGGACCGCGCCCGCCAGGGTGGTCGCGACATAGAGATAGGCCTCCACGCCGGCCGGGATCGCGATCGCGCCGAACAGCAGGGTCACGCTGCGCAGGACGAACCGGTGGCTGAGGTAGAGGGCATAGGAACTGTCGCCCAGCAGGATCAGCGGGCGCGGCATGGCGCGATCGAGCCGGGCGGGGAGCGCCAGCGCGGCGCAGAGCATCAGGCAGGCGGGGATGCCGCCCTTGATGACGCGGGGCAGGTCGGTGTCGCCGGCCGCGACGAGCAGGCTCCCGCCCAGAAGGAACAGGCCGCAGGACAATGCCAGGCTCTGCCGGAGGCGGCCCTGTTCATATGCAAGGCCGAGGCCGATCCCCGCCACAAATTCCAGGATGATCGAATTGCCCCAGAAGCGAAGCGGGGTGAAGGTCGGCGGGAATATCGCGGTGAATGCCAGGAGCGCGCAAAAGCCGCCGATCAGCAAGGACAGGCCGCGACGGCGATCGAACCGCAGGCAAAGGCCGAAGAGGCAGTAGAAGAAGATTTCGTAGTTGAGCGTCCACCCCAGGGACAGCACCGGGGCTATCCGTCCGCCGGGCCGTTCGCTGGGGATGAAGAGATAGGAGGACAGCACGTTCCACAGGTCGAACTCGGTGGAGCGGACATGGCGGGACAGCAGCAGCAGCGTCGCCACCATCAGGCTGGTGAACAGCCAGTAGAGGGGCACGAGCCGGATGAAGCGCCGGCGCCAGAAACGCAATGGCGCGCGCTTGTCGCCCCACAGGCCGGTCGAGGTATGGAACATCACGAAACCGCTGAGGACGAAGAAGATGTCCACGCCGGCCACCAGCGGAAATTCGTTGAAGGGCATCGCCGTCCCCTTCGTGGCGTGGAATTCCAATATCCCGTGTCCCAGCATGACGCTCAGCGCGGCATAGGCACGCAGGGCCTGGAGCGCATTGATCTTCGGTCTGGTGGCGGTCGAACTATGCTGCATGTGCGTGAGCCTGATCCGTCGGTTGCGCTGCTTGATTGATTTGATGCCCTTAATTAAAGATATCGTCAACAAATCTATATGATTCGATCGCAATTTATATAGGATTAGAATGATTCGAGTCGGTTGCTTAATTCGGATTAATTCTGGATTGCCGACTTCTATCGTTTTTCGAGGGTTTTCGACCGCTTTCGTGGCACGCGGAGAGTTCGATAAATTTCAATATGTTGCGTTTTTCCGAAGGGACTGACGGCATCCGGTTCAATTGATCCAGATCAGTCTTTTCGCGCTTGCGGCATGTTCTGACATGCCGGCTTTGCTCAGGGGGATGAGATGAACATACATGCTTCGATCGATGGAACTGCCCTTCCATGGCGGCAGGGCAGGGCTCGTTCGAAGGCGCTTCTGCGCATGCAATTGATCCTGGCGCTGGTCGGGTCGGATATCCTCGCCCTGCTGATGGCCTGCATCGTGGCCGCCATCCTGTCGCAGGCGCAACTGGGCAGCCATTCGCCCGGCCCGATGCTGGCCCTCGCCATCCTTCCGCTATACGGGCTGAGCGGCTTTGTCTTTCGCGCCTTTTCCGGGGAGGCGCTGATCGCGCGGCTGGCTTCGGTCCGGGCGGCGATCTTCTCGGTCGCCGGCGCGACCGCGCTGCTCGTGATGGTGATGTATGCGGTCGGCACCACCGAGCATCTTTCCCCGTTCCAGCTGGCGAGCAGCGCCGCCCTGGCGACGCTCTTCCTGATCATGAGCCGCCTGTGCCTGACGCGCTATGCGGCCCATCTGCTGGACGGCGAACTCTACAGCGCGATCCATATCAACGAGGTGGACGGTCCGCCGACGATTGCGGGCGGATTGCCGCTGGCGAACCCGGAGGCGCTGTCGCCCGACGAATATCAGATGCTGGCCCGCTTTATCGGCCGGGCGGACCGCGTGGTGGTGCGTTGCCTGCCGGAACGGCGGGCCGACTGGGCGCATATGCTGCAGGGCATGAATGTGCATGCCGAAGTCATCGCATCGGAATTTGCCGGATCTCCGGTTCTGGCGGTCGGCGCCTACAAGGCGGACCCGACGCTGGTGATCGCGCGCGGGCCGCTCGACCTGACCGACCGGATCATCAAGCGGCTGTTCGACATCGGCTTCAGCGTCGCGGCCATCATTGCGCTGTTGCCACTTTTCTCGCTGATCGCGCTGGCCGTGAAATTGTCCAGCCCCGGCCCGGTACTGTTCCTGCAGCCCCGGATCGGGCGCCAGAACCGGGTATTCAATATCTACAAGTTTCGCAGCATGCGGGCGCTGTCCGGCGACCTGGACGGCGCGCGATCGGCGTCGCGCGACGATGACCGCATCACGCCGGTCGGGCGCCTGTTGCGCCGGACCAGCCTGGATGAACTGCCGCAGCTCTTCAACGTGCTGCTGGGCGACATGAGCATCGTCGGGCCGCGGCCGCATGCGCTCTATTCGCGCGCGCGCAACAAGCTCTTCTGGGAGGTCGATCAGCGTTATTGGCACCGCCATGCCTGCAAGCCTGGCATTACCGGCCTGGCCCAGGTGCGCGGCCATCGTGGCGCGACGCATCGGGAGCAGGATCTGACCGATCGGCTGTTCTCGGATCTGGAATATCTCAACAAATGGTCGATCTGGTTGGACCTTGGCATCCTGCTGCGCACCACCGCCGTGCTGGTCCACCGGAACGCATTCTAGCCGCCATCGCATTCCGGACAGGCCGATATCCGGCCTTTCCATCCTGTCGCATCATGATCGAACGAAGGTGAAAATGAGCATCAAGCCCATCCGCAAGGCCATATTCCCCGTCGCAGGGCTGGGAACACGTTTCCTGCCGGCGACCAAGTCGGTTCCCAAGGAATTGCTGCCGATCGTCGACCGGCCGCTCATTCAATATGCGGTCGACGAGGCGCGCGAAGCGGGGATCGAGACGATGATCTTCGTGACTGGTCGGGGCAAGGGCGCGATCGAGGATTATTTCGACATCGCCTTTGAATGCGAGACGCTGCAACGGGAGCGGGGCAAGGATCTGTCCGCGCTCGACGGCACGCGGCTGGCGCCGGGCCATGCGGTGTTCCTGCGCCAGCAGGAGCCGCTGGGCCTGGGCCATGCGATCTGGTGCGCGCGTGACGTGATCGGCGACGAGCCCTTTGCCGTGCTGCTGCCCGACGAGTTCATGCTGGGTGCGCCGGGGCGGGGCTGCATGCGCCAGATGGTCGAGGCCTATGAAGGGCTGGGCGGCAATCTTGTGTGCGTGCAGGAAATACCGATTGAGGAAACGCCGAGCTACGGCGTCGTTGTCCCTGGGGAAAGGCAGGGGGGCATCGTGGAGGTCAAGGGGCTGGTGGAAAAGCCGAAGGCGGGCACCGCGCCATCCAACCTCATCCTGCCCGGCCGCTATATCCTCCAGCCCGAGATCATGTCGGTGCTGGCGCGGCAGGAGCGGGGCGCAGGCGGCGAGATTCAACTGACCGACGGCATGGCGGCCCTGATCGGCCAGCAGCCCTTTCATGGATCGACTTTCGAGGGCCGTCGTTTCGATTGTGGTTCCAAGGCCGGTTATGTGCAGGCCAATATTGCCGTGTCGCTGCTGCGCGATGATTTGCGCGATGCGATCCAATCCTTTGTTTCTGACCTCGTCTGTCCTGAAGTCGCTTGATAAGGGCCTGACGGGTCATCATGGGGGAAGCAGATAATGCATGCTTCCCTACGGATAAGGTGATGAGAATGAACGCCTCTGGATTTTCCAGACGGGTGGCGGATCTCGATCTATCTGCTGCCACCGATACGCAGTTGATGCAGTTGGAAGACGCATTCAGGTCGATTGCGGATTCCATAGCGACGGCGCGCAAGGTCATGAGCGAGCTGGAGGCCGGTCTGGCCCTGCGCGCGACGCAGACGGATCAGGCGCCGATGCTGGCCCTGCCGTTCGAGGAAGACCGGCAGGATGTGGAGCGGGCGATCCGCGCGCTTGTTCCGGGCAAGAATGCGGTCGAGATCGAAAGCAAGTTCCGCAAGCGCGTGCTGGACCATTTCGATATCGAAGGCTGGATCGCGGCGGGTGTCCTGTCGTGCCTGGTGCGCTTTCCCGGTCGCTTCGTGTCGCATGCCGAACTGGCGGCCGCGGCCGGCGCCCAGTCGGACAAGTCGGGCGTCATTCGCGTCTATATCTGTCAGTTGCGTGCCAGCCTGGCGCTCAAGGGCTATTCGGGCGAGGCCATCGAAACCGGGCGCGGCGCCTATCGCATCGTGCGCAGCGCTGCGTTCGAGATCATCAACGCGGTTGCCCAGGTCTGAAGCGGCACCGGCCGCCGGATCAGGCGCGCAGGGGCAATAGCGGGGCGACGCGCTGCCTGGCATGGCGGCGCATTATCTCCGCCAGGATCAGGATCAGCAGCAGCGTCGCGCAATTCTGCATGAAATAGAAGGCCCAGCGCGATCCGCCATTGAGGTAGAGCAGCGATTCCACATAGATCACGACCAGCGGCACCGAGGCCGGATTGTTCCGGAGCGCGTTGAAGATCAGCCGCTGGCCCAGTCCCACCAGGGCGCCGACGAAGATCAGGCCCAAAAAGCCGAAATTCCAATAGGCTTCGGTCGCCGGCTTGATGGGAATGCCCCAAGTGTCCGGCGCGAACGTGTCGATCGGTTTGCCCAGAAACGCAACCCAGTTCACATAGATGAAGATGTTCTTCGGCTTGTCCGGCCAGAAGGCGCGGGGAATGGGAAGGGCGAGCACCGAGAGATAGCTGCGGCCCGCCAGTTCGCCCATATGATCCATCGCCTTGATGACGGCGATGTCGCCTTCCTCGGCCCCGCGCTTGTTGGTTTCGGACTGGCTGGCCTGCACCGCTTCGAGCAGGCCAGCGCCGGAGAAGACCGAGAAATTGACCTGGGTGGCATGATAGTCGCGGCGCAGCATGCCGAGCATGCCGAAGATCACGAAGGCGAACATGCCGGCGATCACCAGCGCCTTCTTGGGAATGGCGCGTGTCTTGAGCGAATAGATGACGATGATCGACAGCAGCAGGATGACGAGGCTGCTGCGCGACCCGTCGACCAGCCAGTAGATCGGCATCAGGCAGAGCGCGAGCAGCGCGAATTGCCAGGGCAGGCGCCGGCCGGGCGCGGCCGCGACCCACAGCATCAGCGCCACCACCGACGTCTTCACCCAGGCGAAGATCGCGCCATAGCCGGACAGGGTTTCATGTCGCCCCTTGTAGAAGGAGAGGATCTGCTGTTCGAGGCCACCCCGTGCCATGATGAAGACGAAGCCGATCAGGATCGCCGCGATCAGATAGCAGGCCGAAGCGGCGGGAATATAGCGGTCGATCTGGCGCCGATAATTGATCCTGACCGGCCCCTTCGACTTCAGCGCCATGAAGCCGAGATAGGAGAAGGCGAGGAAGATCGAGCAGATGATATCCAGCTTGATGTTGAGATTGGCATATTGGGCGCCGCCCATCCCCCACAGGAAAACGGAATAGCTGGTGCTGGTCGCCAGGAATTGGCGATTGGCGGCCAGCAGGGGCAAGAAGATGTGGCCGGGGTCGAACACGACCGAGAAGGCTGCGTCATAGAGCGCGGGAAAGGCGAGCGGATGGAAGATGCCGACGCGGCGCATGAACAGGATCGGGAAGAACAAAGTCAGCTGATAGAGCGCGTTGCTGATGCCGCGGGTGAAGATCAGGGCGGCCCCCGTGTCCATCACCATGGCGTTCACCGGCGGGGTGATAATCCGGTAGACCAGCACATAGAGCGCGATCGCCCACCAGAGCGCGCGCGAGGGCTTTTGGGTCAGCGCGGTGAAGAAATCAGGGGCGGGATATGTCTGGGTCATGGCTGCTGCTTTCCGCGCTGGGGCTGCTCTGGCCGGATGATCGGTTCGATGGCTGGCGGGATCAGGACCGCGCCGTCGGGCAGGTCGCAGGCCACCACCTGATTGGCGCCGATGCGCGACCGGGCGCCGATCCGCACCGGCCCGATAACGATGGCGCCGGGATAGAGGACGACATCGTCGCCGATGACCGGATAGCGCGGATCGTGCCGGCTTTTGCGGCCCAGCGTCACATGCTGGTAGAGGGTGGCATTGGCGCCGATGACGCAGCCCTCGCCGATCACGATGCCGACGGGATGGGGCAGGATCAGCCCCGGACCGATGATGGCCGTGGGTGAGACGTAAATGCCGAACCGCCTGACCAGCCGGCGGGCATGATGGCGCGCGACCATCTGGTGGACAAGGCCGGAGCGGCTGCCGGCCCGTGTCGCGGCATAGATCCAGCGGGCGGCGACGGCCTGGGCATAATGATAGCGGGCGAGCCGGCGCAGCAATGCCTTCATGGCCGATGCGCCGGCACGAGATCGGCAAGCGCCCGGAGCGAACTGCGTCGCGCGGCCAGGATATCGTCTCTCGAAAAGCTGCGGCCCATGCGCAGATTGTCCCGTGCCTCGCTGGCCAGCGAGCGCGGCGGCGTATCGATGACCGCCGCAATGATCGACAGCAGCGCTTCGACATCGCCGGGCCGGTGGAGCCGTTCGGCGCGCAGCAATTCGGGGGTGCCGCCGGCGGTGGAGCCGATCACGATGCGGCCCTGGTTGAGCGCTTCGATCACGGCGCGGGGCAGGCCCTCCTGGAAACTGGGTTGCAGATAGATGTCGACGTCGCCCAGCCACCGGGCGATGGCGTCGCCGGGCGGCAGGGTGCCGATGAACCGCACCTCGTCCTGCAGGCCCAGCGCATCGCGCAACTGGAGCAGGGTGGCGGGGTCGCCTTCGCCCACGACCTCATAGCGCCAGCGGAGCGATGGGCGTTCCCGCTTCAACTGGTGCAGGGCGCGCATGGCGATGTCGATGCCCTTCAGCCGCGTATGCAGCGCCCCGATCGTTCCGAACCGGATGATGTCGGAAAAGCCGTCAAATATCCGGGTGGCGGTGACCGGCGGCAATTCCACGTTGGATGCGACATATTCCAGGCCATGGGTGGGATAGCGTTGCTGGAGAAAGGCGCGCGTCACATAGCGCGCAACCGGCGCGTCGCGGATGACGCGCCGGTTGCGCCGGGTGAAGAGTGGGGCGTAGAGGCGGGCGATCTTCGAACCATGGTTCCATAGTGCGTCCCACGGGCATGCCACCACCTCCACCAGATAGGGCTTGCCGTGAAAGCGGGCTGCGGCGCAGGCGATCAGCGCGGTTTCCGAAGGCAGGCGCGCGATCACCACATCGGCCTGCTTGACCGCGGCGAAGACCGCCTTGCGGGCGTCGCGCATCCCGCGCAGCCGATCGACGCCGCGCCGGGCCGGCAGGAGCTGAAAATCGACGCGCGGGCCATCGGACCGGCGCTGGCCGGCCGGATCGGGCAGGGGAATGGCGCGGCTGACCACGGTCAGCTGCTCGAAGACATCGAGATAGCTTTGCCATGCCGAATAGGGGAATTTCCCGCCGATGGTGAAGACGGCACCGTCGGCAGAGCGACCGAAAATATGATCGACGGCAAAAAGGGCTTTCATCGCGGCTGGCTCGTTCCGGGCTGGTTGCAGGTCATGGGCGGACTCGGCTGTGCCCGGCCTGGATGAAGGCGCGCACGAACAGGAGCAGGACGATCATTTCGATCGCTGCCCGCGCGAGCGCGATGCCGATCCCGCCGCCGGTTGGGGCGATCAGCGCGGAGACCAGCAGGTAGAGCAAGGTCGAGGCAATGAAGACGAGCGCGCAGAAGCCTTCCTTCCGCAGGCTGGTCAGCCCCACCTGGACCAGTACGCGCGACGAGGCGGCGAAGGGGACCATCAGCATCTGTGCGGCGAAGATGCGCGATCCTTCGGCCAGGTTCGCCCCGAACATGATGGGATAGCTGATCCCCGCAAGGGCGATCGTCACGGCGCTGGCGCACAGGTAGAAGCCGCCGATGCCGATGACATAGCGCCGGATGTCGCGATAGGCGGCACCCGGATCGCCGGCCATCAGCCGCCCGATCCGCGGCAGGAGGACGCGGGTCAGCGGCACCGTCGTGTTGATGGCCGCGGTGGTCAGCTTTTCGCCGGCCGCGAAATAGACGACCTGCAGCGGATCGGACCATATCGCCAGCGCAACTACGCTCCACCGGTTGGTGAGCGATGGGAAGCCGGTGAAGAAGAAGAAGCGCAGCGACAGCGCCAGCGACGCCAGCAGCGCGCTGGGCGAGGTCAGTCGGAAGCCATAGCGCCTGCGGGCGAGCAGATGGCCGTAGAGGGCGGCAGCCAGCAGGGGGATGACGAAGAGCCACAGCGCCAGCAGCGCATCGGCCGGCCCCCGGACCAGGGCCAGGATCAGCGCGAAACTTGTCAGCGAACAGGACAGGTCTATGCCGGCGAGCGTCCTGGGCCGTTCCGCCGCGATATAATACCATGAGGCGGAAAAGCCGTAGGCCAGCCCGATCGCGAGCGCAGCGACATAGGCGCCGCTGTCCGCCAGCAGATCGACATAATGGCAGATGATGGCCAGCCCCGCGGCGACCAGCAGAAACATGACAGATCGGCCGAGGCAGAGTTCGGACAGGACGGCGCCGGTGACATGCCGGTCGCCGCTGGCCAGTTCACGCACCGACATCAGGCCATAGCCGAATTCGACGAAGGCGCTGCACATCAGCCCCACCGCCATCACGGTGGAGAAATAGCCCATCGCGTCGATCCCTAATGTCCGTGTGAGATAGGGATAGACCAGCAACGGCGCCGCATAGCGCAGCAATTGCGAGATGGAGGCGAAGGCGAGATGGGAACTCAGCCGTGGCATCGGGCCTCTTGTCGATAGGGCGCGCTCGCCGGTCATGACGCGTCTGTCATGCGAGAAGGCCGGCGCGCGCCGAGGGCGGGGGCGTCAGAGCCGGTAATAGTCACGATACCAGGCAACGAAATTGCGCACCCCCTGCGCGATCGGGGTCGAGGGGGTGTAGCCGGTGAGATCGCGGATCAGGCTGGCATCCGCCCAGGTCGCCGGCACGTCGCCTGCCTGCATCGGCATGAGGTTGCGGATGGCGTCCCGCCCGGTGGCCTCCTCGATCGCGGCGATGAAGTCGGTGAGTTGCACTGCCTGGGAATTGCCGATATTGACGACGCGGAACGGCGCGACCGGCGACTGGCTGTCAACTTCGCTCTGCGGGGCCTGAACGTCCTTGTCCGGTCCCTGGTGCGGGATCGCGTCGAGCAGTAGGCGGATGCCCTGGACCAGATCGTCGATATAGGTGAAGTCCCGCCGCATATCGCCATAATTATAGACGTCGATCGGCTCGTTGCGCAGGATCGCCTTTGTAAACTTGAACAGCGCCATGTCGGGACGGCCCCAGGGGCCGTAGACGGTGAAGAAGCGGAACATGGTGGTCGGTAGGCCGAACAGATGGGCATAGCTGTGCGCCATCGCCTCGGTCGCCTTCTTGGTGGCGGCGTAAAAGCTCAGCTGATGGTCGGCCTTGTCAGTTTCGCGATAGGGCATGGCGTCGTTGGCGCCATAGACCGATGAGGTGGAGGCCAGCAGCAGATGCTGTGGCGGGAAGGCGCGCGCGGCTTCGAGCAGTTCGAACGTGCCGACCAGATTGCTTTCCAGATAGCTGCGCGGATTTTCGATCGAATAGCGCACGCCCGCCTGCGCGGCGAGATGGACGACTAGGTCGGGGCGATAGTCGCGGAACAGGTCCATCAGCAGCGACGGGGTTTCGATCGACTGGTTCACCACCGTGAAATGGGGGTTTTGCAGCAGCAGAGACTGGCGGCGCTGCTTGAGGCCGACATCGTAATAATCCGAAAGATTATCGATGCCGATGACATGAAATCCGTCCTGGAGCAGGCGATGGCACAGATGATAGCCAATGAACCCTGAAGAACCGGTGACGAGAACGGTTTTCATCAATCAACTCCGTAGATGTCGCGGGTGAATATCTTTTCCTCGACATCGGCGAGGTTCGGTGACTTGCGATTGGCGATGATCACGCTGCATCGTGACTTGAATTCATCGAGATCGGCCAGAACCTGCGATCCGAAGAAATCGGGGGCGCCCAAAGTCGGTTCGTAGATCACGACCTCTATCCCCTTGGCCTTGATCCGCTTCATGATCCCCTGGATCGCGCTCTGGCGGAAATTGTCGGAGCTGGCCTTCATGACGAGCCGGTAGATGCCGACCGTGCGCGGCTGCATCGCGATGATCTGGTCGGCCAGGAAATCCTTGCGGGTGCGATTGGCGTCGACGATCGCGGTGATCATGTTCTGCGGCACGTCGCTGTAATTGGCGAGCAACTGCTTGGTATCCTTGGGCAGGCAATAGCCGCCATAGCCGAAGGACGGATTATTATAATGGTTGCCGATCCGCGGATCGAGGCTGATGCCGTCGATGATCTGGCGGGTTTCCAGGCCGCGGTGCAGGGCGTAGCTGTCCAGTTCGTTGAAGAAGGCGACGCGCATCGCGAGATAGGTGTTGGCGAACAGCTTGATCGCCTCCGCCTCGGCCGGATCGGTCAGCACCGTTTCGATATCCTGGCGGATGGCGCCCTGGCGCAGCAACTGGCTGATGACCTGGCCCAGCATCGATTTTTCGCCCACGACGATCCGCGAGGGATGGAGATTGTCGTGCAGCGCTTTCCCTTCGCGCAGGAATTCCGGCGAGAAGATGATGTTGTCGGTGCCGAACCTGTCGCGCATCGCCTGGGTGAAGCCGACCGGGATGGTCGACTTGATGATGATGATCGCCTGCGGGTTGATCCGCGTGACCTGGGCGATGACCGCCTCCACGCTGGAGGTGTCGAAATAGTTGGTGGTCGGGTCATAATTTGTCGGCGTGGCCACAAGGACGAAATCCGCGCCGGCACAAGCCTGGTCGAGGTCCAGCGTGGCCGACAGGTCCAGGTCGCGGGTCTGCAGATAGTCTTCGAGATCGGCATCGACGATCGGGCATAGGCGCGCATTGACCGCATCGACACGGTCCGCAGCGACATCGACGGCAATGACATGATTATGCTGAGCAAGCAGAACTGCATTTGAAAGGCCGACATAGCCCAGCCCGACTACCGCTATGTTCATGCGTAATCCCTCGATTCCTGTCAGATATGTGATTTTGTCATGAATTCATGGCGCGGCGGCGCGTGGGGTTTCCTGATTTGCGGGACGAAATCGCAGAATTGCGCCGCATCCGAACGCCGTCGCGTGAATGCAGCGCAATTCCTCTCTCCCTTCCATGACGAGATTGAGCATACGCGTTCGTATCCGATCGTCAACGATAGAAATCAACTTGATTGATATTTACGAATCATTGCGAATCAAATAGGCGTTCCGTCGAATGCTGTTGAGCGGGGGCTATATGAAGATCGTACACATCATCACGCGGTTCATCCGGGGCGGCGCCGACGAAAACACCCTCTATTCCTGCAACGGCCAGGCCGAGCAGGGGCATGAGGTCTATCTGATGTATGGCCGGGAAAATCATGCGGACATATTGGGACGCCTGCATCCCGACGTCCGGCCCATCTGCATCGATGCGCTGGTGCGCGAGGTCAGCCCGGTGAAGGATCTGCAGGCGCTGCTCGACATGGGGCTGCGCCTGCGCAAGATCCGCCCCGACATCGTCCATACCCATACCAGCAAGGCCGGGTTCGTCGGGCGGCTGGCAGCCATGTTCTCGCAATCGCCGATCATCGTCCATGGCGTGCATATCCTGCCCTTCCTGAATGTCGGGCCGATGGAACGGCGCATCTATCTGGCGTGCGAGAAAATGCTGTCGCCGGTAACCGACGCATTCGTGGACGTCAGCGCGGGCATGAAGACGGAATGTCTGGTCAACCGGATCGGCGACGAGGACCGGCATCATGTCATTCCCAGCGGCATGGACGTGGCCGCGTTCCAGCAGGCCGAGCCGCTGAGCGAGGCGGAACTGGCGGTGATGGCCGAGGCGCCGGTGATGGGATGGGCGGACGCGCAGGTGATGCTGATGGTGGCGGCGTTCGAGGAGCGCAAGCGCCATGTCGAGTTCCTCGATATCTTCGCGCGGATCGTGGCCGCCAATCCGCGGGCCTGCCTGCTGCTGGCCGGGGCTGGGCCGCTCGAACCGGCGATCCGCGCGCGGATCGAGGCGCTGGGGCTGGCCGGCCATGTCCGGGTGATCGGCTTCCGCAAGGATATTGCGCGCTGGATCAAGACCGCGCAGCTGTGCATCCTGTCGTCCGAACGCGAAGGCTTGCCGCGCGTGATCGTCCAATATGCGCTGGGCGGCAAGCCGATCATCGCCACCGACCTGCCGGGCATCGATTTCATCGTCCAGAATGACGTCACCGGCTTTCGCGTCGACACGGTGGAGGCGATGGAGCGGCCGATCAATCTGGTGCTGAGCCATGAGCCGACGTCCGAACGGCTGGAACAAGGGGTGCGGGGCATCGACCTCAGCCCCTGGAGCGTATCGTCGATGAACGAGCGGCTCGAAGCGCTCTATGCCGATCTGTGGGACCGCAAGATCGGGCCGCGGCAAAATGGCGCGGAGGCCTTTCCCGCGGTCCGGCAGGCCTGAGCCGCAGCGGGCGCTGGTCCGGCGGGCCTGCGCCCAGGGGGCTTGCCCTGGCGCATTTTTTCATGTGAGAGCAGCGGCGCATGGACGATCCCGCACTCTGGTTCGAAGCGGCATGTCTCGGCCTGTTGCAGGGACTTACCGAATTTCTTCCCGTCTCGTCGAGCGCGCATCTGCGGATTGCGGGCCTGTTCCTGGGCTCCGGCAAGGATCCGGGGGCGGCGTTCACCGCGATCACCCAGATCGGGACGGAGGCGGCGGTGCTGCTCTATTTCCGGCACGACATCGCCCGCATCGCCTGGGCCTGGCTGCGGTCCTTCCGGCCTGGCCCACAGGGCAAGCCCGGCGATGTCCGCATGGGCTGGCTGGTCCTGCTCGGGACGGTGCCGATCGTCGTGCTGGGCCTGGCGTTCCAGCATGCGATCGAGCATTCGCTGCGCAATCTCTATTTCACCGCGTCGACGCTGCTGATCTTCGGCGTTGCACTGGGGCTGGCGGACCGGTTCGGGGCGAAAGTGCGGAAACTCGAACAGTTGAGCCTTGGCCATGGACTGGTGCTGGGGCTGGCGCAGGCGATGGCACTGATCCCCGGCGTGTCGCGGTCGGGTGGGACCATCACGGCGGGGCTGATGCTTGGCTATACGCGCGAGGCGGCGGCCCGCTATTCCTTCCTGCTGGCGGTTCCGGCGGTGCTGGGGTCGGGTTTCTACCAGCTCTGGAAAAGCTGGGGGCAAGCGGGCGGCATCGGCCTGGGGCCGACATTGCTGGCGACGCTGATCGCCTTCGCCGTCGGCTATGGCGTGATCGTCGCCTTCCTGAAACTGGTCAGCAGCCGCAGCTATCTGCCCTTCGTCCTCTATCGCCTGATATTGGCGTCATGCCTCTTCGCGCTGCTGGCGACCGGCAGGATCGCGCCGATGTCCTGAGCTGGGGCGGATATGCGTCCGGGCGGTCCTGCCGATCTACATTCCGCGTCTTGGCGAAGACCGATGTTTCGACTAGGGCATCACCGATGCGCCGGTTCATGCTGGTGTATTGCATAACTGACGCCGGTGTTCCGCAAGGAACTTAATCGGGAATGCGGTGCGGGGGCCTGGCCTCTTATTCCGCGGCTGTCCCTGCAACTGTAAGCGGATAGCGCGATGCACGAGCCCATAAGGGCAGCCACTGGACAGAGCGTCCGGGAAGGCGTGCATCCCGCAACGACCCGCGAGCCAGGAGACCTGCCGGCGTTTCGGTCGCTCTTGTCCTGACCCAGGGGTTGGTCATGGCACGGTCTCTCTTCCGTCTGGGCGGCGAAGCGTGTGGCTGGGGCTGCACGGCCGCGTGGTGTCGGGCGCCTGTCGCGCCTGCCTGCCACCTCGCGCCGACCGGCGATGCCGGCAAGCCCCGCCTGGTTGCGTCCCGGCGCGCGGAGGATTTGCCTGTGAGCCAGACCGGCGCGGGCAGGGATAGGGCGACCGCGAACCATGCGGGGGCCCACGGGCCGGCCGTTCGGGGCTGGTGTCCCGATGCCTGGCGCCCGATGGCGGCGGGCGACGGGCTGATCGTGCGCGTGAAGCCGCGCCTTGGCCGTCTTTCGGCCGATGATCTGGCGGCGCTGGGCGAAGCGGCGATCGCCCATGGCAACGGCCTGATCGACATGACCCGGCGCGCTAACCTCCAGATCCGCGGCGTGCGCGACGATAGTTGGCGCCCCTTGCTCGACCGGCTGCTCGACCTTGGCCTGGTCGACCACGATGCTCGGCGCGAGGGCGCGCGCATGATGATGGTCGCGCCGGACTGGCGCGAAGGGGATGACAGCCATCGCATCGCCCGCCAGTTGCTCGATCGCCTGGACGAACTGCCGGACTTGCCGGGCAAGATGGGCTTCGTGATCGATGCCGGCGCCGCGCCGCTCCTGCCCGGCGAAGCGGGGGATTTTCGCATCGAACGGGCGCGCGATGGCGGCCTGATCTTGCGTGCGGAGGGGCGGGCACAAGGCGTGCCGGTGGATAGCGGCCGCGAAGTGGATGCGCTGCTCGCGCTCGCCCGATGGTTCGTGGAGAGCGACGGCGCGCGCGCGGGGCGCATGGCCCGGCATGATGCGCCGCTGCCGGATTGGGCAACGGGCACGACAGAGGCGGCGGCGCCACGCCCGCGACCGGTCCCCGGCGCATGGGATGGCGGCATGGCCTATGGTCTTCCCTTCGGCCGGATCGACGCGCGGCATCTTCTCGACGCGCCGGCCATGCGGCTGACCCCGTGGCGCATGCTGCTGGCCGAAGGGCAACTGCCCGGCCTGTGCGCAGACGCTGCCGACCCGCTGATCCATGTGGAGGCTTGCCCCGGCGCGCCTGCCTGTCCGCAGGCGAGTGTGGAGACGCGCGATCTCGCCCGCCAGCTGGCCCCCCATGTGGCGGGCCGCCTTCATGTCTCCGGCTGCGCCAAGGGCTGCGCCAGTTCGATGCCGGCCGATGTTGTGCTGACGGGGCGGGACGGGCGCTACGACCTTGCCTTCCATGCCCGCGCAGGATCGGCGCCCGTCCGTCCTGACCTCACCGCCACCGACCTTCTTGCCCATTTCGGAGCCTGTTGATGCCCCATGATTATGAGAGGGATGGCGCGGCAATCTATCGCCAGTCCTTCGCCACCATCCGCGCCGAAGCCGACCTCGGGCGCTTTGCTGCCGAGGAAGAGCCGGTCGCCGTGCGCATGATCCATGCCGCGGGCATGGTGGACCTGGCGGCCCATATCCGCTTTTCGCCGGGCTTTGCAGCGGCGGCGCGGCAGGCCCTGGCCGCAGGGGCACCGGTGCTGTGCGATGCGCGCATGGTGTCGGAAGGGGTCACGCGCGCGCGCCTGCCCGCCGACAATGCCGTGCTCTGCACCCTGCACGACACCGCCGTGCCGGACATGGCGCGGGCGATGGGCAATACCCGATCCGCCGCCGCGCTGGAATTGTGGCGGCCGCATCTTGCCGGGGCACTGGTTGCCATCGGCAATGCGCCCACGGCGCTGTTCCACCTGCTCGACATGCTGGAGGATCCGGCCTGTCCGCGCCCCGCAGCGATCATCGGCTGCCCGGTCGGCTTCGTCGGCGCGGCGGAATCCAAGGCGGCACTGTGGGCGGCGCAGCCGGTCCCCTGCTGCGTCGTCGACGGGCGGCTTGGCGGCAGCGCGATCACGGTCGCGGCGATCAATGCGCTGGCGAGCCGCGCGGAATGAGCGGCACCGTCTATGGCGTGGGCCTTGGCCCCGGCGCGCAGGACTTGCTGAGCGTGCGCGCCGACCGGCTGGTGCGGGGGGGACGGCATGTCGCCTATTTCCGCAAGGCCGGCCGACCGGGGCAGGCGCGCCGCATCGCGCAGGGCATGTTGCGGGACGATGCAATCGAACTGGCGATGGAATATCCGGTGACGACCGAAATTCCGGTCACCGATCCGCGCTATAACGACTGCCTTGCCGCCTTCTATGCCGATTGCACCGGGCGGCTGCTGGCGATCGCGGAGGCGGGCGAGGATGTGGTCGTCTTGTGCGAGGGCGATCCCTTTTTCTACGGCTCCTTCATGCATCTGCACAGCCGGTTGGCGGGGCTGGTCCCGGTCGAAGTGGTCCCCGGCATCATGGGCATGTCGGGCGCGTGGAATGCGACCGGCCTGCCGATCACCTGGGGTGACGATGTGCTGACCGTCGCGATGGCGACGCTGCCGGAAGAGGAACTGGTCCGCCGCATCCGCGATACCGACGCGCTGGTGGTGATGAAGATCGGCCGGCACCTCGCCAAGCTGCGCCGCGCGGTGGCGGCGGCCGGGCGCAGCGATGAAGCATGGCTGGTCGAACATGCCGCCATGCCGGAACAGCGCGTGACCCGGCTGGCCGATGTCGACAGGGTCACGCCCTATTTCTCGATCCTGCTGATCCACGGCCAAGGGCGCCGGCCATGAATCTTGCGGCGGGAGAGGGGGGCTGGATCGCGATCGCGGGGCTTGGGCCAGGGGGCGAAGCGCTGGTGACGCCGGAGGTCGACGCCGCGCTGGCTGCCGCGACCGACGTGGTGGGCTATATCCCCTATGTCGCGCGGGTCGCGCCGCGTGCGGGGCTGGCGTTGCATCCTTCGGACAATCGGGTGGAACTGGACCGGGCGGCCCATGCGCTGGAGCTGGCCGCGCAGGGGCGGCGGGTCGTCGTCGTCTCCTCGGGCGATCCGGGCGTCTTTGCCATGGCATCCGCCCTGTTCGAGGCGCTGGAGGCCGGACCTGCCCACTGGCGCGACATCGACATTCGCGTGCTGCCCGGCATCACCGCGATGCTGGCTGCTGCGGCGCGTGCGGGCGCGCCGCTTGGCCATGATTTCTGTGCGATCAACCTGTCGGACAATCTCAAGCCCTGGTCCCTGATCGAAAAGCGGCTGCGGCTGGCGGCGGAGGCGGATTTCGCCATGGCCTTCTACAATCCCCGGTCGGCGTCGCGGCCGGAAGGGTTCGTGCGCACGCTGGCGCTGTTGCGGGAACTTTGTGGCGATGCACGCCCGATCCTCTTCGCCCGCGCCGTGACCACCGCGCAGGAGACACTGCATATCGTGCCGCTGGGGCAGGCGCGGGCGGACATGGCGGACATGCGCACCATGGTGATCGTCGGGTCGAGCCGGACCCGCATCATCGAGCGGCCGCGCGGGCCGATCCTCTACACGCCGCGCGGCATCCCCGACGAGGCGGCGGGATGAGCGATCCAGTCGAGCACATCCTCGGGCCGGTGGAACTCCCACCGATCGGGCAGCGCGGGCCGGTCGATCATCAGCACGCACAGGCCCAGCGCGCGCGCGGCGTCCAGCTTGGCGGCTGCGCCCGTTCCACCGGCATTTTTGGCGACGATCAGGTCGATGCGATGGTCCCGCAGCAGGCTTGTGTCGTCCGCCACCGTGAACGGGCCGCGATCTACGATCAGGGCATGATCGGGCAGGGGGGGCACCGCGTCCGGCGCATCCACGAAGCGCAGCAGATAATGATGCTGGGGCTGGGCGGCGAAGTCCTCCACATGCATGCGCCCCAGGGCGAGCATGATCCGCTGAGGCGGGCCGTCGAGCGCGGCCACCGCCGCTGCCATGTCCGGCACCGTGGTCCAGCGATCGCCGGGGACGGGCGTCCAGGGCGCACGGGTCAGCGCAGCATGGGCGATTCCCACCCTATGCGCAGCCGCCACCGCATGGGCGCTCATCGTCGCGGCAAAGGGGTGGGTGGCGTCGACCAGATGGGTGATGCCTTCCGCACGCAGATGCGCGACCAGTCCCGCCACCCCGCCAAAGCCGCCGACCCGCACGGGCAGGGGTTGTGCCCGCGGGCTGGCCGTGCGTCCGGCATAGCTGAAGGTCGCGCGGATGCCGCGCGCCGCCAGCAAGGCCGCCAGCGCGCTTGCCTCCGTCGTGCCGCCCAGCAGCAGGATATTGGGCATGGATGACATGAATTCTCCCCCCTGGTTGACGATCGTCGGCATCGGCGAGGACGGGATGGACGGCCTGTCTGCGGCAAGCCGCGCGGCACTGGCGGCGGCGGACCTGGTCATGGGGCCGGCCCGGCACCTTGCGCTGCTCGGCGGGATTAGCGCGCCGATGGTCGAATGGCCAGTGCCCTTCGCGGACGGGATCGCGCGGCTGCTGGCGCATCGTGGGCGGCCGGTGGTGGTGCTGGCGTCGGGCGACCCCTTCTGGTTCGGCGCGGGGAGCAGCATCGCGCGCCATCTGGCGGCGCATGAATGGTGCGCGCATCCCGCGCCCTCCACCTTCGGGCTGGCGGCGGCGCGGCTGGGCTGGGCGATACAGGATGTCGCGTGCCTGGGCCTGCATGCCGCGCCGCTGGATCGGTTGCGTCCGCACCTCGCGCCGGGCGCGCGGGCGCTGGTGCTGCTGCGCGACGGGGCGGCGGTGGCGGGGCTTGGCGCCTGGTTGTCGGCCAGGGGATTTGGCGCGTCGCGCCTGCATGTGCTGGAAAGCCTCGGCGGCCCGCGCGAACGGATCCGGTCGATCGAGGCGGGGGCGACGATACTGCCCGACATCGTTCATCCTGTGGCGGTCGGGCTGGAGGTCGCCGGTGACGGCCCTGTCCTGACGGTCGCCAGTGGTCGACCCGACGCGCTGTTCGACCATGACGGACAGATCACCAAGGCGCCGGTGCGCGCCCTGACCCTGTCGGCGCTGGCGCCCCGGCCGGGGGACTATCTGTGGGACATTGGCGCCGGGTCGGGATCGATCGCGATCGAATGGCTGCTGGCTCATCCGGCCAATCGCGCCTGCGCGGTGGAGGCCGATCCGGCCCGTGCGGATCGCGCCCGCGCCAATGCCCGTGCGCTGGGCGTGGATCGGCTGGAGCTGATGGTCGGTCGCGCGCCGGACATGTTGCCTGATGGCCCGATGCCGCAGGCGGTCTTCATCGGTGGCGGTCTGTCGCAGGCGCTGCTGGAACGGCTGGAGGCACTGCTGCCACCCGGCACGCGGCTGGTCGCCAATGCGGTGACATTGGAGTCGGAGGCGCTGCTGGCGCTCTGGCACGGGCGGCGGGGCGGCAGCCTGCTGCGGATCGAACTGGCCGACGCTGCGCCGCTCGGCAATCGCCATGGCTGGCGGTCGCGCTATCCGGTGGTGCAGTGGAGCGTCACGCTATGATCGTTGCGGGCTTCGGTTTCCGTGCCGGCGCGACCACCGCGTCCCTGCGGGCGGCGCTGGTGGCGGCCGGCGGCGGACGGGATGTCACCCATCTCGCCACGCTGGCGGACAAGGCCGGGGGACTGGCGGAACTCGCCGCGCAACTGGCCCTGCCGCTCATCCCCATTGCGGCCGATCGCCTCGCATCCTGGCCCACCATCACCCGGTCGCCGGCATCGCTGGCCGCGCGTGGCACCGGCAGCGTCGCCGAAGCATGTGCCCTGGCCGGCGCGGGGAAAGGCGCCCGCCTGCGCGCCGCCCGCAGCCTTTCCCCCGATCGCATGGCGACCTGCGCCATCGCTCAAGGAGCATCATCATGACCGTCCATTTCATCGGCGCCGGTCCCGGCGCGCCCGACCTTCTGACCCTGCGCGGCCGCGATCTGATCGCGGCCAGCCCGATATGCCTCTATGCCGGATCGCTGGTCCCGGCGGAGGTGCTGGGGCATTGTCCGCCCGGCGCCCGCATCGTCAACACCGCGCCCATGGACCTGGACGCCATCATGGCGGAGATCACCGCCGCCCACGCCGCCGGGCAGGATGTGGCGCGGCTCCATTCCGGCGACCTTTCGGTCTGGTCGGCCATGGGCGAGCAGATCCGCCGCCTCCGGGCGCTGGACATCCCCTTCACCGTGACCCCCGGCGTGCCGGCCTTCGCTGCGGCGGCCGCTGCGCTGGAGGTGGAGCTGACGCTGCCTGAACTGGCCCAGTCGCTCGTCCTGACGCGCACGCCGGGGCGCGCCAGCACCATGCCGCCGGCCGAGAGCCTGACCAACTTTGCGGTGACGGGCGCGACCCTGGCCATCCATCTGTCGATCCACAATCTGGCGCAGGTGGTGGCCGATCTCATGCCGGCCTATGGGCAATCCTGCCCGGTCGCGGTCGTGTGGCGGGCAAGCTGGCCCGACCAGCGGATCGTGCGGGCGACCCTCTCGTCGATCGAGGCGGCGGTCGCGGGCAGCATGGAGCGCACCGCCATCATCCTGGTCGGCCCGGCGCTGGACGCGGCGGATTTTGCCGAAAGCAGCCTCTATGCGCAGGGCTATGACCGGCGTTTCCGGCCCCAGCATGCCGGATCGCGCTACGCCGGGTCGTCCGAGTGACGGTGCCGGGCCTGCTCGTTTCGGCGCCCGCATCGGGCGCCGGCAAGACGACCGTCACGCTCGGCCTGCTCCGCGCGCTGCGCGACGTGGGCGTGACGGTGCAGCCGTTCAAATGCGGGCCGGATTATATCGACCCGGCCTTCCATCGCGTTGCCTGCGGCCGGCCGTCCTTCAACCTGGACAGCTGGGCGATGGACGGCGCGCTGCTGGACCGGGTGGCGGCCGAGGCCGGCGATGCCGACATGATCGTGGCCGAAGGGGCGATGGGCCTGTTCGACGGGGTGGCGGGGCGGGGCGCGGCCGGCCATGGCACCGCCGCCGACGTGGCGCGCCGCATGGGCTGGCCGGTGCTGCTGGTGCTCGACATATCCGGACAGGCGCAATCCTGTGCGGCGACGGCGCTGGGCTTTGCCCGTTTCGATCCCGATGTGACGATTGCGGGCGTCATCCTCAATCGCGTCGCGAGCCCGCGCCATGAACGGCTGGCGCGCGCGGGGCTGGCGGCGGCGGGCATTGCGGTGTTCGGCGCCTTGCCCCAGCACGCGGACCTTTGCCTGTCCGAACGGCATCTGGGGCTGGTGCAGGCCGGCGAGCGGGAGGGGCTCGATCAGGCGCTGGAGCGCCATGGCGCACTCATGCGGGAGCGGGTCGATCTCGCCGCGGTTCGGGACGCCGCACGGGCGCACGGCGTCAGGGCCGGCGGGCGCCTGCCCGATCCCCCGGCGCAACGGATCGCGGTGGCGCAGGACGTGGCTTTCTCCTTCCTCTACCCGCATCTCCTCGAAGGCTGGCGACAGGCCGGGGCGCAGATCATGCCCTTCTCCCCGCTGGCCGATGAGGCGCCAGCCGACGATGCCGACCTGATCTGGCTGCCCGGCGGTTATCCCGAACTGCACGCCGGGACCATCGCCGGCGCGCAGCACTTCCTGACGGGCCTGCGCCGCCATGCCGAGGATCGGCCGGTCCATGGCGAATGCGGCGGCTATATGGTGCTGGGCGATGCGCTGATCGACCGGGACGGCACCGCCCATCGCATGGCCGGGCTGCTCGGCCTTGTCACCAGCCATGCGGATCGCCGGCTGCATCTGGGCTATCGGCGGGCGGAACTGCTGGCGCCTGTCGCGGGGCTGCGCGCCGGCACCATGCTGCGCGGCCATGAGTTCCATTATTCTACCATCCTGGGCCAAGATGACGCGCCGCTGATGCGGGTGACCGATGCCGACGGTGCTGCGGTCGCGGAAACCGGCTCGCGGCGCGGCTGGGCCAGCGGTTCCTTCTTCCACATGATCGCGAGCGCATGATGATCGACCTGCACCTCATCGGCATCGGCACCGGCAATCCCGATCATCTGACGGCCCAGGCGGTGCGGGCGATGAACAGCGCCGACCTCATCCTGCTGCCACGCAAGGGCAGCGCCAAGTCTGACCTTGTCGACCTGCGCCGCACCATCTGCGCGGCCGTGCTGACGCGGGCGGTGCGGGTGGTGGAATTCGACCTGCCCGTGCGCGATGCGCGCGGCGACTATCTTGGCGCCGTCCAGGACTGGCACGATGCCATCACGCAGGCCTGGGCCGGGCAGATCGCACGCCACTTGCCCGATGGCGGCCGCCTTGCCCTGCTGGTCTGGGGCGATCCCTCCCTTTATGACAGCAGCCTGCGGATCGCCGACCGGCTGGCGGAGAGGGGGCTGGCGATCCGGGTAAGCGTCGTGCCGGGCATCACCAGCCTGCAGGCGCTGACCGCAGCGCACGCCATCCCCCTCAACCGGCTGGGCGCGCCGGTGGTCATCACGACCGGGCGCCGGCTGCGCGACGATGGTTGGCCGGCCGACGGCGACAGCGTCGCCGTGATGCTGGATCAGGGCTGTGCCTTCGACGCGCTCGATCCCGCCGGCATCCATATCTGGTGGGGGGCCTATCTCGGCATGGAGCATCAGCTGCTGATCGAAGGGCCGCTGGCGGTCGTGCGGGACAGGATCGCGGGCCTCCGCGCGCAGGAAAGGGCCCGGCATGGCTGGATCATGGACATCTATCTGATGCGCAGGGGGGCATGATCCTGGCGGCGGCTTGTTCAACATTACCCACCGCGACGTAAGCGCACCGTCTGGACTAAGAAACGCTGACCGCGGGGGGGCTGTTGCGCATCCTGTTTGGACCGCTTCAGATGTGATGATCAGTCCTTCTGATTGAATGTAACGTCTTCGCTATCGTGACGTGCCGGCTCTGGCGCATCATCAGCCCCGCCGTCGCCAGCGCCGGAACAAGGATAGCCCCAGCACCCCGCCGCCCACCACGGCCGCGATCGCGCCGCCGGCCGAGGCCAGCGCCCAGGCCCCGGCGGCCAGCAGGCCCGTCAGGAAGTCGACGATAATGAGGGTGAGGTGGATCATGCAGGAAGGAAGACGGCGCTAGGCGCCAAGTTCCTTCGCCTCCTGATATTTCAGCTCCAGAAAGCGATTCTGCGTCGCCAGCTTGTCGAGATCGCCGCTCGCCAGTTGCTCGCTCATCCGGCCGATCTCGGCGTCGATCACCGACAGTCCCTCGATCAGCTGCTTCTCGGGCACGCGGCCATTGCGTTCCTCGCGCCGCAGCGGCGCGGGGATCGACTGATAGCCGGTGACCAGTTCGGGCAGATGATCGGCCAGCAGCTTGCGAATCTCGTGTGCGGCCGGATCCTGCTCGCCCAGCCGTTCGAGCTGCGGCGCCAGCGTCTCCAGCTTGACGCCGATGCTGTCGACCAAAGTGACCGCCGGCGCGGGCAGGGCCTTGCGCTGATTTTCCAGCCAGATTTCGGTCTTGAGCGGCAGGGCGGTCAGCGCGCTGTCGGCCAGCTTGTCCGGGCTGACCGCGCGCTCGCCCGGCAGCAGCGCGAAGAACAGCGTGGTGACCAGCAGCAGGCCAAGCACGATCATCACGCCACTGGTGCCCAGCGGCATGAACCAGCCTGCGATCATGGCCGCGATGATGATCGCGAAGGCGGCGCCGGCGATCCGGCCCAGCCGCCGCATGATCGACGCGTTGCGCCGTTCGCGCGCACGGCTGGTCAGGCTCTTGCCGCGCTCGCTATGGCGGCGCAGCACCGCCTCGGCATCGGCCAGCACGCGGTCGGACCGGCTCATACCATCAACTCCGGGAAAAAGGGCAGGGTGGGGCGCATCCTTATCCCTCGATCGCGCTCAGCAGCGGGTTTTCCGCGCGCGCTTCCTTGGCGGCCTGGGCCTGGCCCTCGGACCGGGCGATATAGCCCTTGGACTTTTCCACCTCGTTCGACAGCACAGTGACCGTCGTCTTCATATTCTCCAGCGCCTTGAGCTTGAACGTGTCGATATTGTCCATCGTGTCGTAGATATTCTGGAAGGCGCGCTGCAGCGTCTCGATCGGGATCGTGCTGCTGGCGGCCTGCTCGTGAATCTGCGCGGTCTGGCTCTTGAGCAGTTCGCCGGTCGAATCGATGATGTTGGCGGTGGTGGTGTTGAGCGCGGTGATCTGTTCCAGCACCAGGCGCTGGCCGACCAGCGCCTGCGCCACGGTGACGGCGGTGCGCAGCGCGGCGACGGTGGTGGTGCTGGCGCGATCCACGCCCTTCACCAGCTCGACATTATTCTTCTTCACCAGGTCCAGCGCCAGATAGCCCTGCACCGTGACCGCCATCTGGGTCAGCAGATCCTGGGTGCGCTGGCGGATGTAGAAGAGTGCGCTCTCGCGGATCGCCTTGGCCTTGGTCGGATCGGTCGAATCCAGCTCCAGCGCTTTGGACTCGAGGCGCGCGTCCATGGTCTTGCTGATGTGGATCATCTGCTCCAGCTTGCCCATGGTTTGCCACATATTCTGGCGTTCCACGTCAATCGCGGCATTATCCTTGATCAGCACGTCCTTGCCGCTGGCGAGCGATCCCAGGATCGAGTTGATGTGCGTCTGGCTCGACTTGTAGCTGTCGAAATAGTCGCGCATCTTGTTGCCGAACGGGATGATGCCGAACAGCTTCTTGGGCGCGGTCAGGCTGCCGCGCTTGCCGGGATCCAGATCCTCGACCGTGCGGCGCAGTTCAGCGAGGTCCGCACCGACCTTGTTGTCGCTGTCCATCGCGCGCACCGGCCGATCGAGAAAGCGGTTGCTGTGTCCGGCGGCCTCGGCAATTTCCTTGCGACCCATATTGGTCAGCTGGTCGACGCGCTGGCCGAAGGCGGGCGAGTTGGCATCCTGCGCGACCAGATCGTCGATGAAGGCATCGACCTTCTCGTCCAGCTTGGATCGCTTTTCCTCGTCGATCGGCACCAGCCCGGCCGCCTTTTCGGGCGCGACCACCGGCACCGGGTCGGGCGGCGTGAGGTTCAGCGTATCAGCGGTCGCGGTCGGCGCGGTCGAAGCCATGTCATCTCCCAGGGGCCAGATCGGCCTGACTGTCATATGTGCATAAAACAGTAAGGCCGCAAGTCTCTCTCCGTGCAGATATAGGCGCTCGGGCCATGCCATTGCAATCGGGGGGCGTCCGGTTAGCATGGCGCAAAGACCAGAGGAGAGTGAATGACGCAGCAGGAAGGGCATGCCCCGGCCGATCCACAGGCCGCGATGATCGCGGCGGTGGCGGCCGATCCCCGTTATGGTGAACTGGTGGCGCGGCGGGCGCGGCTGGGCTGGTGGCTGTCGGCGATCATCTTCATCGCCTTTGTCGGCTATCTGGCGCTGATCGCCTTCGACAAGGCGCTGCTGGGCATGCCGATCGGCGATGGCGTCACCTCGATCGGCATTCCGATCGGCCTGGGCCTCATCCTGCTCGCGATCGCCCTGACCGGCCTCTATGTCGCTTATGCCAACCGCCATCATGACGCACAGATGGCCGCGATCCTGAAGGATCATGGCGCATGAGGGCGCGGCTTGCCGGCGCGCTCGCCCCCGTTCTTGCCCTGATGCCCGCTCCCGCCTTTGCCGCCGCGCTGGAGGGGGAGGCGCAGCGTCAGCCGATCAACTGGGTGGCGATCGCGATGTTCGTCGCCTTTGTCGGCCTGACCCTGTGGATAACCAAGGCGGCGGCCGCGCGCACCCGCACCGCGTCGGACTTCTATACCGCCGGCGGCGGCATCAGCGGTTTCCAGAATGGCCTTGCCATGGCGGGCGACTATATGTCCGCCGCCTCCTTCCTCGGCATATCGGCGCAGATCTTCACCGACGGCTATGACGGCCTCATCTATTCCACCGGCTTCCTCGTCGGCTGGCCGATCCTGCTGTTCCTGATGGCGGAGCGGCTGCGCAACCTTGGCCGCTTCACCTTTGCCGACGTCGCCTCCTACCGCTTCGCCCAGCCGCCGGTGCGCAGCTTCGCGGCCATCTCCACCCTGCTGGTGGTCAGCTTTTACCTGATCGCCCAGATGGTGGGCGCGGGGCAGCTCATCAAATTATTGTTCGGCCTGCCCTATGCGGTGGCGGTGGTGATCGTCGGCGCGCTGATGATGCTCTATGTGCTGTTCGGCGGCATGCGCGCGACCACCTGGGTGCAGATCATCAAGGCGGTGCTGTTGCTCGGCGGCGCCAGCTTCATGGCGCTGATGGTGCTGGCCCAGTTCGGCTTCTCACTCGAAGCCCTGTTCGCCCGCGCGGTCGAGGTGAAGAGCGCGGCGGCACAGGCCGCCGGTGCACCCCCCGCCGAAGCCGCGGCAAGGGGGCGGGCGATCATGGCGCCGGGCGGCTTCATCAAGGATCCGGTCTCGGCTATCTCCTTCGGCCTCGCGCTGATGCTGGGCACGGCCGGCCTGCCGCATATCTTGATGCGCTTCTTCACCGTCCCGGACGCCAAGGAAGCGCGCAAGTCGGTGTTGTGGGCGACGGGCTGGATCGGCTATTTCTATATCCTCACCTTCATCATCGGCTTCGGCGCGATCATCCTCGTCGGCACGGATGCCGGCTACAAGATGGCCGACGGCACGCTGCGCGGCGGCGGCAATATGGCGGCGATCCATCTCGCCCATGCGGTCGGCGGCAATGCGTTCCTCGGCTTCATCTCGGCGGTGGCCTTCGCGACCATCCTGGCGGTCGTGGCGGGGCTGACCTTGTCGGCCGCCTCGGCGGTCAGTCATGACCTTTATGCCACGGTGCTGAAACAGGGCCGCGCCAACTCGGCCGACGAACTGCGCGTTTCGCGGATCACCACGCTGGCGCTGGGCGCGCTGGCGGTGCTGCTGGGGCTGGTGTTCGAGAAGCAGAATGTCGCCTTCATGGTCAGCCTCGCCTTCGCGCTCGCCGCGTCGGGCAATTTCCCGGTGCTGATTCTGTCGCTGCTGTGGAGCGGCTGCACCACGCGCGGTGCGGCCTGGGGCGGCACGATCGGGCTGTTGACGGCCTTCGTCCTGACGCTGCTGTCGCCGGCGGTGTGGACCACCACCTTCGGCCTCGGCCCGGCACCTTTCCCCTACAGCTCGGCGGCGATCTTCTCGGTCCCGGCCGGCTTCATCGGCATCTGGCTGATCTCCCGGCTCGACCGCTCGCCCCGCGCGGCGGTGGACAAGGCCGGCTATCCGGCCCAACGGGTGCGGGCGGAAACCGGCATCGGCGCCTTCGCAGCCAGCGACCATTGAACCTTCTCCTCCCGCGCCGCGTTCGGCGCGGGAGGAGAGAGGCTATGGACCAACAACTGACACCGGCCGCCGATATGGCGGCGCATCGCCAGCCGGCATTTCCCGGCGAAAGCGCGGACTATGCCAAGGCGCGGCAGCAACTGCTGGCGGCGGAGATCGAATTTCGCCGCCACATGACGCGCCTGACCGCCCAGCGCCAGGCGCTGCCGCCCGGCCCGTTGATCGAAAAGGATTATCGCTTCAAGGACGAGCAGGGCTTCGAGGTCGGCCTGATCGACCTGTTCGGCGACAAGGATGTGCTGGTCAGTTACTATTGGATGTACGGGCCGGAACGCGAGCGGCCCTGCCCGATGTGTACCAACTGGATCGGCGCGGTCGACGGCAATGCCGCCGACATCAAGCAGCGCGTCGCCTACAAGATATTGAGCCGCAGCCCGGTCGAACGGCAATTCGTCTTCGCGCAGGAGCGGGGCTGGCGCAACACCGACTTCATCCAGACGATCGGCGACGATTATGCCCGCGATCTCGACCTGCTCCAGCCCGATGGCGAATATCCTGCGCTGATCGTCTATCGCCGCGACGGCGATCAGGTGCGGCTCTTCTGGATGAGCGAGATGGGACGGGAGATGGCCGATCCGGGCCAGGATCCCCGCGACGCGCCCGACATCGCCGCGCTCTGGTCGATCCTCGACCTGACGCCGCAGGGCCGGCCGGCCGACTGGTATCCGAAGCTGCGCTATTGAGCGATCCAAGGATCGCAGGAAGTCTCCATCCTCCCCTGCAAGGGGAGGGGGACCACGAAGTGGTGGAGGGGTGTCTTCGCTATCGATAACGGAACACCCCTCCGTCAGGGCTTCGCCCTGCCACCTCCCCTTGCAGGGGAGGATGAAAGTGAGGTCAGCGCGCGCCCTCGGCGTAGTAGCGCTCCATGTCGAGGCGCATCTGGTGCAGCGCTTCCGGGTTCAGATAGACCATGTGGCCTGCCGGATAATATTTGAACTGCAGGTTCGGCCGCAGCGCCGGCTCCAGCATCATGTGCTTCAGGTCGCGCTCGGTCGAGAAGAAGGGCGTCGCCATGTCATAATAGCCGTTCAAGGACAGCACGCGCAGATGCGGGTTGATGCGCATCGCGGTGGAGAGGTCGGCGGTGACGTCCGCGACATTCTGCTTGCGGCCCGACGGCGGCTCATGGCTCCAGTCCCAGTTGAAGGCGCCGCCTTCCCGCGCGCTCAGCCGATAGCTGAGGTCGGTCTGATAGCCCAGCTTGTTGGTCAGCTGATCCAGGAAGCTGCCGACATAGAGGCCGCTGATCGCGGTATCGGACGGATCATATTCGGGATCCTCGCCTGCCGCATCCTCGTCGATCCCCTTGTAGCGGCTGTCGAACCGACCCAGCGTCTCGCGCCCGTCGCGCAGCAATTCCTTGCGGAAACGGCTGAGGCTGACGCGCAGATTGGCGCGCTTCAAATAATCGACCGACAGGCCGGTGAAGCGGCTCATCTGCTGGGCGACGGCGTCCTCTTCCTGGGCACTGATGTCCTGGCCCTTCAGCAGCGCGGCGGCATAGGGACCGTTGGCGAACTGGCGCGCTTCCTCGACAAAGGCTTCCAGGCTGGCCGGGCGGCCGCCAGGTACCCGGTTATGATACCAGGCGGTCGCCGCATAGCTGGGCAGATAGCCGATATGGATGGTGTCGAAGCCCGACTGGCGGATGCCGTAATTCATGATCGAGGACAGCAGGATGACGCCGTTCAGCGCCATGCCGCGATCTTCCAGCTGATAGGCCAGCGCGCCCGATCGGGTGGTGCCATAGCTTTCGCCGAAAATATATTTGGGGTCGCCCCAGCGGCCATTCTTGGTGGTGTAGCGCAGGATCGCCTTGGCAAAGGCATCGACATCCTGGTCAACGCCATAGAAATCGGCGCCCTTGGCATCGCCCAGCGGCCGCGAATAGCCCGATCCCACCGCATCCAGGAACACCATGTCGGTGCTGCCGATCAGGCTGTCGGGATTGGGGCCGACATCGAAGGGGGCGGGCGCGACCGCTTCGGGATTGCCGGTGCGGACATGGTCGGGCGCAAAGCTGCCCATGCGCAGCCACAGCGACGCCGAACCGGGACCGCCATTGTAGAAGAAGGTCAGCGGGCGATGCTTACCGGGCGCGGTATAGGCGGTGTAGAAGACGCTGGCGGTCGGCTTGCCCTGGGCGTCGCGGATGGTCAGCGTGCCGGCGGTCGCGGTGTAGGCGATCGACTTGCCGTCGACGCTGGCCGTGCCCTTGCTGGTCTTGGTCACTTCCTCGACCGGGGCACTGGCCCAGTTCTTGGCGATCTCGTCCGCCGTCTGCTCGGCATGCTGCTTGGCGGCGTCGGGCGCGCCATCCTTCTGGGCGAGGGCAGGGTGGGACAGGGAAAGGGCGAGGAGGGAAGCAAAGCCAAGGGTGGCGGTCAGCCGCATGGGGTGTCCTTTTCTTTTCAGGGTGCGAACCTGACGCGGTGTCATAGGCGGCTGCCACAGCGGGGCAAGGGAAACGTCATAACATGACAGGATATTCATCTGCGCTCCGGCCGATCCTTCTGCTGCCCTTGCCGCATCGCGTCATTTCCTGTAGGGGCGCGCCCGAAGCCTCTGCGCGGCCTTGTGTCGGCCAGGGGAGCCCCATATCCCAAAGGCAAGACATGTCCCTGCGTAATATCGCGATCATCGCGCACGTCGACCATGGCAAGACCACGCTCGTCGACCAGCTTTTCCGCCAGTCCGGCACCTTCCGCGACAACCAGCGCGTCGAAGAGCGCGCCATGGACTCGAACGACCTGGAAAAGGAACGCGGCATCACCATTCTGGCGAAGCCCACCTCGGTCGAATGGAACGGCACCCGCATCAACATCGTCGATACGCCCGGCCACGCCGACTTCGGCGGCGAAGTGGAGCGCATCCTCTCGATGGTCGACGGCGTGATCCTGCTGGTCGACTCGTCGGAAGGCGCGATGCCGCAGACCAAGTTCGTGACCGGCAAGGCGCTGGCGCTCGGCCTCAAGCCCATCGTCGTCGTCAACAAGGTCGACCGTCCCGACGAGCGCATCCAGGAAGTGCTGGACGAAGTGTTCGACCTGTTCGTGACGCTTGACGCCACCGACGAACAGCTCGACTTCCCCGTCCTCTACGCCTCGGGCCGCAACGGCTATGCCAGCGAGGATTCGCAGCGCCGTGAAGGCACGCTGGAGCCGCTGTTCCAGAAGATCGTCGACCATGTCCCGCCGCCGTCGCTGGATCAGGACGCGCCGTTCAGCTTCCTCGTCACGCTGCTCGACCGCGACAATTTCCTGGGTCGTATCCTCACCGGCCGCGTCCAGTCGGGCACGGTCAAGGTGAACCAGCCGATCCACGCGCTGGATGCCGAAGGAAACGTGATCGAAACCGGTCGCGCCTCGAAGATCATGTCGTTCCAGGGCCTGGACCGCGTGCCGGTCGAGGAAGCCAAGGCAGGCGACATCATCTCGCTCGCCGGCCTCACCGTCGCGACCGTGGCCAACACCATTTCCGACCCGCAGGTCAGCACCCCGATCAAGGCCCAGCCGATCGATCCGCCGACCCTGTCGATGCGCTTTGCCGTGAACGACTCGCCGATGGCCGGCCGTGAAGGCAGCAAGGTGACGAGCCGCATGATCCGCGATCGTCTGGCCCGCGAAGCCGAATCCAACGTTGCCATCAAGGTGACGGAATCGGACGACAAGGACAGCTTCGAAGTCGCCGGTCGTGGCGAACTCCAGCTGGGCGTGCTCATCGAAACCATGCGCCGCGAAGGCTTCGAACTGGGCATCTCGCGTCCGCGCGTGCTGTTCGGCGAAGACGAAAATGGCGGCAAGACCGAGCCGTACGAAACCGTCGTCATCGACGTGGACGATGAGTTCTCGGGCACGGTCGTCGACAAGATGAACATCCGCAAGGCCGAGATGACCGACATGCGTCCCTCGGGCGGCGGCAAGACCCGCATCACCTTCTCCGCGCCCTCGCGCGGCCTGATCGGCTATCATGGCGAATTCCTGTCCGACACGCGCGGCACCGGCATCATGAACCGCCTGTTCGAGAAGTACGGCCCCCACAAGGGCAAGATCGAAGGCCGCAAGAATGGCGTCCTGATCTCGAACGGTGCCGGCGAAGCCAATGCCTATGCGCTGGGTCCGCTGGAAGATCGCGGCATCCTGTTCGTCGGCGTGGGTGAAGCCCTCTATGAAGGCATGATCATCGGCGAAAACGCCAAGCCGGAAGACCTCGAAGTCAACCCGATGAAGTCGAAGGCGCTGACCAACTTCCGCGCCAGCGGCAAGGACGACGCTGTCCGCCTGACCCCGCCGAAGAAGATGACGCTGGAACAGGCGATCGCCTATATCGACGACGATGAAATGGTCGAAGTCACGCCCAAGACCATCCGTCTGCGCAAGCGCTACCTCGATCCGAACGAGCGCAAGCGCATGAGCCGTTCGAAGGCCGCCTGATTTATCAGGGCGGCCCTATTAAGGCCGCCTGATTTTCGGCTAGACAAGATATGAAAGGGCCGGTGTCGCGAGGCGCCGGCCCTTTTCCTTTATCCAGGAGGCTGCAATGGCCGATCTCTATCTCAAGGCGCTGGAATCCGAGCGGCGCAAATTATGGGCCGAATGCCGCCTCAAGGGCCTGCCCAAGGGCACGCCGGAACGCGAGCGGATCGTCGAGATCGACGCGCTGCTCAAGGCGCACAAGGCCAAGAAGGACGGCAAGTCCGCCAACCCGTGACGGCCGCCATTTTCCGGTCGGCTCAGCATAAATCCCGATAGGCGGGAAGGGCATGCTTCCTATCGTCGCGGTTCTCATGAGCCGAGGCGAAGCGGAAGGGCGTGCAAGTGACCAACGAAGCGGACGCGGAGGGGCACGACCTGTTCGAATGGGGGCCGCCGCGCGGGCTGCCTGGCCTTGTCCGCCTGTCGGTGCCGGCCCTGCCCACGGTGCGCGTCCGCGCCCTGCTTGCGCTGGCGGTCGGCTGGCTACCGCTCCTGCTGCTCATCCTTGTCCTGCCGGGCCATGACCGGGCCAGTGACCTGCGCCATTTCCTGCGCGACGTCGGGGCGCATGCCCGCTTCGCCTTTGCCGTGCCGCTCCTGCTGGTCGCCCATGTCGAAACCGCGCGGCGGCTGGGCGCGGTGGTGCGCCATTTCGCTATTTCGGGGCTGATCCCGCCTGATGCCGGGGACGGATTGAGGGCTGAACTGGCCAGGGCGCGCGCGGCGGTGCGTGCGCCGGTCGCCGAACTGCTGGTGCTGCTCGCCGCCTATGCGATCATCCTGTGGCTGTTCGCGACCGGCATTTCGAACCATGGCCTGCCGGCCTGGACCATCGCCGGGCCGGGGCGGCTATCGGCGGCCGGCTGGTGGCATATGCTGGTCAGCCTGCCGCTGTTGCTGACGCTGCTCATGGGCTGGCTCTGGCGTATCCTCATCTGGACGCGGCTGCTGCACAAGGTCGCGGCCATGGACCTGCGGCTGGTCGTCGCCCATCCCGACAATGCCGGCGGCCTGGGCTTTCTGGCCCAGTCGGTCCGGGCCTTCGGCACCTTTGCGCTGGGGATCGGCTGCATCACCGCGGGCCGTTTCGCCAACGTCCATCTCCAGGGCGCGGCGACGCCGATGACCGGCGGCTTCCTGATCGGCGGCACGGTGGTGCTGGTGCTGCTGCTGTGCGTGGCGCCGCTCGGCGTGTTCCGCCCGGTCATGGCGCGGGCCTGGCGGCGCAACGCGATGCATTATGGCGCGCTGGCGGTGACGCTTGGCCGGTCGTTCGAGGATCGCTGGTTCGATGGCAGCGCGAAGGAACAGCCCGATCTTCTCTCCGCGCCCGATTTTTCGGCGGCGGCCGACCTCTATGGCGTGGTCTCCAACGTCTATGCCATGCGCTTCCTGCCGGTCGACCTGCGCAGCCTGCTGATCCTGATCGCGGCGACGCTGGCGCCCTTTCTGGTGGCGATGTTCCTGTCGATGCCGACTGCGATGGTGCTGCAGGAACTGAAGGGGATGATGCTTTAGCGATCGAGCGGCAGGATCACCGTCGCGCGCAATCCGCCCTCGGCCCGGTTGGCAAAGCCGATGCTGCCCTCATGCCCTTCGGCGATGGTGCGGGCGATCGACAGACCGAGGCCCACGCCACCAGTTTCGCGATTGCGCGAGGCTTCGCCGCGATAGAAGGGCTCGCAGAGCCGGTCGAGAATCTCGGGCGGAACGCCGGGGCCGGAATCCTCTACATCGACGATCGCCCGGCTACCCTCGACGCGCAGGCAGACCCGCGCCGATCCGCCATAGCGCACCGCATTCTCGACCATGTTGCCGATGCAGCGGCGCAGCGCGAGCGCGTCGCCCTCTATCACGGCGCGCTGGCTGGCGGTGACGACGACATCATGGCCCATGTCGGCCAGGTCGTCGGCCAGCGTCTCGACGATCGCCGACAGGTCGATGCGCGCGCGCTGGCGCCCTTCGGTCCCTTCGCGCATGAAGTCGAGCAGGTCGGTGACCATCGCCCGCATTTCCTGCACGTCCGCCTGCGCCTTGGCGCGCGGGCCGTCGGGCAATTGTTCCAGGCGGAAGGACAGGCGCGTCATCGGCGTGCGCAGGTCATGGGCGATGGCCACCAGCATGGCGGTGCGTTCCGACACATAATCGGCGATCCGCGCGCGCATATGATTATAGGCGATGCCCATGGCGCGCACTTCGGGCGGGCCGCCGATCGGCAGCGGCTCGGCGCGCTCCGGCCGCTCGCGCGCGGCGCCTTCGGCCAGCAGGCGGATCGGCTGGGTGATGCGCCGGGCCACCCAATAGGCCGGCAGCAGCAGCAGGATGAAGATGCCCGCCATCAGCGACAGGGTGATCGCATACCAGCGCCAGTTCGGCCCTTGCCGCCCCAGCAGCACCGACCAGTTCCTGCCATCCTCGCGCACGGCCAGGGCAAAGCTGCCGCGCAGCATCATCCGGCCGGGGTCGAACTCCATCCCCATGTCGGGTCGGGGCCCGATCTCCGGTCCGGGACGCGGCATGCCGATCGGCGGCCGTTCCTGGATCAGCGCCACCGCATTGGCCGGCACGCCCAGCAGGCCGGCAATGCGCTCGGCTCCCGCACGGTTGCTTTCCTGCCCCGCGTCGGCCGTAGGCGCACGATCCGATTGATAGCGGCTGATCTGCCAGCTGCCGGGTGGCTGGGTGCCGCCGCGCAGCAGGCCGGTCGCCTCCACCAGCATCATTGGCCGGGCATGGGGCGGGGGGCCGCGAAAGGCGACCAGCATCATCGCGCCCAGCGCCAGCAACAGGGTGGCGGCGACCAGAAAGACGATCCGGGTCAGGATCGAGGGATTGTAGCGCCCCCGCTCGCCCGCGCCCGGCAGCATCGCCGGGCTCACGCCGGGCGGACCTCGGCGGTGAACATATAGCCTTCGTTGCGGATCGTGCGGACCAGTTCGTCGCCCATCTCGCCACGTTCCAGCTTGCGGCGCAGGCGGCTGACCTGCACGTCGATCGCCCGGTCATAGCTTTCCGCGTCGCTGCCGGCCGAATAGTCGAGCAACTGGTCGCGGCTCAGCACCCGGCGCGGATGCTCGATGAAGGCGCGCAGCAGGCGGAACTCGCCATCGGTTAAGGTGACGACGACATTGTCAGGGTCGGTCAGCAGGCGCACGCCCATGTCGACCTGCCAGCCGGCAAAGCGCAGCCGCTGCCCGGCGGGCACCTGCGGTTCCGATGTCTGGCGGCGATTGCGGCGCAGCACGGTGCGGACGCGGGCGAGCAGTTCGCGCGGATTGCACGGCTTGGGCAGATAATCCTCCGCCCCCATTTCCAGCCCGACGATCCGGTCGATATCGCCGCCGATCGCCGACAGCATGATGATCGGCAGGTCGCCGCTCGCGGCCAGCCGCCGCAGGATCGACAGCCCGTCCTCGCCCGGCATCATCACGTCCAGCACGGCGATGTCGAATGTCTGCGCCGCCAGCGCCTGATCCATCGCCACGCCGTCCGCGACCGCGGTCACGGCAAAGCCATGCTGCTCCAGAAAATCCGACAACAGGATGCGGATGTCCGCATCATCGTCGACCACCAATATGCGCGATCCGTCCATATTGGCGGTCAGCATATCGATTGAAGGCGATCCCTGCAAAGTCATCCGCATAATTCCTGTCAGATGGCGATGCCGACCGTCACCGTGCCGGTGAAGCCATTGGTCGTATCGCCGGTCATGGTGGGCGTCATCGCCGCGACCTGGGCCGACGTGTTGTCGCCGAACACATTGTCGCTGCTAGTGGTGATCTTGGCGAAGTTGGTCTTGCTGCTGGAATAGCCGCTGGTCGCATAGACCGTGTTGCAGGCATCCGTCGGCATCGCGAACTGCGACGTCAGCACGCGATTGGCATAGCTGGTCGCCTTGGCCAGGCTGGGATAGACCTCGAAATGGATATGCGGGTAGCGGCCGTCATAGCAGCCGGGGAAGATGCTGGTGAAGGTCACCTGGCCATTGGCATCGGTGACGCCGACGCCGCGCAGGTAATTTTCGCCCGGCACGGTGTAGAGCGAATAGAGGCCGTCGCGGGTGCAATGCCAGATATAGACGGCATAGCCCTCCAGCGGCGCGCAGCTGCCATTGACGTTCACCACCGTGATGGTCAGCTGCATATAGATGCCCTCGGCGGTGCCGCTCGACGATCCGAAGCTCGACCGTATGTCGGTGCGCACGATGCCGGTATCGTCCAGCACATTGACGACGCTGCCATTGCTGCTGTTCGATCCGTCCGCCGGATAGGGGCCGTTGGTTTCCTCCGGATCGGCGATGCAACTGCTCGACGTCGGGGTCGGCGTGGGTGTTGGCGTCGGGGTAGGGGTGGGTGTCGGCGTGGCGGTCGATGTGTCAGTGTCGCTGTCACTGCCGCCACCACCACAGGCGGTGATCAGCGCGGCGCTGCCGGCCGAAAAGAGCAGGCGCAACGTGCGGCGCCGGCCCATCGCCTCGCCGGCCAGCTTGCGCATCTGCGCCAGGTCATCGGCCAGGCCATGGCCATGGTCGTCATGCGCGCCATCCTGCATCATCTCGCTCTACCCTTCTGTCGTCTGTGGACTGTCAGAAGGGCAGGACTAGGCGCGCCATATATCCGCGCGATGTCTCGACGTGGCGGCTTTGTAGCGCTTTATGTCAATGGTCCCTTCAATGGCCGCGCGGCCGGGCAAAGGCCGGGCGCGGCAGGCTGGCAAGCGCCAGGCTGCTGCCGACCATCAGGACAAGCGTTATCCACAGGAAGGGCGCATAATTGCCGAAGCGGTCGAAAATCGCCGACGCGCCCAATGGCCCGGTGGCGGTGCCGACCGATAGTGCCATCAGCAGTCCGCCATAAAGGCCGCCAAAGGTCTTGAGGCCGAAATGCTGGGTGGTGAGATAGACGATCACATCGACCTCCGCACCCAGTGTCAGGCCGATCAGCGCTGCCGCCGCGATCAGCAGCGCGACATTATTCCCCGCGCCCAGCAACAACAGGCTGGCAGCCGCCGGCAGCAGGAAAACGCCGGCGCCGACCAGCGATCCGCGGAACCGGTCGAGCAGCAGCCCGGTCGCCAGCCGGCCGATGATCGAGCAAAGGCCCACGACCGAGGCTATGCCGGCCGCCCGCATCGGGTCCGCGCCGCGATCGGTCAGGATCGGCACGAAATGCACGACCAGCGCGATGATGGTGAAGGTGAAGAGCAGGCTGGCGAGCAGCAGGCGATGATAGATGGAGGATCGCACCCCTTCGGCCAGCCTGGCACCGATCGCGGGCGCTGCGGCATTGGCCGTCTCGGCCTCGCCGCGCCGCCGATCTCGCGCGCCGCGGAAGAAGAGGAAGATCAGCGGGAAGCTGCACGCCGCCCAGATCGCCGCCTGGATCGGCGCGGCGCGTTGCCAGCCATATTGGCCGATCAGCCAGCTGCCCATCAGCGGAAAGATGGCGACCGCGATCGATGCGCCGCACAGGGTGATGGCAAAGGCCAGGCCGCGTGACGCCTCGAACCGGGTGGCGACGGCGCTGGTCCAGATCGTCGCCTGCACCGGCAGGGTCGCGAGCGCCAGCAGTGCCCAGAGCAGATACCATTGGCCGGGGCTGCCGGTCGCCGTGCCCAGCAGGGCAAAGGCGCCGCAGGTCAGCAGCACGCCGACCAGCCCGAACAGGCGTGGCCCCAGCCGGTCGACCATCAGGCCGATCGGCACGGAAAAGACCGCCTGGACCAAGGTGGACAGGGTCAGGCCCACCGTCACCTGCGTCCGCGTCCAGCCAAACTGGTCGCTGATCGGCTGGATATAGGGGCCAAGCCCATAGATATGGATGACGCTGGTGGCATAGCCGAGCGCGGCCGCGATCGGCAGCATATAATGGCGCCGCCATTCCGTAGCGGCACCGGGCGTGTCGGTTTCCATCAGCATCGCCTCTCCTCATCGCATCTTCTGTGACGCCATCGTTCTGATCGATTTGCCGACAAAAAGCGAGGCTATCTCATTTACATCGCGGGGCGGGATTCCCTGCTGGTTTCCGCGCGCTGGCCCTGTATAGTCGCGCGGTTTGCCCATTCCCGCGAAAGCGCTTCATGCATCTTCTTATCGGCCTCGCCGGCATATTGCTGATTCTTGCCATTGCCTTTGCCCTCTCTTCCAACCGCCGCGCGATCCGGCTGCGCGTGGTCGGCGCGGCCTTCCTGCTGCAGGCGGGGATCGCGCTGCTGGTGCTCTATGTGCCGGCCGGACGCGCCATCATCGCGGGCATGTCGCACGGCGTCGCCAATCTGCTGGGCTATGCGCAGGCGGGGACCAATTTCATCTTCGGCCCGCTGGCCAAGCCGGAAATCGGCGGCGCCAGCTTCGCCATCGCCGCGCTGCCGGTGATCATCTTCTTCGCCAGCCTGGTGTCGATCCTCTATTATCTGGGCATCATGCAGTTCATCGTCCGCTGGGTCGGCGGCGCGATCGAGAAGGTGACGGGCGTGTCGAAGGTGGAAAGCCTGTGCGCCGCCGCCAACATCTTCGTCGGCCAGAGCGAAAGCCCGCTGGTGATCCGTCCCTATCTCGCCGGCCTCAACGGGCCGCAGCTGTTCGCGGTGATGACCAGCGGCATGGCGGGCGTCGCCGGCACGATCCTGGCCGCCTATGCCTCGATGGGGATCAAGATCGACTATCTGCTCGCGGCCAGCTTCATGGCGGCGCCCGGCGGCCTGCTGATGGCCAAGATCATGATGCCCGACGAACCGGAATGCGAACCGGAACTGCCGCTGGAGGATGATATCCACCTGCCCGAAACGCGCCGTGCGGCTGCGGTCGCGGCGGTGCTGAATGCGGAAACCACGCCGGGCGAACCCATGCCCGTCGCCACCCATGACGAGGAAAAGCCCGCCAACATCATCATGGCGGCGGCGCAGGGCGCCCAGACCGGCGTCAAGCTGGCCGTCGCGGTCGGCGCCATGGTGCTGGCCTTCGTCGCGCTGGTGGCGCTCGCCAACGGCATCCTCGGCGGTATCGGCGGCATCTTCGGCTATCCCGAACTCAGCTTCCAGCAGCTGCTCGGCTATGTCTTCTCGCCGGTCATGTATCTGCTCAACATCCCCTGGAACGAGGCGCAGGTGGCTGGCGGCCTGTTCGGCACCAAGGTCGTGCTCAACGAATTCGTCGCCTATATCAACCTTGGCCAGGTGCAGGACGGCCTCTCGCCCTCGACCATCGCCATCATCACCTTCGCGCTGTGTGGTTTCGCCAATTTCAGCTCGATCGCGATCCAGATGGCGGTGACCGGCAACCTTGCCCCCAATCAGCGGCCGATGATCGCCAAGCTGGGTCTGAAGGCGCTGGTCGCCGGCAGCCTGGCCAATCTGATGAGCGCCGCGCTGGCCGGGTTGATGTTAAGCCTTTAACCAAATCATTTCGATTACTTAACAGAGGCCCTACCCCCGGCTTAACAAATCGGTTATGGTTAACCGATGGGGGAACTTAGATTTTTCGCGGCCGTCTTAACGGCCATCGGCACCATTGGCATGGCAACGGCGCAGACCAACGCGCCTGCGCCCAAGCCTGGCACGCTTGAAACCTACAAGGACTGGACCATCGGTTGCGACAATCGCAACCGGTGCGAGGCGGTGTCGCTGCTGCCCGGTGGCGACTGGCCCGACAATCCGGTGATGGTCGGCGTCGCCCGTTCGGCTGGTCCCGATGCCGCGGCCGAAGTCTGGGTCAGCCGCGATGCCAAGGGTTCCTCCGACGTCAGCTTCCTGGTCGACGGCCGCAAGGTCGCGACGGTGACCGCGCGCGATGGCGATGCCACCCTGCGCGGGCCGCAGGCGTCGGCGCTGGCGATCGCGATGGCACGCGGCAGCACGATGGAAGTGCGCACCGGCAACCGGTCGCTCGGTCGTCCCTCGCTTGCGGGCGCGGGCGCGGCAATCCGCTACATGGATGCGCGCCAGGGCCGGGCCGGCACCACCACCGCGCTGGTAGCGACCGGGCCGCTCGGTCCGCTGGCGGTGCGCGTCGCGCCGCCGACGCCGGCGATTCATCGCGCGATCATCGCGACGGGCGATGCCCCGGCCGCACTGTGGCGCGAGGAGCGGACCGCGCTCGGCAAGTTCACCGGCTGCACCGACGAGATGGCGAACGGCCAGTCCGAACTGCATCGCCTGTCGAAGAATGACACGCTGATCCTGGTTCCCTGTGGCTCTGGCGCCTATAATTTCACCACCGTGCCGGTGATCGCCAGCGGCATTCCGGGTCGCCGCAGCTTCCGCTTCGCGCCGTTCGACTATGCGCCCGGCTGGGGCACGGAGGAGATCGGCCATCCCACCCTGGTCAATGCCGGCTGGGCGCCCGAAAAGTCGCTGCTGCAAAGCTTCGCCAAGGGGCGCGGCATCGGCGATTGCGGCACCAGCCAGACCTATGTCTGGGATGGCAGCCGCTTCCGCCTGACCGAAGCGACCAGCATGGGCGAATGCCGTGGCGCCTGGCGCTGGATCCCCGTCTGGACCGCGCAGGTCGTCGAATAGCACGCGGCTGCAATAGGAAAATTGCAGCCCCGATGGCGCGCTTTGCAATGGAAATATTGCAAAGCACACACCATATGAAGGGCATGGCAAGCATCGCATCCCTTTCCGACGCGCCGCCGCAAGCCGCCGCTGCGCTGCCCAACCCGATCCGCGCCGTCATCTTCGACATGGACGGCACGCTGCTGGACACGGAGGCCGCGCATCGCGATGCCTTCGCCCGCACCGGCGCGGCGATGGGCTGGCCGATGTCGGACGAGATGCTGCTGTCGATGGTCGGCATCCACCGCGACGAGAATCTGCGGATGCTGGCCGACCGCATGGGGCCGGACTTTCCGGTCGATCAATTCTATGCCGACAGCGACGCGCTGTTCGTCGCCGCGCTGGAGGCGGGCATTCCGCTGCGGCCGGGCGCGGAGGTCATATTGGATCATCTCGCCAGGGCCGGCATTCCGATGGCGATCGCGACCTCGACCATGGCCCCCTATGCCCAGCAGCGGCTGGAGAAGGCCGGGCTGCTTCCTTATTTCCAGACCGTCGTCACCCGCAATGACATCGACCGGCCCAAGCCCGACCCGCAGCCCTATCTGCTGGCGGCCGAGCGGCTGGGCGTCGATCCGGCCGATTGCGTCGCGGTGGAGGACAGCCATGCGGGCGTCCGCGCCGGCGTGGCGGCGGGCATGGCGACGGTGATGATCCCCGACCTCCTGCCGCCGACCGAGGAACTGGTCCTAGCGGCCAGCGCCGTCCTGCCCAGCCTGCACGACCTGCGCGACCTGCTGCTCGCGACGGAATAGGCTGGGGGCGTCATTCCGCTGGGATGGTGGAGTTGGGTGGATTCCTACCATTCCCCTCCCGCTGGCGGGAGGGGCAGCGAGACTTATGCGCGCAGCGCATTAGTCGCAGCGGGGTGGGCTTTCGCGACGTCCAGCCCACCCCCTAACCCCCTCCCGCCTGCGGGAGGGGGAACGGGTCCGCTCATGGCCGCCAACCGTCAAACCCCCCGCATGACGGGAATGGTCGAAACAAGAGTTTCGCCCTCGCTTTCCTACTCAGCCTTTCTCTGATTTATCATCGGCAATGGAAGCCGCGCTCTATTCCCACCCCGCACCGTTGCGCTCCAGCCGCCCAGTGTCGCTTCACTGTCGCCTCGCTGTCGCGTCCGTGTCGCGTCGAAGGCGCGTCGCCCTGACCCGATTGTCGCGCGACTGTCGCTTCACCGGCGCGGGGCAGGCGCATGGCCGGCGCATTTGGCCGGAATCAGCCCCACGACACTGTGAACTTCGACTGTCGCGTGAAATTCCCCGGCAGATTCTACCCCGCCTTCGCCAGCACCAGTGCGAACAGGCCGTCCGGGTCCATCCATTCGGTCGTGGGTTCCCATCCGCCCGCGCGCAGCAGCAGCCGTTCGTCGCGCGCGCCATATTTATGGCTGCTCTCGGTGTGGATCGTCTCGCCGGCCTTCATGTGAAAACATTGGCCCGCGACATGGAAATGCAGCGGTTCGGTCGCTTCCAGGTGCATCTCGATCCGCGCCTTCTCGTCATTCCAGATGGCGCGATGGGCAAAGGCCTCGACCGGCAGGTCACCCTCCAGCTCGCGGTTGATCCGCACCAGCAGGTTGCGGTTGAAGGCGGCGGTGACACCGGCTTCATCGTCATAGGCGGCGATCAGCCGATCGCGGTCCTTGATCCGGTCCATGCCGATCAGCAGCATCGCTTCGTCGCCCAGCAGTCGGCGCATCGCGCGCAGCAGGTCGACGGCGGTGTCGGGTTCGCTGTTGCCGATCGTCGAGCCGGGGAAGAAGCCGAGCCGCGGCAGTCCGTCGATCGCATCGGGCAGGGCCAATGTGCCGGTGAAGTCGCCGACCAGCGGTAGCACCGGCAGGCCGGGAAAGGCGCTCGCCAGTTCGGCGCTGCTGGCGCGCAGGAAATCGCCGCTGATGTCGATCGGCACATAGGCGGCGGGATCGATTGCCCGCAGCAGATGCGGTGTCTTGCGCGCGCTGCCGGCGCCGAATTCCACCACCGCCCGACCGGCGCCGATGGCGGTGGCGAAATCATCGCCATGGCCGGCCAGCAGCGCGGTTTCGGTGCGGGTCGGATAATATTCGGGCAGGTCGGTAATATCCTCGAACAATTCCGATCCGCGCCGGTCGTAGAACCAGATGGGCGGGGTCGCCTTGGGCGATCGGGCAAGGCCGGCCAATATGTCGCGGCGGAATGCCGGGTCGATGGTGCGGGCGGCGGGCATGTCATGTGTCAGCAGCATGGGGCTTACAGATCCTTGGCCAGCCGCAGTCCCGTGAACTGCCAGCGTTGATGGGGGTGGAAGAAATTGCGATAACTGGCGCGGACATGGCCGCGCGGGGTGGCACAACTGCCGCCCTTCAGCACGAACTGTCCGGACATGAACTTGCCATTATATTCGCCGACTGCTCCGGGGGCGGTGCGAAAGCCGGGATAGGGGCGATAGGCGCTGCCGGTCCATTCCCATACATCGCCGAACATCTGGGTCAGGCTGGTGCCGTCTTCGGCGGCGCGGGGGCGGGGGCAGGCGGCGCCGTCCAGTTGTTCGCCACTGGTCGGCGCGATGTTGAGCGCCGCGCTTTCCCATTCCGCCTCGGTCGGCAGGCGCGCGCCCGCCCAACTGGCATAGGCGTCGGCTTCATACAGGCTGATATGGCAGGCCGGGGCGGCGGGATTGACCGGCTGGCGTCCATCCAGGCCGAAACGGGTCCAGCCCTTCTCGCTGCGCTGCCAGTAGAGCGGCGCCTCTATCCCTTCCGCCTGGACCCAGGCCCAGCCATCCGACAGCCACAGCGCCGGGTCACGATAGCCGCCATCCTCGATGAAGCTGATCCATTCGCCATTGGTGATCGGCCGGTGGGCCAAAGCATGGGGGCGCAGGAAGGCCTTGTGGCGCGGCCCCTCGCAATCGAAGGCGAACCCGGCCTTGCCATCGTCGCCGATCTCGACCAGCCCCTCGCGCCCCTCGATCCAGTGCAGCGGTCCGGGCACCGGCGCGGGCATCGCCCTGGGTGCATCGAACAGGGCGGGGGCGATGGGATTGAGCGAAAAAAGATGCTGCAGGTCCGTCAGCAGCAATTCCTGATGCTGTTGCTCATGCTGCAGTCCCAGCGCCACCAGCGTGCAGGCGGCCTCCGGCAGATGCGGCATGGCGGCCAGCAGCGCGGCATCGACATGGGCGCGATAGGCGCGCACCTCGTTCAGGCTCGGCCGGGTCAGCATGCCCCGCATCGGCCGGGCATGGCGCGGCCCTTCGGCCTCATAATAGCTGTTGAACAGATAGGCGAAGCGGTCGTCGAAGGGGCGATACCCCTCGACATGATCGCGCAGGACGAAGGTCTCGAAGAACCAGCTGACATGGGCCAGATGCCATTTGGCGGGCGATGCGTCGGGCATCGACTGCACCGTGGCATCCGCGTCCGACAGGGGCGTCGCCAGCGCCTGCGTCAGGGCGCGGACGGCGCGATAGCGTTCCGCCAGCGCGTCCTGTCCGGGCTGGATCCAGATTTTGGCCATGCACGCCCCTTTCGATACGGTTGCACCGCTCTCGCAAGGGGTAAGCGCATGACCGGGCAGGTCGGTTCCTTGCCGGCCCGCTGCGGCACAGAATCAGGCGGCGGTGCGCTCCGGCCGGGCACGGCGCAGCTGGTTGCGACCATTGGCCTTGGCTTCGTACAGCGCCTGGTCGGCAAGGCGGAGAACCTCGTCCATCTCCTCTCCCTTCCAGCGACAGATGCCGGCGGAAAAGGTGATCGGCCGGCCATCGACATCGCCCAGCGGATGCTCGCGAATCTGTTCGGCCAGGCGCGCCAGCGACCAGCTCGCCTCATCCTCGATGCAATGTTGGAAGAAGACGGCAAATTCCTCGCCGCCCCAGCGCGCGACCATGTCGATGCGCCGGATCTGGGCGGACAGGCGGGTGGCGAAATCGCGCAGCACCCGGTCGCCCTCGTCATGGCCCAGCCGGTCATTGACCTGCTTGAAATGATCGATGTCGATGATCGCGATGCAGCCCTGGCGCTTCTCGACCGGCAGCTCGTCGATCTGGGCCAGCAGGCCGCGCCGGTTGGCGATACCGGTCAGCGGATCTTCATGCGCCGCCACCTGCAATTCGTCCATCTGCGCGCGGGTCGATGTCGCTGCGCGATGAACGCCGGCATAGAGGGTGCGGATCACGTCGCCGACTTCGGGCAGGACCGGTGCCTCGGGACTGTCGGGGCGCAGCGTATCGGCCAGCGCATGGATCGGGCTCAGCAGCGCGCCGATCCCCATCAGCGCCATGATCGTGCCGACCAGCGTGGCGCCGAGCAGCAGCAGGAACTCGGCCAGTGCGATCCGGCCGGTGGCCATGCCCCAGCTGATATAGCCGATCAGCGGCAGATGGGTCGCAACGAAACAGAGTGCGAACAGGCGCAGGCGCAGGCTGCGCGGAAAGATGAAGGATGTTGCCAGATAGAATTGCATCTTGGCCCTCTCACTAATTGCGAATAACCCGCAAATTTGGAGAATTGGCTAAACGCGCTCTGAATGAATAGGGTTAATGTTGCGCTGCAAGGCAAAGCGTGGCCGATGGTAGCCAGGCCGTTGAAATCATACCTGTCTTGACGCGCCCGGCACCCATTTAACATCGCGCGCGCCATTGTCGTTCAGCCGGCGGGCGAGCACGAACAGCAGATCGGACAGGCGGTTGAGATAGGCCAGCGCCTGCGGATTGAGCGCGACATCGGCGGCGGCTGCCGTCGCGCTGCGCTCGGCCCGGCGGGTGATCGCACGGGCGAGGTGGACGGCGGCAGCGGACGGACTGCCGCCCGGCAGGATGAAGCTGTCGAGCGGAGCCAGATCGGCGTTCATGTCGTCGATCTGCTGCTCCAGTCGCGCGACCTGGCCGGCAATGATGCGCAGCGCCCAGGGCTCGTCCGCGCCGTCCGGGATCGGCGTGGCGAGGTCGGCACCCAGATCGAACAGGTCGTTCTGGATGGTCGTCAGCCAGCCCCCCTCGGGCCTGTCGCCGATCGCCAATATGGCCAGACCGATCGCACTGTTCGCCTCGTCCACGTCACCGACCGCCTGCATGCGGGGCGCATGCTTGGGCAGGCGCGATCCATCGACCAGGCCGGTGGTGCCCGCGTCCCCGGTGCGGGTGTAGATCTTGTTGAGCTTGACCATCAGGCCTCAGCCATTGCCCTTCATCATCAGCAACAAGGCGATGATGATGACGGCGCCAGCCTGGAACAGGATGCGGTTCATCATCATCCGGTTCTGCTTCAGGCTGGACGGGCGCGGCGCCCCTTCCGGCAGGTTCAGTTCCTCCTTCGTCGCCTGGAGGAAGGCGATGATGCCGCGGACTAGCGCGAACAGGGTCGCGGCCATGGCAAGGATGAGGGCGATGACGAGCACAGTGGTCATGGGAGGATGCTAGGCCGCTCCGGCGGTGATGCCAACCGGAAAGCGCCCGGCGCGCAGATCATCGGCCAGGCGCTGCGGGTCCATGCCGGCGCCGCGCAGTTCGGCGAGCGCGATCGCGCCATCCCGCTTCGCCAGCCGCTTGCCATCGGCGCCCAGCAGCAGCGGGTGGTGGATATAGGCGGGGTTTGGCAGGTCGAGCAGCGCCTGCAGCAGGCGATGGATGTCGGTCGCGGCGCGCAGATCATTGCCGCGCAGCACATGGGTGACGCCCATCGCCGCATCGTCCAGCGTGCAGGACAGATGATAGCTGGCCGGCGCATCCTTGCGCGCCAGCACGACATCGCCTGCCGCCGCCGGATCGGCAGGGCTGTCGATGGCGTGCGCATCTGGGTCGATGGGATAGGGCAGGGCAGCCCAGCGGAGCGTTCCCGCCCGTGCGACCGCCGCCTGCATGTCGATCCGCCAGGCATGGGGCATGCCCGCCGCGATACGTTGTGTGCGCTCGGCGTTCGGCAGGGCGCGACAGGTGCCGGGATAGACCGGGCCTTCGGGACCATGCGGCGCGGTCAGGCTCGCCTGGATATCGGCGCGCGTGCAGAAGCAGGGGTAGAGCAGGTCCATCGCCCGCAACTGGTCGAGCGCCGCGTCATAGTCGGCCAGGCGCTGCGACTGGAAGATGATCGGACCATCCCATGCCACGCCCAGCCAGCGCAGATCCTCGACAATCCCGTCGACATGTTCGGGTCGGCTGCGGGTGCCGTCGATATCCTCGATCCGCAGGCGAAAGGCGCCACCCGCGGCCCGTGCCAGGTCCATCGCCATCAGCGCCGACCAGCCATGGCCGACATGCAATCGACCGGTGGGGCTTGGCGCGAAACGACTCACAAGATGCTGTGGTGCGGTGGATTGAGTCATACAGGCTCTTGACGGCGGATATTCGTTAATGCTGTCATGCTCTTGTCACGTTGTTGGTCGATCAGCGGCGTCGGCAAGGGGGTAGAGGCGACTATGTACCATCCCGACCTGATACGGCATCCGGAAAACTGCCCGGCGCTGGTTTTGAATGCGGACTATACTCCGCTCAGCTATTATCCCCTGAGCCTGTGGCCCTGGCAGACCGCCATCAAGGCGATTTTTCTGGAGCGGGTGGATATCGTCTCTTCCTATGAGCGGGAAGTCCACAGCCCCAGCCTGCAGATGCGCATCCCCTCGGTCATCGCGCTCAAGCAATATGTGCGACCCTCGGAGCATCCGGCCTTCACCCGGTTCAACCTGTTCCTGCGCGATCGTTTCAGCTGCCAATATTGTGGCACGACGCAGGATCTGACCTTCGACCATGTCGTGCCGCGCCGCGCGGGTGGCCGCACCACCTGGGAAAATGTCGCGACCGCCTGTTCGCCCTGCAATCTCAAGAAGGGTGGTCGCACCCCGCGTGAAGCGGGCATGCAATTGCATGTCCAGCCGATCCGGCCGACCAGCTGGCAGCTGCAGGAACATGGCCGCGCCTTTCCGCCCGGCTATCTCCACGAAAGCTGGCACGATTGGCTCTATTGGGATGTCGAACTGCTGGCCTGACCGGCCGTCAGCTCATCGCGGGCAGCCAGTCCAGGTCCATATGCTTGTGCCGGTTGGTATAATGGCCGATCTCTTCCAGCCGGGCCATGTCGACCAGCGTGATCCGGCCATTGGCACGGCTGATCAGCTTTTCCTGCTCCATCTGCCGGATCATCCGGTTCACATGAACCGACGTCAGGCCGATCGCGTCGCCAATCTCCTCCTGCGTCAGCTTCAGGTCGAAACTGTCGGTGATGCTGTCGTCCGTCACGCGCAGCCGATCGAACATGTCGAGCAGGAAGGACGCGACCCGCGCCCTGGCCGATGTGCGGCCGAGCGAGGCAAGCCGGTCGGTCATCGCCACCCGCTCCGCATTGGACAGCAGGAACAGCAGGGCAGCGACGCGCGGATATTCCTCCAGCAACCGGCGCAGCGCATGCTTGTCGAACGGGCAGACGATGGCGTCCGACAGGGCGACCAGTGATTCCGGGGCCTTGCTGTAAATGGTGCTGGCCGAACCGATGAAATCGCCGGGGAAGTAGACGCGCAATATCTGGCGGCTGCCATCGGGCAGGATGACATAGCTCATGACCCGACCTTCGCGCAGCACGAACAACTCAGTGATCGTCTCGTTGACGCGCTGGATCATGGCCCCGCGTTTGATCTTGCGGGGATTTTCTTCCAGCCGAGCCAATGCTGCTTTTTCTGCGTCGGACAGGGGAACCGTCTTGGCCAGTCTTTCCGCGAAACAGCTCGTCGCCACCAATACACCTTCTTCTTGAAATTGTTGTTACGATGGCAGAACGCCCCAACCTCCTTTTGGCTGCATTTCGGCAAGGCGCACTAAACTCGATCAAGGTTGCGGCGATCCGCGAAAATAGTCTTCCGCCGCGCCCGTCCCTGCCCGTTTTTCACGCCGAACGACCGCGCGCGCGCCTTGCACGGCGCGCAATAGACGCTATGAAACCTAGCCAATGGACCGCATTCACATTCGCGGCGGCAAGCAACTCAATGGCCGCCTTCCCATCTCCGGCGCTAAGAACGCTGCCCTGACGCTGCTGCCGTGCGCGTTGCTGACCGACGAGCCCGTCGCGCTGCGCAATCTGCCGCGCCTGGCCGACGTCGACAGCTTCGGCCATCTGCTCAACCAGCTTGGCGTGTCGACCATGATCGAGGGCGCCCGTCCGGAGGATTTCGGCCGCGTCATGACGATGCGTGCCGGTCGCGTGACCTCGACCGAGGCGCCCTATGACATCGTGCGCAAGATGCGCGCGTCGATCCTGGTGCTCGGCCCGCTGCTCGCCCGCGCCGGCGAGGCACGGGTGTCGCTGCCCGGCGGCTGCGCGATCGGCAACCGCCCGATCGACCTGCACCTCAAGGCACTGGAAGCCTTCGGCGCGATCATCGAGATTGCGGCCGGCTATGTCCGCGCCAGCCTGCCCGATGGCGGCCTGCCCGGCGGCATCTATACCTTCCCGGTGGTGTCGGTGGGTGCGACCGAAAATGCGCTGATGGCGGCCTCGCTCGCCAAGGGCACCTGCATCCTCGAAAATGCCGCGCGCGAGCCGGAGATTGTTGATCTCTGCAAGCTGCTGATCGCGATGGGCGCCGATATCGAGGGCGTGGGCACCGACAAGCTGGTGATCCATGGCCGCGATCGTCTCCACGGCGCGACCTACAGCGTCATGCCTGACCGTATCGAGGCGGGCAGCTATGCCTGTGCTGCGGCGATCACCGGCGGTTCGCTCGACCTGATCGGCGCCAATGCCGACGATATGCACGCCATCCTGGCCGCGCTGCGCGACGCGGGCGTGCAGGTCGACGAGCATCGCGACGGCATCCGCGTTTCGTCCGACGGCAAGCTCAAGCCGCTGACCCTGTCGACCGCGCCTTTCCCGGCCTTCCCGACCGACATGCAGGCGCAGTTCATGGCGATGCTGACCAAGGCGGAGGGCGCATCGGTCCTGACCGAGACGATCTTCGAGAATCGCTACATGCATGTGCCTGAACTGGCGCGCATGGGTGCCGACATCAGCGTCAACGGCCGCACTGCGGTCGTACGCGGCGTCGACAAGCTGGTCGGTGCGCCGGTGATGGCGACCGATCTGCGCGCCTCGATGAGCCTGATCCTGGCCGGCCTTGCTGCCGAAGGCGAGACCATCGTCAGCCGCGTCTATCATCTCGATCGCGGTTATGAGCGGTTGGAGGAAAAGCTCTCGGCCGTCGGCGCCGACATCGAGCGGGTCAGCGATGGCTGACGGACGCGGCCTGGCAACGGATCGGGCGGCGCTGCTGGCGCTTTATGATCTCGACGCCGGCGGTTTCCGTACCCTGGACGACATCACCAGCTTCGCCGCGCAACTATGCGGGGCGCCGATCGCGCTCGTCAGCATTGTCGAGGATGTAAGGCAGCGCTTTCTGGCGCGGGTTGGGCTGGATGCGGAGGAGACGCCGCGTGACGTCTCCTTCTGCGCCCTTGCCATGCTGGGCGACAATATCTTCGTCGTGCCCGACGCGACCCAGGATGCGCGCTTCATCGACAATGCGCTGGTCACCGGTGCGCCGCATATCCGTTTCTATGCCGGGGCGCCGCTGGTCGGCGGCGATGGCGAGCCGCTGGGTGCGCTCTGCGTCATCGATACGGTGCCGCGCGATGACCTGACCCCGCTGCAGCGCCAGGGGGTGTCGCTGCTGGCGCGGCAGGTGATGGTGGAACTGGAAGGACGCCGCCGCGATCGCGACGTGATCGCCCAGCAGCGGCTCGACGCGGCAGCGGTGGCGGACAGCGATCGCATGTTCCGTACCCTGGCCGACACCATGCCGCAAATGGTCTGGTCGACCCTGCCCGACGGCTATCATGATTATTATAATGCGCGCTGGTATGAATATACCGGCGTGCCGGCGGGATCGACTGATGGCGATGCCTGGAACGGCATGTTCCATGTCGATGACCAGCCCAAGGCCTGGGAGAAATGGCGCCATTCGCTGGCGAGCGGCGATCCCTATGAAATCGAATATCGGCTGCGGCACCGCGACGGCCTCTATCGCTGGACGCTGGGGCGCGCCCTGCCAATCCGTGACGCGCAGGGGCAGATCATCCGCTGGATCGGCACCTGCACCGAGATTCACGAACAGAAGCTGATGCTTGAAGAGCGCGAGATGATCGCGCATGAGCTGTCGCACCGGATCAAGAATATCTTCTCCGTCATTGCCGGCCTTATCGGCCTGTCAGCGCGCGAGCGACCGGGCATGCAGGAAGGGGCGGACGACCTGCGCGATCGCATCCTGGCGCTGGGGCGGGCGCATGACTTCGTCCGGACCCATGGCGGCGGCGTCAGCATGGCGGAGGAGCAGGCGTCGCTGCATGGCGTGCTGGAGGAGATTTTTGCGCCCTATGGCGGCCGGGAACGACTGCAATTGTCGGGCGACAATCCGCCGATCGATGATCGCTCGGCGACGCCGCTGGCGCTGCTGTTTCATGAGCTGGCGACCAATGCCGCCAAATATGGCGCGCTATCGACGCCTAATGGCTTCATCGCGCTGCATGTGGTGACGCAGGATGAGGATATCCGGCTCGACTGGCGCGAAGAGGGCGGGCCGAGTGTGGCGCCGATCGCCAGCGAAGGCTTTGGCAGTCGCCTGATCGCGCTCAGCGTCGAGCGTCAGCTGGGTGGTCAGCTCGAACGGCAATGGTGCCCCGACGGGCTTCGGCTCAGCCTGCGGATACCGCGACGCTCGATGCACCGCGCGGCGGCGGGAAGGGTGTAAAGCCGGCAATCTCCGCCGTGGCGAGGTCGGCTGCTTCGGTGGCGGCCAGGCGCACGGTCTGGGCAATGCTCTGTGCGCGGAAGGGCTTGGTGACGACGCCCAGCGCGGCAACGGAAGCCGTGCCGATCTGCGCCGGATTGGCGGTCACATAGATGACCTTGATGCCGAAGCGGCTGGCCAGTTCCATGCCGATGGCGGGGCCGGTGGGGCCATCACGCAGGTTGAGGTCGACCAGGGCGATGTCGCAGGATTCGGCGGCGGCCATCGCCGCCTCGCGGTCGGCCGCGATGCCGCCGACATCGAAGCCGGCATCCTGCACAATCTGTTCGATTTCCAACGCGACGAAAATCTCGTCCTCGACGATCAGAATCTTCTTGCTCATCCCTGCGCCCGCTTATGCTGGTGTCGATAAATGCGGAAAGGGACGAAGAGTTCCCGAAATATGTAAAAATCAGGTATCGTCGTTTTCGATGCTGGTCCAGGCGGTGTCGAATGCGGTGCCGTTCATCAGCAGGACCGATGCGGGATAGCCGCCTGCCGCCGCCTTCTTCGCCGTTTCGGTGGCGCTGTCGATGGCCGCCTGCTGCGTCGCAAAGGGGCCGTAATAGCTGTTGTTGAGGTTGATCTTCCACGCGCCGTCATGCGGGACGATGATGTAGCGGGCGTGGGGCAGGTCGGTCATGGTCGCGATGGTCTCCGATGGCAGGTCAGCGCGCGGGCATCCGCCGGGCGCTCGCCAGATGATGGGCATGGGTGATCGCCACCGCAAGGGCATCGGCCGCGTCGGAGCCGACGATCTTGGCGCCGGGCAGCAGCCGCTGGACCATGGCATGGACCTGGTCCTTCGACGCGTTGCCGACGCCGACGACCGATTTCTTGACGAGGCGGGCGGCATATTCACCCACTTCCATGCCGGAACGCGCGGCATTCAGCAGGATGACGCCGCGCGCCTGGCCCAGCTTCAGCGTCGATTGCGGATTGACGTTGACGAACACCTCCTCGACCGCAGCACCATCGGGCCGATGTTCGAGGATCAGGTCGGTCAGCGCCAGATCGAGGGCCATCAGCCGCGTCGCCAGCGACATCGCGCTGTCGGTCTTGATCTGGCCGTTGCCGACATGGGTCAGGCGATTGCCATCGGCGGCGATCAGGCCCCAGCCGGTGGTGCCGAGGCCGGGGTCGAGGCCAAGTATGATCATGGGTGCAGGATCGTCCGCATCGGGCAAGACCGGCGCGCATCGGCGCTGCGCGATCTCGCCCGAAGCGAACGGGAGCCGGGCATCTTAGCCCAGCTTCTCCATCACGGCGTCGGAGACTTCATAATTGCCCCAGACGGTCTGGACGTCGTCATCATCTTCCAGCGTGTCGACCAGCTTCAGCAGCGTTGCGGCATTGGCTTCGTCGACTTCCAGCGTGGTCTGCGGCTTCCAGGCGAGCTTGGCGCCCTCTGCCGGACCCAGCTTGGCTTCCAGCGCCTTGGCGACTTCGTGCAGCGCGTCCATCGCGGTCCAGATCTCATGCTCGTCTTCGTTCGACGAGACATCGTCCGCACCCGCTTCCAGCGCGGCTTCGAAGACCGCGTCGGCATCGCCGGCGCTGGCGGGATAGGTGATGAGGCCCAGGCGGTCGAAGCCATGGCTCACCGCGCCCGATGCGCCCAGATTGCCGCCATTCTTGGCAAAGGCGGTGCGGACATTGGTCGCGGTGCGATTGCGATTGTCGGTCAGTGCCTCGACGATGATGGCGACGCCGCCGGGGCCATAGCCCTCATAGCGGATTTCCTCGTAATTCTCCATGTCGCCGCCGATCGCCTTGTCGATCGCGCGCTGGATATTGTCCTTGGGCATCGACTGGGCCTTGGCGGCGTTGACCGCCAGGCGCAGGCGTGGGTTCATGTCCGGATCGGGCATGCCCATCTTGGCCGCGACGGTGATTTCGCGCGACAGCTTGGAGAACATCGACGAGCGCTTCTTGTCCTGCGCACCCTTGCGATGCATGATGTTCTTGAATTTGGAATGGCCGGCCACGGCCTTCTCCTGACATTTCTGTGAAACCGAAGCGCGCTCTCTAGCGAGCGCGTCGCCATCCTGCAACGCTAGAGGATGGCGGAGGCGCGGCGATCAGTAGCGGATCGCGGTGCCCGAGGCGGAGACCATCAGCATGGAGCCATTGGCGCCGATCACTTCATAGTCGAGGTCGACGCCGACCACGGCATTGGCGCCGAGCTTGCGGGCATTGCCCTGCATCTCCTCGATCGCTTCGCTGCGGGCGCGTTGCAGCACATCCTCATAGGCGCCCGATCGGCCGCCGACGATGTCGCGCACGCTGGCGAACAGGTCACGGAAGAGGTTGGCGCCGACAATCACTTCGCCGGTGACGATGCCCAGATAATCCTGGGCGGGACGGCCTTCCAGGCGGCTGGTGGTGCTGACGATGATGTCGGTCATAAGGGGCGTCCTCTCATTTTGGTGGCGCCCCTGGCGCGAGGGGGCTGGACCAGATGTAGGTCGACAGCACCCCTCGGCAAGGTCCGGTGGCATGCACCGGTCGGGAATAAGGCGTGGACCGCCTTATTCCATGCCCAGCGCGGACAGGTAGGTCTGCAGGATCGCTTCCATTTCCTGGCGGTCATGCGGCTGCATCTTACGCAGGCGGATGATCTGGCGCATGATCTTGGGGTCGTAACCGGTCGCCTTGGCTTCCAGATAGACGTCCTTGATGTCGTCGCCGATGCCCTTCTTTTCTTCTTCCAGGCGCTCGATGCGCTCGATCAGAAGGCGCAGCTGGTCGGCTGCGATATTGCCCTCGCTCATGGGAATCTCCGTGTCAGTGTGAATCGGTTGGCGGATGCTCCTAGAGCCTGATCGGTTGAGGTGGAAGCGCTTTGCGCTTCCGCTGATACCGTGAATCAGGCTCTAATTGAGAAATGCCGGGTCGCGCAATGCACCCCAGGCTGATCCGGCAGGGTCGCCCGGAGCCTGATGCCAAAGCTTAGTGGTTGTCCGCGTTCTTCGCCACACTCTCCTGCATCTTTGCGATCTGCTCGGGCGTCGCTTCGTTCTGATGGCGGGCCTTCCATTCGGCAAAGGGCATGCCGTGGACGATTGCACGGGCCTCGTCGCGGGTCAGATGGCCGTCGGCCTCGGCAATCCAGTCGGCCAGACAGTTGCGGCAGAAGCCGGCCGTACCCATCAGGTCGATATTCTGCACGTCGGTCCGATGCTGCAAATGCGCGATCAGCCGACGGAAGGCGGTTGCAGCGACGGCGTCACTGAGTATGGTAGCGGACACAGGCGGAACCTTTCGCTTAATCTACATCATCCTGTCGTGCAGCACGGATAATCGATAACGACGCCCTGGCAAGCCAGAGGCGATCAATACGGCCAGGAGAAGACATGACACGACTATCGCCCCGCTCGCGCAAGGTTCGCATTCTCGCGACCCTCGGTCCCGCCAGCGAGAGCGCAGAGATGATCCGCGCATTGTTTGTCGCGGGTGCCGACGCCTTTCGAGTCAATATGAGCCATGGCGCGCATGAGGATCATGCCGCCCGCATCGCCACGATCCGCGAGCTGGAAAAGGAATTTGCCCGGCCGACCACGATTCTGGCCGACCTTCAGGGCCCCAAGCTGCGCGTGGGCACGTTCGAGAAGGGGCTGGTGGTGCTGGAGACCGGCGCGGCCTTCGTCCTCGATCGGGACGACACGCCGGGCACCGTCGAGCGCGTGAACCTGCCGCACCCCGAAATCTATGCCGCGCTGGTCCCCGAGACCCGGCTGCTGCTGGATGACGGCAAGCTGGTGCTGCGGGTGAAGGCGGTGACCGATACGCGAATCGATACCATCGTGGAAATCGGCGGCACCCTGTCGAACCGCAAGGGCGTGAATGTGCCTGACGTGGTCGTGCCGGTGCCGGCGCTGACCGACAAGGATCGCCGTGACCTCAGCTTCGCGGTCGATCAGGGCTGCGACTGGATCGCCTTGAGCTTCGTGCAGCGGCCCGAGGATCTCGCCGAAGCGCGCAAGCTGATGGGCGGCCATGGCGCGCTGATGGCCAAGATCGAGAAGCCCTCGGCCGTGCAGCGGCTGGAGGAGATTATCGAGATGGCCGACGGCGTGATGGTCGCGCGCGGCGATCTGGGCGTGGAATTGCCGCCGCAGGCGGTGCCGCCGCTGCAGAAGCAGATCGTCGCCACCGCGCGCCGCATGGGCCGTCCGGTTGTGGTGGCGACCCAGATGCTCGAATCGATGATCAAGGCGCCGACCCCGACCCGCGCCGAAGTGTCGGACGTGGCGACGGCGGTCTATGACGGCGCCGACGCGATCATGTTGTCGGCCGAAACGGCGGCGGGCGACTGGCCGGTCGAGGCGGTGTCGATGATGGACAGCATCGCCCATAGCGTGGAGCGCGATCCGGGCTATTTCGCCCGTCTGCACTTCACCGAAACCCGGCCCGACCCGACCACCGCCGACGCCCTGGCGGAGGCTGCCGCGGGCATCGTGCCGGTCGTCGGCGCCAGCGTCATCACCTGCTTCACCTCGTCGGGCAGCACCGTGCGCCGCGTGGCGCGTGAGCGGCCGTCCGCGCCGATCCTGGCGCTGACGCCGCGATCCGATACTGCGCGCAAGCTGGGCCTGACCTGGGGCGTCCATGCGATCCGCACCAAGGATATCGGCAATTTCGAGGAAATGATCGGCAAGGCGCGCCGCATGGCGTTGCGCCACGACATGAGCGCCAAGGGCGGCAAGATCGTGGTGCTGGCCGGCGTGCCCTTCGGGACGCCCGGTTCGACCAACGTGCTGCATGTCGCGACCGTGCGTGGCGACGAGCTGAAGGGGCGTGACGAAGAACCGACCATGCTGGCCTGATTCGTCTTTTTCGACCGATTCGGCGCGGCGGCCTATCCGGGTTGCCGCGCCTTTTTGTTGGGTAGCCGAATCGATTCGCGCGAAAACAGCGCGCCAACACGTTGAGCGCCCGATCCATGGGATCGGGCGCTCAATAAGACCTTTGGAAGGTCCGGAGGATCGGCGGGCCGATCCGTCCGCGCTTTTAGCCCTGGCGGGCCTTGAAGCGACGGTTGGTCTTGTTGATGACGTAGGTCCGGCCACGACGACGGATCACGCGGTTGTCCCGGTGGCGGCCCTTGAGCGACTTGAGCGAGTTGCGGATCTTCATTGTCAGCCTTCTGGAATCATGTCTGATTGGAAAAATCGAAGCGCAGCCCCTATGGGGGAGGCGGCCGAAAGTCAAGCGCAGGCCACCGCCTTTTGCCACCGTTCATCCTGCATGCAGCCAAGTCATGGCTTCACCCGTTGGAAGGGAATGCTATGTCGGCGGCGTGTTGGACATAGTCCCGTTGGAGTGCAATCGCATGTTGAAACAGATCATCCTCTCCTCCTGCCTTGCCCTGTCGCTCGCCGCCTGCGCGACGGTGCCGTCGGTGGAGGTGACGCGATTCCACAATGGCAGCCCGGCACAGACCGGATCGATCGCGGTGCAGGAAATCCCCGGCAATCCGGACGTTGGCCTGGAATTTCGCACCTATGCCGGGGCGGTGAGCCAGGAACTGCAGCGCGTCGGTTTCACCAATGCGGGCGATGCGGGCAGCGACTATGTCGCGCTGGTCGGCTTCCGCCGCAGCTTCCGCCCGACCGGCACCGCGCGCAATGACAAGCCGGTCAGCGTGGGCGTTGGCGGGGCGCTGGGCAGTGGCGGCTATTCCGGCCTGGGGCTGGGCGTCGGCATCAACCTGTCGGGCAAGCCCAAGGATATCGTCTCCACCGAATTGCAGATCCAGATTCGCCGTCGCAGCGATCAGGCCGCCATCTGGGAAGGCCGCGCCTCGACCGAATCGCGTGAAGGCACGCCCGAGTCGCAGCCGCGCGCCGTCGCGCAAAAGCTCGCTGCCGCCCTCCTCGGGGGCTATCCGGGCGAATCCGGGCGCACTATAACGGTCAAATGACCATCTCCATTTCGAGCGCCTTCGACAGCGGCAACATCCGCGTTCTTTCCATCACCGACAGTCCAGAAGGCGTCCGCGCCGAGCTGGAAATCGTCAAGGACAAGGACAGCGACTTCTATCAATGGTTCCATTTCCGTCTGGCGGGCGCTGCCGGACGGGAGGTGGAACTGGCGATCGTGAACTGCGCGGGCTCGGCCTATCCCGACGGCTGGCCGGGCTACAAGGCGCGGATGAGCGAGGATCGCGAGAATTGGCTGCAAGCCGATACCGATTATGCCGACGGTACGCTGACGATCCGCCTCTCGCCCGACAGCAATGCCGTCTGGCTCGCCTATTTCGCGCCCTATTCGATGGAACGCCATCATGATCTGGTCGCCTGGGCCGCCTGCCAGCCGGGCGTCGAGCATCGCGAACTCGGCCTGACCTTGGACGGCCAGCCGCTCGACATGCTGAGCGTCGGCGAAGGCCCCAAGAATGTCTGGCTCTATGCCCGCCAGCATCCCGGCGAAAGCATGGCCGAGTGGTGGATGGAAGGCGCGCTGGAGCGCCTGACCGACGACGAGGATGCGGTGGCGCGCTATCTGCGCCAGAAGGCGACCTTCCACATCGTCCCCAACATGAATCCGGACGGTAGCCGGCGCGGTCATCTGCGCACCAATGCGGCGGGCATCAATCTCAACCGCGAATGGCATGAGCCGTCGATGGACAAGAGCCCGGAAGTCTATCTGGTCCGCGCCGCGATGGACGAGACCGGCGTCGATTTCGCCATGGACGTGCATGGCGACGAGGCGATCCCGGCGGTGTTCCTGGCCGGCTTCGAGGGCATTCCCTCGATCACCGACCGACAGCTCTCGCTCTATCATCGCTATCGCGACACGCTGGCGGCCCGCACGCCCGATTTCCAGACGCGCCTCGGTTATCCGGTGGCGAGCGGCGGCAAGGCCAATCTCGCCATGTCGACCAACCAGCTGGCCGAACGCTTCGGCGCGGTCGCGATGACGCTGGAAATGCCGTTCAAGGATAATGACGATCTGCCCGACGCTGATTTCGGCTGGTCGCCGGCCCGTTCGGCGCAGCTCGGCAAGGATTGCCTGGCGGTGCTGGCGGAGATGATCGAGGATATCTGACCGGGCTGATCGGGGGCAATAGATGGAGCATGGCGGCGTGACGCGACGGACGATCCTGCACGGCGCCGGTGGCGCCATGGCGCTCGGCATGGTCGGCGCGCCGGCCATTGCCAAATCCCGCCCGTCGCGCGAGCGTCTGGAAGCAGCGCTCGCGCGCATCGCCGACCCGGCGGGGGAGGGCAGGCGCACCTACCTCACCCTCTATGCGGACAGCGCGCGGGCGGCGGCGGACGCCGCCGATGCCCGCGCCGCTTCGCCGCTCTCGCCGATCGACGGCGCCATCGTCAGCATCAAGGATCTGTTCGATGTCGCGGGCGAGCCGACCCGCGCCGGTTCGCTGATCCTGGCCGATGCCCCGCCCGCCACCGTCGATGCGCCGGTCGTTGCCCGGCTGAAGCAGGCCGGTGCGGTGATCGTCGGCAAGACCAACATGGTCGAATTCGCCTTTTCCGGCGTCGGCGTGAATCCCCATTATGGCACGCCGGGCAATCCGGCCGACCGGGCCCGCGTGCCGGGTGGATCAACCAGTGGCGGCGGCGTCGCGGTGGCCGATCAGATGTGCGAGATCGCGATCGGCACCGATACCGGCGGCTCCTGCCGCATCCCCGCCGCGCTGTGCGGTGTGGTCGGCTACAAGCCGACCAAGGCGCGGGTGCCGACCGATGGCGCCTTTCCGCTGTCGCCCACGCTCGATTCGATCGGACCGATCGCGACCAGCGTCGATGCCTGTTTCCGCACCGATGCGATCTTGGCGGGCGAGGCGCCCCGCCGGCTCGACCTCGCGCCGCTCAAGGGGCTGCGCGCCGGCATTCCCCAGGGCCTGCCGCTGGCCGATCTGGACGCGACCGTCGCGGCCCGTTTCGCCGATGCGCTGGCGCGGCTGGGCCAGGCGGGCATGACGCTCAGCGACGAGGTTTTCCGGCAATTCGATGCGATGCAGGCGCTTCAGTCGCCGGTGCCGATCGCCTCGGTCGAGGCCTATGCCATCCATCGCGATCGAATCGCGACCCGCGCGCAGGATTTCGATCCGATCGTGCTGGCGCGGATGCAGGCGGGTCGCGACGTGACGCCCGAACGGCATAAGCAGATGCTGGTGGAGCGCGCCGCGCTGGTGCGGTCGATGGACGCGCGCCTGGCCGGATTGGACATATTGGTGCTGCCGACCACGCCGATCGTCGCGCCGACTCAGGCCGAGGTGGCGAATGCTGACGCCTTTGTCGCCCGCAACCGGCTGCTGCTGCGGAATACCGGCCTCGGCAACAGCTTCGACCTGTGCGCCATTTCCCTGCCGCTGCCGCGCGAGGGCGGCCTGCCGGTCGGTCTGATGCTGATGGCGCGGGCCGGGCAGGACCAGCGCCTGTTCGCGATCGCGGCAGCGGTGGAAAAGCTGCTGGCGGTTTAGCCGAACAGTTCGTCGAGGAAATTCACCATCGCGCGGAAGCTGCGGCGGTCGGCATCGGCGCTATAGGCCAGCCCCTTTTCGGGCATATGGACGCTCTCGTCGGTGAAGGCGTGGCCGGTGTGGCCATAGGCATGAATCTGCCAGTCGCAGCCCGCCTCGGTCAGTTCCTTCGCCAGGCCGACGGTCGCCTCGGGCGGCGCGATCGGGTCTTCCCAGCCGTGGCAGACCAGCAGCTTCGCGGTGATCGTGGCGTTGGGGAAGGGCGGTGCCTCATAGACGCCGTGGAAGCTGACGCCGCCGGCAATGTCGGCGCCCGCGCGGGCCAGGTCGAGCACGCATTTGCCGCCGAAGCAGAAGCCGATCGCGGCCGTGCGGGCAGCATCGACCGCCGGCATATCCTTGAGCAGCGCGTGGCCGCTCAGCATCCGGTCACGAAGCAGCGCGCGGTCGGCGTTGAGTTCGTTCATGTAGCGCCCGGCATCGGGATCCTCGCGGGTGGTGCGCTTGCCCTGCCCAAAGACGTCGGCGACCAGCACCGCATAGCCCAGCGCCGCGACCTTTTCCGCATAGAGGAAGTCGGCTTCCTTGGTGCCCAGGACATTGGGCACCAGCAGGATGCCCGGCACCGGGCCGGCGGCGGCATCGTCGACCACGGCGACGCTTTCGAACGGGCCGCCCGGACCGTCATGGATGATCGTCTGACGGGTGAGGACCATGAAAGCGTCTCCTGTGGATAAGTCGAAAAGTCAGATGCTGCCGAAGCCGGGGGCTTCGCCACGTGCGGCGGCATTGATGCGGCGGGGGCGTTTCCAGCCGATCTGCGGGCGCTTGCGCAGGCGCAAAGTCGGCCAATGGCCGCGATCGCTGCGTTCGGCGAGGCGCATGCCCTGCGCGCGATAGGCGGCGATCACCGCATCGGCCTGTTCGTTGAGCAGGCCGGCGAGCACGATCGTGCCGCCATCCTCCACCAATGCGCAGAGCGATGGCGCCAGTTCGATCAGCGGCCCGGCCAGGATATTGGCGATCAGCAGGTCATAGGGCGCGCGCCCGACCAGCGCGGGATGATCCACGCCGGCAGCGGTGCAGAGCGCCAACTGGCCGGCGCCCCCGCCCAGGGCAATGCCGTTCGCCACGGCGTTCTCGCGGCTGATGTCGACCGCCACCGGATCGATGTCGGAAGCAATCGCATGGGCGCGCGGCCACAATGTCATCGCGGCAAAGGCGAGCAGGCCGGTGCCGGTGCCGATATCGGCGACATTGCGGAAGCGCATGCCGACGCTGCGCATCCGGTCGATCATCGCCAGGCAGCCGGCGGTGGTCTCATGCTGGCCGGTGCCAAAGGCGCGACTCGCCTCGATCAGGAAATTGACATGGCCGGGCTGTTCGGGGTCGCTGGCGACATTGCGCACATGGAATCGGCCGGCGGTGACGGGCTCCAGCCCCTGCTGGCTCATCGTCACCCAATCCTCGTCGGGCAGCGCTTCCACCTGCGGCTTGATGCCCGATGCGCTGGGCACCAGGGTTTTGAGCAGCTTGATCGCCGCCGGGCTCGGCTTGCCCTCGAAATAGGCGTCGAGCTGCCACTTGTTCTCGTCGTCCGGCTCCGCCTCGCTGGTCATCAGCACCGGCGGATGCTCCATCAGGGCGAAGGCGGCGATGTCCCCGTCCAGCGCCTCCGCTTCGGCGCGGGTGCAGGGCAGGGTGACTTTCCAGCTCTGGGCGGCTGGCGCAGCGACATCATTCATGCCGCCGCCTTTAGACCAGCGGCAGCGGCAGGAAAAGGGTCAGGCGACCTGGCGGCCGAAGTCGCTGGAGGCATGCCGCAGGCTGGACAGCTTGCCCTCGACGCTCATGAAGCCGCGTTCCAGCTGGTCGATTTCCGATGCGACCACTTCGGTGTCCTGGCGGATCGCCGAAATGGTGGTCGACATCGAGTCGGCCGCCAGCGCGGTTTCATCGACGGCGGCGGTGATCATCGTCACGGTCTGGGCCTGGGCGTCCATGGCGTGGCGAATGCGCTGGGCACTGGCCTGCACTTCGCCGACGGTGTCGCGGATGCGCTCGTTGGTCTCCACCGACTGGCGGGTCGATGCCTGGATGGCGGCGATCTTGCCGGCAATCTCGTCGGTGGCGCGGGCGGTCTGGTTGGCCAGGCTCTTCACTTCCTGCGCCACCACGGCAAAGCCGCGACCGGCGTCACCGGCACGGGCGGCCTCGATCGTGGCGTTGAGCGCCAGCAGGTTGGTCTGGCCGGCAATGTCGCGGATCAGGCCCAGGATCGATTCGATCGACTTGGCATGGTCCGACAGGGTGGCCGACATGGAAACGGCGTCGCCCGATTGCGACGCGGCGCGCTGTGCCACTTCGGCGGCGCTTTCCACTTCGGTGCGCGCGTCCTCGATGGCGCGGATCAGGCCGGCCGAGGTGCGGGCAGCCTCGCGCATCGCAAGGGCGGATTGTTCGGCGGCTGCGGCGACTTCCGACGCCTTGCCCAGCATGCCGCGGGTCGCGGCGGAGGCATCCTTGGCCTGTTCGCGCAGCGATTCGCCCAGCTGCGACGCGCCGTCGATCTCGCCCATGATGCGCTGTTCGAACAGGACGCCGAACTGCTGGCGCGCATTGCGCTGGCTTTCGGCATCGTCGATCGCGATCACATTGGCCATCAGCCCGGCATCGACCATGCCGACCTGCGCCATGATGTCGACCAACCGGCGCCGGGTGGCGTCGTCGGCTGCGCGTTCCCAGATGATATCGGTCAGTTTCTCGTTGGCCGCGGCGACGGGCAGCAGCACGCCGCGCACCGAAATGCCGTGCTTGCGGGCGTGGCGGACGCAGGCGGTGGAGGACAGCGCCCAGTCGCCGGCGCTGTAATGGCGCAGCTTCTGGCGGACATATTCATGCGCGGCGGTCTCGATCTTCGCCAGCGTCGTGGGCTGCAACCGGTTTCGCAGGCCCGAACTGTCCATATAGGTGGAAAAGAAGGTGCGAGCGGCGACGACCGCATCGTCGGCAACCAGCTGCTCGATTTCGGCCATGCCACGGGCCAGATCACCGCGGGGGTCCACTTCGGCCAGCATGTGGGCGATGGCGTTCCTGGGCGTGGTGGCGGAAGTCATGGATTGCAGAACCCCAAATAGGTGTCAGGACGAACCAGGCGGTGATAGCGCCATTTGGTTAATCACTTCTTATTTGGGCGCGCGCATCGACATGGTCCGCGCGGCTTGCCCTTCGGCGTCTTCGCTCCTAAGGGGAGCGGACTCAAAGGACATAGCAGGGACCTGGGTAGACATGGCGCGAACCACAAGCCGGCCGCTCTCGCCGCATTTGACGATCTGGAAATGGGGGCCGGCAATGGCCGTCTCCATCATTCACCGCGTGACGGGCAATGGCCTGGCCACCGCCGGTGCTCTTGGCCTCATCTGGTGGCTGATGGCCGCCGCGACCGGCCCGGAAGCCTATGCCACCTTCGTCACCTGCGCGACCTCGCCGATTGGCTATCTGGTCATGGCGGGCCTGTCCTGGTTCTTCTTCCAGCACCTCTTCTCGGGTCTGCGTCACTTCGTGCTCGACATGGGTGCGGGCTATGATCTCAAGACCAGCAAGACCTGGTCGATCCTGACCTTCGTGCTGTCGACGATCGCCACCGCCGCCTTCTGGGCCGCGATCTGCCTGGGGAAATTCTGATGGGTACCGGAACCGGAATCGGCCGCGTCCGCGGTCTTGGCTCGGCCAAGCATGGCGCGCACCACTGGCTGGCACAGCGCTACACCGCCATCGGCAATCTGCTGCTGGTGCTGTGGCTGCTCTTCAGCCTGATCGCACTGCCCGGCCTCGATTATGAGAGCGTGGTCAACTGGATCCACAATCCGCTGGTCGCCGTGCCGCTGATGCTGATGGTCGTCAGCATCTTCATGCATCTGCGTCTGGGCATGCAGGTCATGCTGGAGGACTATGTCCACGACAAGGGCCTGGCCTTCTTCTCGATGCTGCTGCTGAACTTCTATGCCTATGCCGGCGCTGCCGCGGGCGTCTTCGCGATCGCCAAGATCGCCTTCATCGGGGTCGTCAAGTAATGAGCGAAGCCTACAAGATCATCGACCATACCTACGACACCGTCGTCGTGGGTGCTGGCGGCTCGGGCCTGCGCGCCACCATGGGCAGCGCCGAGGCGGGTCTCAAGACCGCCTGCATCACCAAGCTGTTCCCGACCCGCAGCCACACCGTGGCGGCGCAGGGCGGCATCGCCGCCTCGCTCGGCAACAACAGCCCCGACCACTGGACCTGGCACATGTACGACACCGTCAAGGGGTCGGACTGGCTGGGTGACCAGGACGCGATCGAATATATGGTGCGTGAAGCACCGGCGGCCGTGATCGAGCTGGAACATGCCGGCGTGCCGTTCAGCCGCAACCAGGACGGCACCATCTATCAGCGTCCGTTCGGCGGCCACATGCAGAATATGGGCGCCGGCCCGCCGGTGCAGCGCACCTGCGCCGCCGCCGACCGTACCGGCCACGCCATGCTGCACGCTCTCTACCAGCAGAGCCTGAAGTATGACGCCGACTTCTACATCGAATATTTCGCCATCGACCTGATCATGGAAGATGGCCCGAACGGCAAGGAATGCCGCGGCGTCATCGCCATCTGCATGGAAGATGGCAGCATCCACCGCTTCCGCAGCCATGCCGTCGTGCTGGCGACCGGTGGCTATGGCCGCGCCTATTTCTCGGCCACTTCGGCCCATAGCTGCACCGGCGACGGCGGTGGCATGGTGCTACGCGCCGGCCTGCCGCTGCAGGATCTGGAATTCGTCCAGTTCCACCCGACCGGCATCTATGGCGCGGGCGTGCTGATCACCGAAGGCGCGCGCGGCGAAGGCGGCTACCTCACCAATTCCGAAGGCGAGCGTTTCATGGAACGCTATGCCCCGTCGGCGAAGGATCTGGCGTCGCGTGACGTCGTGTCGCGCTCGATGGCGATGGAAATGCGCGAGGGCCGTGGCGTCGGCGAGCACAAGGATCATATCTTCCTGCACCTCGACCATATCGATCCCAAGGTTCTGGCCGAGCGCCTGCCGGGCATCACCGAAAGCGGAAAGATCTTTGCCGGTGTCGACCTGACCCGCCAGCCGCTGCCCGTGACCCCGACGGTCCATTACAATATGGGCGGCATCCCCTGTAACTATCATGGCCAGGTGGTGACGAAGGTCGGCGACGATCCGGAAGTCGTGGTGCCGGGCCTGTTCGCGGTCGGCGAAGCGGCCTGCGTGTCGGTCCATGGCGCGAACCGCCTGGGCTCCAATTCGCTGATCGACCTTGTCGTGTTCGGCCGCGCGACCGGCCTGTTCCTCAAGGACAATCTGAAGCCCAACACCCCGCACAAGCCGCTGCCGGCCAATGCGGCCGATCTGGCGCTGTCGCGCCTCGATCACTATCGCAACGCCAACGGCACCACCTCGACGGCGGACATCCGCATGGACATGCAGCGCACCATGCAGAAGCATGCCGCCGTGTTCCGCGACAGCGAATTGCTGGCCGACGGCGTCGTCAAGATGCAGGCGGTCAACAAGCGCCTGCAGGACGTCAAGATCGCCGACCGCTCGCTGATCTGGAACACCGACCTGATCGAGACGCTGGAACTGGACAATCTCATGAGCCAGGCCATCTGCACGATGGAAGGCGCCGAGGCCCGCAAGGAATCGCGCGGCGCCCATGCGCATGAGGATTTCCCGAACCGCGACGACGAAAACTGGATGAAGCACACCATCAGCTGGTTCGAAGGCTGGGGTGGATCGAGCGGCAAGGTGACGCTCGATTATCGTCCGGTCCACGATTACACGATGACCGACGAGGCCGAGTATATCAAGCCGAAGGCGCGCGTATACTAAGCCTCTGGCATCATGCCGGAAATTTGAAGAGGGCGGGCCATCTGGTCCGCCCTTTTTCTTTGCCCATTGCCAGCGCGCGATCAGGCTCTAGCTTGGGTGCCGATCGATCAAGGAGGTGCCGGCGATGCGGAAACCTGTTGGACGTCAGGGGATGATCCTGCTGCCCTTGCTGCTGACGGCAGCGGCTCCCCCTAAAGATGTGGACGCGGTGCTGGCGCTGACGCGGACAACGAAAGCGACATATGCGGTCTGCACCTGGAATGTGGTGACGCCCAGCGAGGAAGTGCAGCTCAAGGAATGGGCGGCCGAATATCATCAGGGCGACCGTCACCGGGTCGAAACCCCGCGCGACCGGATCGTCGCCAATTGCGCGACCGGGGAGGCGCAGCATCTCGACGTGCGCACTGGTGAAGTGTCAACTTCGCCGTCACTCGCGGCCGCCGCTTGTGGCGTCGATGCCAACCGCAAGCTGGTCGCTAAGGAGTTTCTGGGGCGGGAGACCGGCGGTCGCTATGGCCCGGTTTCGCGCATCGCGGTGGCCGATGAAGGCAATCTGCGCACCTATGATGTGCTCGACGACGGCGCGATCATCGCGGCGACGATCCATGACGCCAATGATGACGCGACGGAGCGGCTGACCAGCGCGGTCCTCACCTACAGCCACAGCCTGCCCGAAGCCGATATCTTCTCCACCGCCTCGCTCAGCCGCAGCGTCGTCCCCGACGGCTGCCGCAGCGGCCATGGGGGATGAGGGGAGCGATCAGGTCATGGCAAAAGGCAACAGCGCCCGATAAACGTCGATCCCCGGCTTGCCTTCCACCCGGCCACCCTGGCGCAGGATGAAGGCATGGCGGACGATTTCGGCCTGCTGCTCGATGCCATATCGGGCGAACGGCTTGCCCGGCTCGATCGCATAGTCATAGCGGCAGAAGGGGTGTCGCATCAGCGGCAGCCAATATTTGCCCGATCGCTGCGCCTGCCAGACATGAGTCATCTCATGGATGAACAGGCCCTGCAGGCTGAGCGGGCTGGCGCAGAAATCGTCGCAGAAGAGGCCGCCTTCGGGATGAAACCACAGGTCGCCATCGGGCGCCATGGTCACCGCGCGCGGCTGGAAAGGCCACCATTTGCGGTTGTGGACGCGCACCCGGTCATAGGCGATCGCGTCACCGAACATCGTCCGGGCGAGCGCGGCCTCCTCAAATGTCAGCGGACGGCTGGTCAATGTGCCTTATGCTCTTCCGTCGCATTGCCCGCAGCAGGGGCCGTCGGTGCGCTGCCGTCGGGCTTGCGGATCACCGCGTCGACCAGCAACCGGTCGCCGTTCGACATCAGGAAGGTGAGTTGCATCTTGCCCCGGCTGATCGCGGTATCGTTGACGCCCCAGATCATCAGATGCTTGCCGCCCGGCGCGAACGCGACCGTGCCCTTGGCCGGCACGTCGACGCTCTCGATCGGCTGCATCGACATCATGCCGTCCTTGCCGACGCTCTCATGCATCTCGACCTTGAGCGCATAGTCGGTCATCACTCCGCGCAACTGCACCCCGGCGTCGCCGCCATGGGCCACGAAATAGCCCGCCGACGGCGTATCCTTGTTGGGTGACAGCCGGACCCAGGCCTGGTCGACATAGCTCGGCGCAGGGTCGCCACAGCCGGCAAGGGCCAGCGGCGCGGCGAGGGCGATAAGGGCAAGGGGCGCACGCATGGATCAGGGCTCCGTGACTGTCTCGTTTCCGGTCAATGCCTGACTAATCGCGCCTGATCCTTGTGCCAAGCGAAAGCGCGCCTATATCCCTTGCGCAAACCGGCCTTGCCTTGGCGCTTACGTGAGGTATGGGGCCGTCAACCGCTGAATTTATTTTGGGGTTCAAAGAGGACACAAATGGCAAAAGTTATCGGTATCGACCTTGGCACCACCAACAGCTGTATCGCTGTGATGGACGGCGGTAAGCCCAAGGTGATCGAGAATGCGGAAGGTGCGCGCACCACGCCGTCGATCGTCGCCTTCGCCAAGGATGGCGAACGTCTGATCGGCCAGCCGGCCAAGCGCCAGGCTGTCACCAATCCGGACAACACGATTTTCGCGGTGAAGCGCCTGATCGGCCGCCGCTTCGACGATCCCATGACCAAGAAGGACATGGAACTCGTCCCCTATGACATCGCGAAGGGCCCGAATGGCGACGCCTGGGTCAAGGCCGGTGGCGAGGAATATAGCCCGTCGCAGATCAGCGCCTTCATCCTGCAGAAGATGAAGGAAACCGCCGAGAGCTATCTGGGCGAAACCGTGACGCAGGCGGTCATCACCGTTCCCGCCTACTTCAACGACGCCCAGCGTCAGGCGACCAAGGACGCCGGCCAGATCGCGGGTCTCGAAGTGCTGCGCATCATCAACGAGCCGACTGCGGCCGCGCTCGCCTATGGCCTCGACAAGCAGGACGGCAAGACCATCGCCGTCTATGACCTTGGCGGCGGCACCTTCGACATCTCGATCCTGGAGATCGGCGATGGCGTGTTCGAAGTGAAGTCGACCAACGGCGACACCTTCCTGGGCGGCGAGGATTTCGACGCCAAGCTGGTCGAATATCTGGCTGCCGACTTCAAGAAGGCGGAAAGCATCGACCTCACCAAGGACAAGCTGGCCCTCCAGCGTCTGAAGGAAGCCGCTGAAAAGGCGAAGATCGAGCTGTCCTCGGCCCAGTCGACCGAAGTCAACCTGCCCTTCATCACCGCGGACCAGAATGGTCCCAAGCATCTGGTGAAGACGATCACCCGCGCCGATCTGGAGCGTCTGGTCGCCGACCTCATCAAGCGCACGATGGAGCCCTGCAAGAAGGCTCTGGCAGACGCCGGCGTGACCGCCAGCGAGATCAGCGAAGTCGTCCTGGTCGGCGGCATGACCCGCATGCCCAAGGTGCGCGAAGCCGTGAAGGAATTCTTCGGCAAGGAACCGCACACCGGCGTGAACCCGGACGAAGTCGTCGCCATGGGCGCCGCCATTCAGGCCGGCGTGCTGCAGGGCGACGTCAAGGACGTGCTGCTGCTCGACGTGACTCCGCTGTCGCTGGGCATCGAGACGCTGGGTGGCGTGTTCACCCGCATGATCGACCGCAACACCACCATCCCTGCCAAGAAGTCGCAGGTCTATTCGACCGCCGACGACAATCAGCAGGCGGTGACCATCCGCGTGTTCCAGGGCGAGCGTGAAATGGCGGCGGACAACAAGCTGCTCGGCCAGTTCGACCTGGTCGGCATCCCGCCGGCACCGCGCGGCGTGCCGCAGATCGAAGTCACCTTCGACATCGACGCCAACGGCCTGGTCAACGTGTCCGCCAAGGACAAGGGCACCGGCAAGGAACAGCAGATCCGCATCCAGGCCTCGGGCGGCCTCAGCGACTCCGACATCGACCAGATGGTCAAGGATGCCGAGCGCTTCGCCGAAGAGGACAAGAAGCGTCGTGAAGCCGCCGAAGCCAAGAACAACGCCGAAAGCCTGGTCCACACGACCGAGGCACAGCTGGCCGAACATGGCGACAAGGTCGACGCCTCGCTGAAGGGCGAGATCGAAGCCGCGATTGCCGAAACCAAGTCGGCGATCGAAGGTGGCGACGCCGAAGCCATGAAGGCCAAGGCGCAGGAACTCGCGACCGTCGCGATGAAGCTGGGCCAGGCGATCTACGAGAAGGAGCAGGCTGCTGCAGCCTCGCCGGAGGCCGAAGCGCCGAAGGCCGATGACGGCGTCGTCGACGCCGAATTCTCCGAAGTGGACGACAACAAGGCGTAAGCCCCATGAAACGCTCCTCGACTTCGCTTCGGGCGGACAGGCTGGTTTCTGACCAGTGCATCCGTTCGGAGCGAGGCCGGGGACCGTGCGCGCCGAGGGCGAGATGACGACCGAAATCGACTATTACGAACTGCTCGAAGTAGAACGCACAGCCGACGGGGCCGCGATCAAGAGCGCCTATCGCAAGCTGGCGATGAAATATCACCCGGACAAGACCGGGGGCTGCACCGACAGCGAGGCCAAGTTCAAGGCCGTTTCCGAAGCCTATGACTGCCTGAAGGATCCGCAGAAGCGGGCGGCCTATGACCGGTTCGGTCATGCCGCGTTCAAGCAGCAGCAACAGGGCGGCGGTGGTGGCGGATTCCACGGCGGTGCCGGTGGTTTCTCCGACCTTGGCGATATTTTCGAGACGATCTTTGGCCAGGCCGGCTTTGGCGGCGGTGGTGGCGGACGCCAGCAGCAGCGCCGCGGCGCGGACCTGCGCTATGATCTCGAAATCTCGCTGGACGAAGCCTATCATGGCAAGAAGACCGAGATCGAGATCGAGGTGTCGGCCGCCTGCGACAGCTGCGAAGGTTCGGGCGCCCAGCCGGGCACCGGGGTCAAGACCTGCGGCACCTGCCATGGCCATGGCCAGGTGCGGGCGCAGCAGGGCTTCTTCGTGGTCGAGCGGACCTGCCCCAGCTGCCATGGCGCGGGCCAGGTGATCGAAAGCCCCTGCAAATCCTGTCGCGGCGAAGGCCGGGTCGATCGCCCCAAGACGCTGTCGGTCAATATCCCGGCGGGCGTTGACGAAGGTACCCGCATTCGCCTGTCGGGCGAAGGCGAGGCCGGCGCGCGTGGCGCGCCGGCGGGCGATCTTTACATCTTCCTGCATGTGAAGCGGCACAGCATCTTCGAACGGGATGGCACGACGCTATTCTGTCGCGTGCCGGTCAGCATCACGACGGCGGCGCTGGGCGGGATGATCGAAGTGCCGGGCCTCGATGGCCAGCGGCATGAGATCAAGATCCCGAGCGGCATCCAGTCGGGCAAGCAGATCAAGCAGCGCGGCGCCGGCATGCCGGTGCTGAACGGTCGCGGTCAGGGCGACCTGGTCGTCCAGGTCGATGTCGAGACGCCGACCAAGCTGACGGCCAAGCAGCGCGAACTGCTCGAAGCCTTCCGCGAGACCGAGACCGGCGAGGAATGCCCGCAATCGAGCGGCTTCTTCGGCAAGCTCAAGGAATTGTGGGGGGACTGATCCTCCCCACAGGACTTCAGGGCGTGGCGCTGGTGCGCCGCGCCCACCAGTAGAAGGGCAGGCCGCCTGCCATCAGCAGGAAGCTGGCGCCGCTGGGAATGAGGCCCGCACCCCATAAAGTCCAGCAGGCATAGGCGAGGCCAATCGCCGCCGCTGGCACGGCAATCCGCAGCCGCAGCGCGGCCAGCGCACAGCCCACATAGAGCCACAGGGTCGCCGATGTCGCGAGCAACGCCATGGCGGTGAACAAGGCCACCAGCCCCTGCAGGCTGTTGGCGACCAGCAGCAGGCTGGCAAGGATGCTCGACAATATCAGTCCGCGCACCGGCGTGCCGCGCGCATCCGTGCCCGCCAGCCAGGCCGGCAGTTCGCCGGCGCGCGCCATCGCCAGCGGCACTTCGCCTTGCAGCAAGGTCCAGCCATTGAGCGCGCCAAGGCAGCTGATGACGACGAAGGTCGCGATCAGGCTGGCGGGACCGGCCGACCAATAATGGGTGACATAGGCGCCGAAGGGCGATCCGGTCTGGCTTTCCGCGCCGGGCAAGGTGAGGGCGATGCCGGAACAGACGAACAGATAGAGCAGGCCGGTGATCGCCGTGCCGATCATCGTTGCGCGCGGGACGGTGCGGGCGGGATCCTTGACCTTGTCGGCGGCGACCGAGGCCGATTCAAAACCGAGCAGTGCCCACAGTGTCAGCGCGGCGGCGGCGGTGATGCCGCTGCCGGTAAAGCCCTGGGCTGGGAAGGGCACGATTTCCGCCGTGCCGCGCCCGATCGTCAGCGCCAGCAGCACCAGCACGACCAGGATCGGCACGACCTTGATGATCGTCGTCACCAATTGCGCCGTGCCGGCGGCATGGGCGCCGCGCAGGTTGATCGCGGTGGTCAGCCAGATGAAGCCGATCGAGCAGAGCGCGCCCATGCCCGGCCGGTTCAGCACCGGCAGCAGGCTGGACAGGTTGGCGGTGGCCGCGACCGCGATCGTGACATTGGTGATGATGATCGACAGCCAGTAGATCCAGCCGATCGCAAAGCCGGCCAACGGACCATAGGCGCGCGCGCTCATCTGCGCGGCATTGGCGTCGGGCATGGCGACGGTCAGCCGGGCGATCACGAAGGCGAGGATCAAGGAGCCGGCGATGGTGAAGACCCAGGCGGCAACCGCATCCCAGCCGAAGGGGGCGAGCGCAGCGGGCAGCAGGAACACGCCCGATCCGATCATATTGCCCATGACGAGCGCGATGCAGGCGGCCAGCCCCAGCGTCCGCACCGGGCGGTGGGGGATCACATCCTGTGCCGGCGGCGGGCTGTCCATCATCCCTGTCTATCGGTGAAAACGGGGCAGGGCCAGAGCGGATCGTTGCGCCTTCGTTCGGACTTGCATGGCGGCGCGCATCGGGTGATCCTTGGTCAAGAATAGAGCAGGAGAGCCGGGACATGCGACCGATCGCGATAGGCGTATTGATGCTTCTGTCCTCGTCACTTGTCGCGGCCGATGCGGATGATCCGATCGTCGTCACTGCCGCCAAGCTGCGCAAGGTCGGTATCGACTATGATGTGCGCGGCCGCGATCTTGTCCGCTGCACGATCACGCGCAGCAGCGGCGAGGATCGGGTCGATCAGGCGATGTGCGAGTTCGTGCGCCAGTGCGTCGCCGATGGTCATGGCCGACGGCGCGAGGCACAGGCCTGCGTCAGCGACCGGATCGCGGCGCTGGTCGATGCGGATATGGAGGCGGAGGATGTGGTCCTCGTTCGTCCCGCGGCGCTGGAACAGGCGCGACAACCGGTGGCTTCGGTCGCGCTGCCCGGTCCGCAGATCAGCCTGCCGCCGGCCGAGCGGGATGCGGACATCCTCGTCACCGGATCGCGCTACCGGATCAGGCCGGGCCTGTGGGAGATCGAGAAGGGGCGGATATTCAGCCAGACGCGGGGGCTTCCAACGACTGGCCCCCGCCCGTCACGGGCGCCGCCGCCGCCGCCACCGGGCTATCGCTATCAGCTATGCCTCAGCCGCAGTGATGCGGAGACATTGCGGCAATTTGTCGACGATCATTTCGAGCGCGAGGGACACCAGGGCTGCATGATGGCGCGCATGGAGGTGGAGGAGGGGCGGCTGAGTGTCACCCGCTCCTGTCCTTCACGTTATGGCACGATCGATATGCGATTGAGCGCGCAGTTGACGGCAGAGCGGATTGAAGGGGTGATGCTCGCCAACACCGACACCGGTCGTTTTCAAACCGAGGGCCGCTATCTGCTCAATGGTCGCCGCATCGGCGAATGCCCGCCCTCCCGGCCCGAAGGCGCGGCAGGGCGGGATTAAGCCTGATTAGGCCGCCAGGAACATGTCCGGGTCGAGCGCCATCAACGTGTCGGCGCCGCCCTCGATCTTGCGACGGAGCGAACCGGCGTCGGGCATGATGCGCTCGGCAAAGAAGCGCGCGGTGACCAGCTTGGCTTCCAGGAAGCCGGCATCGCCTTCGCCCGCGTCGAGCAGGCCGGTGGCGGCCTTCGCCATGCGCAGCCACATCAGGCCGGTGGCGACGATGCCCAGGATGTGCATGTAATGATGCGCGCCGGCCCCGGCATTGTCGGGGTTCTTCATCGCGTTCTGCATCAGCCACATGGTCGCCGCTTCAAGCTGGCCCTTGGCCTTTTCGAGCGCATCGGCGAAGCTCGCCAGCTTCTCGTTGGTCTTGGCCTCGGCGATTTCGGTGGCCAGGATCTTGAGGAAGGCCTGGAGCGCGCGGCCGCCATTCATCGGCAGCTTGCGGCCGACCAGGTCCATCGCCTGCACGCCATTGGTGCCTTCGTAGATCTGGGCGATGCGGGCGTCGCGGACATACTGCTCGACACCATTTTCCCAGATATAGCCATGGCCGCCGAAGACCTGCTGGCTCGACACCGCAACGTCGAAGCCCTTGTCGGTGCCATAGCCCTTGATCACCGGGGTCAGCAGCTGCAGCAGATCGTCGGCCGCCTGGCGCTCTTCCTCGGTCGCGGCGCTGTGCGACAGGTCATGCTGCAATGCGCCCCACAGGATCAGCGCGCGCAGGCCTTCGGTCAGCGCCTTGCCTTCCATCAGCATGCGGCGGACATCGGGGTGGACGAACAGCGTGTCGGCCTTTTCTTCCGGCTCCTTGGGGCCGGTGAGTGCGCGGCCCTGGCGACGGTCCTTGGCGTAATGGACGGCGTTCTGGAACGCGATCTCGCCCTGGCCCAGGCCCTGCAGGCCAACGCCCAGGCGCGCGGCGTTCATCATGATGAACATGGCGGCCAGGCCCTTATTCTCCTCGCCGACCAGCCAGCCCTTGGCGCCGTCATAGTTCATGACGCAGGTGGCGTTGCCGTGGATGCCCATCTTATGTTCGAGCGAGCCGCAGGACACGGCATTGCGGTCGCCCAGCGAGCCGTCTTCATTGACGATGAACTTGGGCACGACGAACAGCGAGATGCCCTTGCTGCTGTCGGGGGCGCCCGGCGTCTTGGCGAGGACGAGGTGGATGATATTCTCCGCCAGGTCATGTTCGCCGGCCGAGATGAAGATCTTGGTGCCGCTGATCGCGAAGCTGCCATCGCCGTTCGGCACGGCCTTGGTCTTGATGAGGCCGAGGTCCGTGCCGGAATGCGGCTCGGTCAGGTTCATCGTGCCGGTCCAGACGCCCGACACCATGTTGGGCAGATAGGTGGCCTTCTGCTCCTCGCTGCCCTTGGCGATCAGCGCGGCGATCGCGCCGGCGGTCAGGCCATGATACATTTCGAACGCCTGGTTGGCCGACAGCACATATTCGGTGACGGCGGTGGCGACGACATTGGGCAGGCCCTGGCCGCCAAATTCGGTCGGCGCGTGCAGCGTGGTCCAGCCGCCCTCGACAAACTGGTCATAGGCCGCCTTGAAGCCGGTCGGCGTGGTGACGCTGCCGTCGGCATGACGGGTGCAGCCTTCCTTGTCGCCCACGGCGTTGATTGGGAACAGCACTTCCGAAGCGATCTTGCCGCCTTCGGTCAGGATCGCCTCGACCAGGTCGGGGGTCGCATTCTCGAAACCGGGCAGATTGGCGTAGCGTTCCAGCCCGACGACATGGTCGAGCACGAAGCGGGTGTCGCGGACAGGGGCGTTGTAGCTGGGCATGAATCTTCTCCAGGCGTTTTTGTTCTGCTGCGGGGGAGCCGACGATGCGGCTCCGGCTTATTTCTCGATCGTTCCGATGAAGCTCGCCAGTTCGGCGATGGCGGCATCGATATCGTCCTTCTGGCGGGTCAGAAGGTCGATGCGCGCGCGGCACTTGTCGATCGTCACGCGGCGCTGTTCCTCATGCCCCTCGTCGGCGTCATAGAGGTCGATCATCTCGCGAATATCGTTGAGGCTGAAGCCCACGCGCTTGCCGCGCAGGATCCAGGCGAGGCGGGCGCGGTCGCGGCGCGAATAGACGCGGGCCAGACCCTGGCGCTCCGGTGCGATCAGCCCTTCATCCTCATAGAAGCGCAGGGCACGGGCGGTGACGCCGAACTCCTCGCTGAGGTCGGTGATGCTGTAGCTCTGCTGGTCACGGTCATCGGGAAGCTCGATGCCGGCAATGCTGGTGCGCGTGTTCATGAGCAAAGACTATGACGGCTTTACGTTTACGTCAAGGTTAGAAGATGCGCAGGGCGATCGGCCGTGCCACGGCCTCGGGGAATAGCATTTCGGGCGATTTGCGACTATGGGCGGCGCCATGATCCGTCTTTCCGGTTTGAAATTGCCCCTCGACCATCCGGCCGAGGCGATGCCCGTCGCCATCTGCGAACGCCTGGGGCTGGAGCCGCAGCAATTGCTTGGCCACAGCGTTGTGCGGCGCGGCAATGATGCGCGCCGCCGCAGCGCGATCCAACTGGTCTATACGCTCGACATCGACGTGGCCGACGAGGCCGCGGTGCTGGAGCGCTTTGCCAAGGACCATGATGTCCGGCCGACGCCCGACACCAGCTACAAGTTCGTCGCCCATGTGCCCGACGGCTGGCAGGGCAAGCGCCCGGTGGTGATCGGGGCCGGGCCGTGCGGCCTGTTCGCCGGCCTGATCCTGGCGCAGATGGGATTCAAGCCGATCATCCTCGATCGCGGCAAGGTGGTGCGCGAGCGGACCAAGGACACCTGGGGCCTGTGGCGCCGGGCCGAACTCAACCCCGATTCCAACGTCCAGTTCGGCGAAGGCGGCGCCGGCACCTTCTCCGACGGCAAGCTTTATTGCCGGGTCAAGGATCCCCGCTTCCTGGGCCGCAAGGTGCTGGAGGAATTTGTCGCCGCCGGCGCGCCCGACGATATCTTGTGGGAGGCGCACCCCCATATCGGCACTTTCCGCCTGGTTTCGATGGTCGAAGCGATGCGCAAGCAGATCGAGTCGCTGGGCGGCGAATATCGCTGGCAGCACCGCGTCGATGACCTAGTGCTGGAACGGCAGGGCGACGGCACGCAGAAGTTGCGCGGGCTGGTGCTGCACGACGGCAGCGTGATCGAGGCCGACCATGTCGTGATGGCGGTGGGCCACAGCGCCCGCCCGACCTTCGCGATGCTGCACGGCAAGGGCGTGCATATCGAACCCAAGCCCTTCTCGATCGGCGTGCGGATCGAGCATCCGCAAAGCTGGGTCGACAAGGCGCGCTATGGCAATTGCGCTGGCCATCCCGACCTGGGCGCGGCCGCCTATAGCCTCGCCCATCATTGCGCCAATGGCCGCACCGTCTACAGTTTCTGCATGTGTCCGGGTGGCCGGGTGGTCGCCGCCACCTCGGAAGAAGGCCGCGTCGTCACCAATGGCATGAGCCAGTATAGCCGGGCCGAATTCAACGCCAATTCGGGGCTGGTCGTCGGCATCGATCCGGCGCGCGATTTTCCCGAGGGGCCGCTGGCCGGAATCGAACTGCAGCGCCATTGGGAAAGCCTGGCCTATGTCGCGGGCGGTTCTTCCTACTGGGCGCCGGGGCAGACGGTCGGCGACTTCCTCGCGCGTCGGCCTTCGACCCAGCTGGGATCGGTCGTGCCGTCCTACAAGCCGGGGGTCACGCCGACCGATCTATCGCTCTGCCTGCCCGACTATGTGATCGAGGCGTTCCATGAGGCGCTGCCGGCCTTTGGTCGCCAGATCGCCCGCTATGACGATCCCGATGCGGTGATGACCGGCGTGGAAACCCGCACCTCCTCGCCGATCCGCATCACGCGCGGCAAGGATTTTCAGAGCCTCAACGTTGCCGGCCTCTACCCGGCGGGTGAGGGCGCGGGCTATGCCGGGGGTATCCTCTCGGCGGCGATCGACGGCATCAAGGTGGCCGAGGCGGTGGCGGTTCAGATGGTCCAGTCCTGATCTGCGACGGGTTTGACATCGCCCGGTCATGAAGCCGTCACGGCCCTGACCCGTCTTCGTCCCTTCGGCGTCATCGCACCGTCAATCCAGCGTAACGGGCGCGCGTTATTGCGGCGCCATGCTGAACCCGATCGACCGTTGCATGCGCATCTCCCCGGCCGACAAGGCCCGGCTGCGCCTCCTGTTCCTGGCCAAGCATGCCTGCAAGGGCGGCGGCGCCGACAGCGTGGATGGCAATCATGCCGTCTATCATCATGAGATGCGATCGACGCTGGAGGCGATCGGCCTCCATGTCGCGGTCGCCGACAGCTATGATGCGCTGTTCGACAAGCCCGATGTCGACTTCGTCGTCACCCTGCTCAATCGCGGGGGATTCCAGAATAGCGAGATGCTGGCGCCGCTCCTGCTGTCCTGGCGCGGTGTGCCCTTCCTGGGGGCAAGCCCGATCGTCCGTGGCGTGTCCGACGACAAATATCTCTCCAAGCTGATCGCCCGCGCCCATGGCGTGCCGACCATGCCAGCGCGCATCCTGCGCCGCGGCGCGATGCCGGCCGGCCCGGAATTTCAGGCGGAACGGCTGGTGGTGAAGCCCAACGCGTCCTCGGCCTCCTGGGGCCTCGCAATGGTCGACAGCTGGGCGGAGGCCCATGCCCATGCCGATCATCTCCATGGCCTGGGCCATGACGTGCTGGTCGAGGCCTGGGCGCCCTTGCTCGACGTGGCCGTGCCGGTCGTCGGCGGCAGCGGTGGCCAGCCCTGGATTCTCCCGCCGATGATGTATGTGCCGGCCGATCCGCATCGCGAACGCAGCTATGAGGAGAAGCGCGGCTTGATCGATGCGGGCGATGATCCGCTGATCCTGGTCGAGGACCATGACCTGCGGACGCGGCTGGAGGATATGACCCGCCGCCTGCTGCCCGAACTCTGGCCGTTCGACTATGGCCGGTTCGAGTATCGCTACGATCCGGCGTCGGGCGAGCTGCTGTTCATGGAAGTGAACCTGTCCTGCAATCTCTGGTCGAAAAAGACGATCTCGCGCTCTGCCGCGTCGATGGGCGTCGATCATCAGAGCCTGGTCGAAACCATCGTCGCGCACAGCCTGGCCCGCCATGGCCTGCTGACCGGAATGCCGGTGCTGGAGGCCGCCTGATGCCCGGCACGGCAACGGCGCTGGTGCTTGCCGGCAAGCGCGACGGCGCAACCGATCCGCTCGCGCAGGCGGCGGGCGTTACCCATAAATGCCTGGTCCCGGTGGTCGGCCAGCCGATGTTGGTCCATGTGATCGAGGCGCTGGCGGCCAGTCCGCGCATTGGCGAGATCCGCGTCGCGATCGAGGATGTGGCGGTGCTCGACACCCTGCCGCAGCTGCGGGGGCTACGGAACACCGGGCGGCTGGTCGCGATTCCGGCCCGGCCCAATCTGGTTGATTCCGTGCTGGCGGCGACCGATGGCGCCCGCTTCCCGTTGCTCATCACCACCGCCGATAATGTGCTGCTGACGCCCGATGCCCTGGCCGAAATGCTGGACGGCTGCGCGGCGCAGGGTGCGAACGCCGCCGTCGCCTTCACCCGGCGCGCGTCGGTGCTGGCGGCGCATCCGCAGGGGCAACGCAAATTCTATCGCTTCGCCGACGACGAATTTTCCAACTGCAACACCTATTGGCTGAAGGATGCAAAGGCGCTGGCGGCGGCCGAGACCTTCCGCTCGGGCGGGCAATTCGTGAAGCATCCGATGCGCATCATCGGCGCCTTCGGCCTGCTCAACCTGATCCGTTTCCGCTTCGGCATCGGCACGCTGGGCCAGGCCTTTGCGCGCTTCTCCCGCCGCTTCCGCATGGTGATCGCGCCGGTGATCCTGAGCGACGGCGCGGTCGCGATCGACGTCGACAATGCGCGCAGCCATGGCGTGGCAAGCGAATTGCTGGAGCGGCGGCTGGCACGGGTCGAGGCGGCCTGACCCTTGTTCACGCTGCGTGCGCTGCCCCCGGCTGACGGCAATGTCCTGCTGGCGGCCTATCATGACGGATTGCGTCGCCACTGGCCGCTGGGCCGGCGAACGGTTGCGCGGCTGATCGCGGCGAGCGGGCGCAGTGGCTGGGCGGCGTCGGAACGGCGCCTGCTGTGCGATGCGGTGCGGGCGCAGGGGATCAGCATGCGCGATCGCAAGGGGCTGCATCGGCTGCTCAATCCCGGTGCCTTCCCGGCCGAGGCCAATCCGCTCAAGAACAAGCAGCTTTTCGCCCGGAAAGCTGCTGCCGCCGGCTTGCCGCTGCCCGACAGCTTCACGCTGGAGACGAGTGATATCGCCAGCTGGCTGCATGGCCAGAGCGTCATCATCGCCAAGCCCAGCTACTGCTCCAAGGGGCAAGGCGTGGTGCGTTTCGCAAAGAAGGGCGGGCGCTGGGAAGGCGCGGAAGGGCCGATCGCCGACGATGCGCTGCGCGCGCGCCTGCTGGCGATCTGGGCGGCCGGCGGGGTGATCCAGCGCTGCCTGGCCACCCATGAAGCGCTGGCGGACATGTCGCCGGGCGCGCTGCCGACCTTGCGGGTCGTTACCTGTCTGGACGAGGTCGGCACGCCCGAGGCCTGCGCGCTGGCGCTGCGCCTGTCTGCCGGCGGCGGGCGCCCTGTGGATAATTTCAACGCCGGCAATCTGGTGCTGTCGGTCGATGCCGACGGGCGCTGCGGCCCTGTGTGGCAGGCGGCACCGGACGGCGCGCCGATCCGCTTCGACCGGCATCCGCTGACCGGTGCGCCCATTAGCGGCCGGCCGGTGCCCGATCTCGATGCCGCCGTGGCGCTGGCGTTGCGGGCGCATCTCGCCTTTCGATCGGGCTTTACCGTGATCGGCTGGGATATTGGCCTGACGCCGGACGGCCCGGTGCTGGTCGAGGGCAACTGGAACCCCGGCACCGACATCATGCAACTGGTGAGCGGCCGGGGGCTGGCCGACAGCCGGCTGGGCGCGCTCTATTGCCATCATCTGCGCCATTTGCCGCCGCAGCGCTGGCAGGCGGCCGGCGCGATCGAGCGCGACGCGCGCCGGGCGTGATCATCCTCTATGTCCATGCGCTGGCCGCGACCGGCGTGGTGCGCAATGTCCGTATCCTGGCCGCCGAACTGGTGGCGCGCGGTTTGGCGGTCGAACTGGTGACGGCGCTGCCGGGTGGCGAGGGCGTGACCGGCGTGCCGCATCATGCGCTGCTGGCCGGGCCAAACCCGTCGCGCCCGCGCGAAAAGCTGCAGGCGATCGCGGCGCTGCGGCGGCATTTGCGATCGCGGGGGCAAGCGACGCTGATTTCGGCGGGCAATCATGGCCATGGCACCGCCTGGGCGGCGAGCCAGGGGCTGCGCGACGTGCGGCGCATCTATCGCATCAGCAACGACATCATGCGCAATGCGGCGGGGGCGCCATCAGGTGGGCTCGGGCGCCTCAGCCGCACCGCGATGGCGCGGCTGCTGGCGCGCGACGCCGATCATCTGGTGCTGGTGTCGCCGACCCTGGCGGATACGCCTGCTTTTGCCGGCGCGGCGCGGGCGGGCAAGGTGGCGGTAATCCCCAATGGCATCGATGCCGATGCCGCCCGCTTCCTGGCGGACGGGCCAGTGCCGCATCGCTGGATGGGCCGACAGCCGCCGGTGATCCTCGCGATCGGCCGGCTGGCGCCGCAGAAGAATTTCGCGACCTTGCTCGCGGCCTTTGCACTGCTGCGGCGGGAGCGACCCGCGCGGCTCATCATCCTGGGCGAAAGCCGCGACCGCGCCTGCGACAGCCTGCGGGCGCAGGCGAAGGCGCTCGGTATGGCTGATGATCTCGACCTGCCCGGCACGGTCGACAATGTCTTTCCCTGGCTGGCCCATGCCGATGCCTTTGTCCTGCCCAGCTGGTGGGAGGGATCACCCAATGTCCTGTTGGAAGCGATGGCCGTGGATGTGCCGATCGTCGCGTCGCGTAGCGCCGGCAACGCCGTCGACCTGCTCGATGATGGACGGTGCGGCCTGCTGGTGGACCCCGCCGATGCGGCGGCGATGGCCGATGCGCTGGCACGGCAGCTCGATCTCGCCACCGCGATCCGCCCCGGCGACCGGATCGATCATTTCGGCCTGGAGGCGCTGTCCGATGCCTGGGTGCGGCTGCTGCGCTAGGCGTTACGAAACTGCCGCGGCGTCTGCCCGGTCCAGCGCTTGAACGCACGGCCGAAGCTGGTCTGTTCGGCATAGCCCAGCCGCTCCGCCACCTCGTCGATCGGCATCGGCGTCTGGCGCAGATAGATGCGGGCGAGTTGCTCGCGCTGTTCCTCGACCAGATCGCTGAAATGCAGGCCATGGGCGGCAAGCCGGCTCTGCAGCGTCCGCACCGACAGGCCCATCCGGTCGGCGCAGCGCTCGATCGCACATGTCCCCGCCGGCAGCGCGCCGCGCACATAGGATCGCGCCCTTTCCGCCATGTCGGCATGGTTGAACAGGCGCAGCCGACCCAGATAGCCGCCGACCAGCCGATAGGTCAGCCGATTGGCCGTCGCGATCGGCGTGTCGAGCAAGGCGGCGGAAAAGCCGATCGCGTTGCCCGGCGCGCGCGGGCGGACGGCCGTGCCCAGCAACGCCTCTATCTCGATCAGTTCGCGCGGGCTGGGGTCGGCGGAACATTGCACCCAGGCGGCACGGAAGCGCTGGCCGCTGACGGTCCGCAACAGCAGCAGGATCAGCATCATCGCCTGATAATTGGCCTGGTCGTTGAAGCCGAGATCGGCGCCGACCACCCAGCGCAGTTCGGCCATGCCGCCATCGTCCACCAGTTCCAGCTGCGCCTCGGGCGAATGGGCGACCGGCAGATAGCGGATCAGGCTGGCGATCGCGGCGCGCAGGTCCGGCGCGGCGCGGCAGACGGCGGTGACGCTGCCGAAAATGTCGGCATCCTGGGTGGCGGCAAGGTGCAGGCCGAACAGCGGATCGTCGAACAGCAGGCTGCAATATTCGAACATCGCCGCCACCTGCTGGCAGGCGATATGGCTGTCGGGATCGGCCAGCACCATCGGGTCGAGGCCATGCTGGGCGAGAATGCGGCGCGGCGCCCCACCGCGCGCGCGGACATAGTCGGAAAAGCCACGCAGATTGGCCGCGCGCATCTGGCCGGCGGCCGGTACCGCTTCCAGCGGACCCTCCAGCCCGAAGAAAAAATCCTGCTCCTCCATCGCGCGCCTGTCTGCCTGCTTGCTACTTCGCTGCGTATCATATCGATAAAGCTGCGCCTAATGCCAATACGCCATCGCCGCCCCGTGCCAGCCTGCCGGGCATAAGAAGGATGGGAGAGGGCGGCATGGCCAGGGCAAGCGCGGCAGCGCTGAAGCGCGAGGCGGCGCAGTTCGTGCATTATGAGAAGGACCGGGCGCGCAAGATCGCGACCATCACCTTCGACCGGCCGGGCAAGGCGAACACGACGACGATCGGCATGCGCCTGCTGTTCGGCGAGATCGTCCACAAGGCGAATATCGACGATGATGTGAAGGTGCTGGTGATCCGTGGCGCCGGCCAGGATCTGGGATCGGGCGGCGACATCAACGAACATGGCGACATGTATCTGCATCCCGGCGCGGAGGATGATTTCCTGCCCGACCTGGAGATTGACGATCCCGACGTGCGCTATCCGCCGCCCGGTTCCTATCGCTTCCTTCATGGCCTGACCGACCATTATGCCAAGGGCTATGCCGGCAACCGGCCGCTGCAGGAATTCAAGAAGATCAGCATCGTCGAGGCCAAGGGCTATTGCTATGGCTGGCATTTCTACCAGTGCGCCGACGCCGACCTGATCGTATCGTCCGACGATGCGCTCTTTGGCCATCCCTCCTTCCGCTACGCCGGATGGGGGCCGCGCATGTGGCAATGGCTGGAAATGGTCGGCATCCGCCGCTTTTCCGAAATGCTGTTCACCGGCCGCCCCTTCACCGCCGCCGAGATGATGGACTGCAACTTCGTCAACGCCGTCGTGCCGCGCGACGCGCTGGAGGCGGAGACCGACAAATATGCCGATGCCTGCGCCCGCACTCGGCCGCTCGACGTGGTGGTCGCGCAGAAGACCTTCATCGAGGCCTATAAGCAATATCGCGGCGAATATATGGGCAGCCTGCTCACCGGCTGGCTGGAAGGCATGCTGCCGCTGATGAAGAGCGACCGGCCGACCGATATCGATCTGGGCGCCGGCGGCTTCGACCAGGGCATTGCCCATACCGTCAAGAATAACGACCTCAACTACCCCCCGGA